>JAGFXO010000111.1 GCA_017861285.1 Geobacteraceae bacterium | reverse complement strand
ATCGATCATTTCCAGCGCAAGTTTGGCTTTTACGAAATTTGTCGGGCAGCAGACGCCGCGCAGATCTATGATGTGCATATATCCTCCATGCTACGGTATTGTTCGTGAATTAAGCGAAAGAAATCTGCCACAGTGTGACAGGGATGAAAGTCATCAGGTAGAAGCGTATCATCCTGTTTTGCCGATTGTCAACGCAATGTGGCTTCGCCGCAGTGAAAGACAGGGAGTTAACATCTCGAATGCGCTTTTTCCAGAATGCTTCGGCGCTGATATTACTGTTATTAACCAGCATCAAATGTTGCGTTCCTGTATTCGATATGAGGCACCCCCTGGCAAACCAATGTTATTTGAAGCCTTGTGGTTTTTAATTTCCGGAATATACTCCTCGGGAACTGTTTACGTACTTTGGTTTTGTAAAAGAAGAAATGCAGAAAATCAGAATGGATTGGCTCTGATTTTATTGTAAAAAAGAGCTTTCCATGCGAGGTGTGGATAACTCCCGCTCAGCTGTGGATAAGCCCTGAAATTTCACCGTATCCTCAGGTACTTTAACACTATGCACAACGGATAGGCAGCTCTTGTAACTACCTGTAATACAGTGTCAATAGTTTATTTGCGATTGCGGGTTTTCATGCCGAAATGTTCCTTTAACGGGCGACCGCCAAATAGTTGATGTGAAGTGGATAACTAGTGAAAAATATATAAGAAAACCGGGAAATAAAATTCGTTATTATCAGCAAGTTGCCGGTTGCAGTTTCCGGCAAGAAGCCGTCCGATTGAGATAACCTACTGTTAGTAAGGAATGTTGTCCAGAAGGAATGATAAAAGTGCAGTTTGAATGGGAAGGAGAGTTGTAGGTCCCCCTCCGCCGGGGCGGAGAGGGTGAGGTTATACCATGGTACTACTTGTTATGCGGGCCTTCTTGCAACTGTCAGCCATATTCACTGACAATCGGATGCGACGCTGCCTTAGCTCTGGACAACGCGTCGAGCGGCGCGTTTGATGCTTACCAGGTTACGGAAACTGACGTTGTCGGTGGTGATGTTGTTTCCCTGTGAACCGCAGCCGAGTGTCAGTGAGGGAATCATAACGTTGAACAGGCCGCCGATGGCGCCGTGGCTGGTCGGCGAGTTGAAGGTCACACGGTTTGCATCCACCTTCTCGGCAAATTCGACGCACAGGGCATCGCTTGCAGAGTGGATGCCGGCGGTGTGGCCAGCGCCACCTTTTTTCAGCAGGTCGGCACAGAGATTGATGGCAGCATCTTTGCCGTCAACGATGTAGTATCCCAGGCTCGGAGAGAGTTTCTCACGGCTCATGGGTTCTACTTCCTGCGTACCAGCCAGGGGGCCAACCAGCAGAGCACGGGTGCTTTCGGGTACGGAGAAGCCGGCCATTTCAGCAATCACCGGAGCCGCCTGACCGACGACTTTGCCGGACACTACGGAGCAGTCGCCGAAATAGAGTTTTTCAAGTTTTGCCTTCTCTTCGGCGTTAACGAGGTATACTCCGATTTCCTTCAGCTTGGCGACGGCTTTCTCAGCGACCTTGGCATCGTCGAAGATAAGATTCTGTTCGGATGCACAGACAACACCGTTGTCGAAGGTCTTGGAGAGAACCACATCGTTCATGGCCTGGTCAATGTCGGCGTCAGCAGCGACGTACACGGGGCAGCCGCCTGCGCCTACACCGAAAGCCGGGTTGCCGGAGCTGTATGCGGCCTTGACCATGGCGCCGCCGCCGGTGGCGAGGATGACGTCAACTCCGGGGTTGGTCATCAGCGCGTTGGTCGCTGCCACGGAAGGCTCTTCGATCCACTGGATGCAATCCTTGGGTGCGCCTGCTGCAATGGCTGCATCCAGGCAGAGTTGGGCGGTTTTTGTGCAGCATTTCTGCGCACGGGGGTGGAAGCCGAAAATAACAACGTTGCGCCCCTTGAGAGAGGAAAGCACCTTGAAGCAAACCGTGGAGGTGGGATTGGTAGTGGGGGTAACAGCGGCTACCACGCCAACGGGTTGAGCGATTTCGATGATATCGTTCTCGTCCTTGACCACACCAACGGTTTTGACGTCTTTCATGTCATTCCAAATGACGGTGGAACCGAAGTGGTTCTTGATGGTCTTGTCTGCCACATTGCCGAGACGGGTTTCCTCGACAGCCATTTTGGCAAGCTCTTCCTTGTTTTCTGCAATAACCTTTGCAATTGCTTCACAGATCGCATCGGTCTTCCCCTGATCGAGTTTTTTGTACTCGCTAAGGGCTGTCTTAGCTTTCTGAACCATCTGATTGATTGTTTCTTCTACCATGTGATACCTCCTGAAGATACCGGGTTTGTGAAACCCGGTTAGAATAAAATGGACTGCTTGTCGCTGCTGAATGCGCCAGTTGTGTTTCCCGGGACAAAAACCAGTCTTGCAGTCTTGTAGGGAAATTGAAATCACCTTTTTAGTGAAGCTAAAGCCAAGTGTCAATGGAAATAAATGGTACAGCGTCGCGCAAACTGGTTTTCAAATATCTGAAAATATGAGTTAAATAACTGATTAGCATGGAGAAAACAGTGGTTTGAAATGGCGGATTAAAAATTGAATAACGCTGAAATTGCTACAGACATTTTATATGCCCGGTAAAGAATCCCGAGATACCACCGCCTGGCAGGAAAGATCGACTGGAGAAAGTGATGATACTGGCAACCAGCTGAAAAGCAGTATTTTCCCGGAATGCTCTCCATTCCTGTCATCGGAATAGAACGGTATTCTACACGTGTGGAAATACGTTTGGCTACGGCTTGTCCGGGAGAGGTTAAATATTTGTAATCTCAAATTTATCGACTTACGGGAGACCGCGGCGCCGGAGAGCACGACGGTGGAGAAGAATGCCCATGAACTTGTTGAGGGGATGGTTCCGTTTCAGGAAGGGGAAGACCGGAGGATTACGTGTTCCGAGTTGGAAGAGCAGCGCCAGTATTCTCTCATTGCCACCCCGGGCCATCCCCTGACGCAGGGTTTCAAGGGCTTTGCCTTTTTTGCCGGCGGCAAGATAGACCTTGGCCAGATTCAGATAGTGAAAGGGGTTATCCTCGTCATGCTCGATTGAAGCAAGACAAAGATCCTCTCCCGTCAGAAACTCGTTCCGTTCCAGAGCAATACACAACCCCGCATAAGAATACCAATCCGGATTGTCGCACAGATCCAAAGCTTTCTCCAGATGTGCCAGCGCACTCGTAAAGTCCTCTTCTTCAAGGGCTTTCCGTGCCAAATCGAACTGTTGTTCAGCTTCCCCGGAATCCAACCGCTCCATCTGCGTCACCCATCCCCGCTCTGAAAAGGCTCAAAAGGAATGATTAAATAGTGACAGAAATCTAGGTGATGTCAATTTTATTTCAATTAGGGGACGTTGCTTGCTAATTAGTTATTGTCATGATTCCAAGTCTATGTTACCTTCCGCTCATGCCACGCCAGCCACGCCTTGACATACCTCACGTCTTGCATCATGTTATCGTTCGCGGCATCGAAAAACGCGATATTTTCGCTGATGAAGCTGATAAAGAGCGTTTTGTTGCCCGTCTATCAACTCTTCTGACGAAAGGTTCAACGAAGTGCTTTGCGTGGTCGCTCATGACGAATCATTTCCACCTTTTGCTCATGCCGACTGCGGTTTCGCTTTCAGAAACCATGCGCCGCCTGCTGACAGGTTATGCCGTTTATTTCAATCGCAAATATCAGCGCTCCGGACATCTATTTCAGAACCGCTACAAGTCAATCCTTTGCGAAGATGAGCCGTACTTTCTCGAACTCGTTCGCTACATCCATCTGAATCCGCTGCGATCCGGACTGGTGAAAGACCTGGACGGACTGGATCGGTATCCATGGAGCGGCCATGCAGTTCTGGTTGGCAGTCGGGGAATGGAGGGACAGGATACATGCGAAGTTCTGACGCGTTTTGGCAAGAGTCATGCGCGTTCACTGAACGGTTATCGTCAGTTTGTTGCCGACGGAATATTCGCAGGCCGTCGGGACGATCTGGTTGGCGGGGGGCTTAAACGGAGTTTGCTTGGTCGTGAGGAGTGTAAAGCGATTGCAGCATACGACGAGCGTATTCTCGGAAGCAGCGAGTTTGTTGAAACGCTAACTCGAGGTGATAACATATGGGAGAGGAAGAGAACGCCATATTCTCTTGCGGATCTGCTCCACAAGGTCTGCGAGATCACAGGGGTGGATGCAGATAGGATACGTATGCCCGGCAAGGAAAGATCAGTAGCCAGGGCAAGGGCCATTTTTTGTTGTCTTGCGGTACGCGCCTTCGGCTATACAGGGAAAGAGGCCGGTGCGGCATCAGGACTCGGGTCGGCAGGAGTTTCTATTGCTGTTCGACGTGGCGATGAACTGATACAAAAAGATCCGTCAATTCTGGAAAGAATCGGGGAAGGACATGAATAGAAAGATAGCAAGCAACGTCCCTATATCCGTGGATTGGAGGGTTGTATATGGCACTGTCAACATTGGAAATCAGTGAACTCAGGGGAGCAAAGAATCTTCTCGAAAACCCTGGACTCGCTGCAAAAATCAGTAATTTCGTCGGCACTCCCATCGAAAAGGGGTTAAAAAGCCTGCCCGAATCGTGGACCACGGCTGTCAATGACGTCGCGCGAAAATCGATTGAGACGGCACTCGATATTGCACTTCTTACAATGGACAAGGACGAGCGGGTGTCTCCGTCGAACTGGTGGCATAAGCTTGCTGTGGCAGCAACCGGTGCCGGCGGAGGGGCATTCGGCCTGCCGGCATTGGCAATAGAGCTTCCGGTATCCACAACGATTATGCTGCGTTCCATTGCAGACATTGCCCGCAGCGAAGGCGAGGACTTGCATTGTCCTGACGCCAGGCTGCAATGTGTCCAGGTCCTGGCGCTTGGCGGCAAATCAAAGAAAGACGACGCGACTGAGTCAGGTTATTTTGCCGCACGGGCAGCCCTCGCCAAGTCGATCTCTGAAGCGGCGGCGCATGTAACAAAGAAGGGGATGTCGCAGCACGGAGCTCCCGCAATTGTCAGGTTGATTTCACAGGTTGCATCACGGTTTTCAATAGTCGTCTCGGAAAAAGCGGCGGCTCAGGCAGTGCCTGTGGTAGGGGCATTCGGTGGTGCGGCGATAAACACATTATTCATTGACCATTTTCAGGACATGGGACGGGGCCATTTCATTGTTCGAAGGCTCGAGCGGCTCCATGGCCAGGATGAGGTTCGGCGGATTTATGATACTTTGTAATACGTATCATGAATGTACCGGTTTGCCCCGTGCGGAAACGATCTCAATGTGGTGGAAAGTGTCAGCATGATAAAAGTTGATGTGTTGTTGAAACCTGGTCAGAATCGTTGGATAAACTTGCACAGACGCAAGCTTGACACCAATATGGATAAGGAGTACAGGTAACATGGAAATAATTACGGTACATTCGTGGGATGAGCTTCAGCGGGAGCTTTTTGCCGATTCATGGAATGATAAAATAGGGCGGTTTCGCTCCCGTTTCGCTTTTCGCGGGCTCTCGAGCGCGGAGTACAGGCTGGAAACGACTCTGATCCGTCTCCAGGGGGATTATGCCAAACTGGAGCGCCATCTGTTGCGCAACTTCAGAAAATATGCACACCGCAGCTTCGTTGAGCGTGACTCACTCTGGCACTGGCTATCCGTAGCCCAGCACTTCGGTTTACCTACCCGCATTCTTGATTGGACCTATTCGCCTTTTATTGCGATGCATTTTGCGACGGCAAACATTGACAAATTCGATTTGGATGGCGTGATTTGGGCGGTCAACTACGTGAAGGCGCATGAGTTGCTGCCGCAATTCCTGAGGGACAGACTCGAAGAGGAAGGCGCGAATGTCATGACCCTTCAGCTGATGAATGAGTCCATAAACTCTTTGAATGCACTCGATGCGCTCGATGCTCAGTCCGGTGAAAAGGTTGTCATATTTTTCGAGCCTCCCTCCATAGATGACAGGATCGTCAATCAGTTCGCTTTTTGCTCGGTAATGTCCGATCCAAGCCTCGTACTGGACGACTGGCTGGAGACCCATCCTGCGCTGGCCCGGAAAATAATCATCCCTGCGTCTCTGAAATGGGAAATACGTGACAAACTCGATCAGGCAAATGTAAACGAACGGGTACTTTTCCCCGGACTGGACGGTTTGAGCAGCTGGCTCAAGCGTCACTATAGCCCGAGCATGTAAACTGAAAAACAGGGGGAACCTGAATGGTAAATAGGACTCAATCCTCATGAACAACCACGACAATTCATTCCTGCGCTGGCGTGCTCTTGCGCGCCACCACCCGTCTGCCTTCCTTCTTGCTGCGCAACTGTTGAGCCTGGCGCTGTATGCCATGTTTGACGGGATCCCCAGCGGGCGGGCACTGCTCGGTGCGTTCGGAGTTCTGGTCCTGTTGCTTGCAGTATGGGTCGTGAAACGCAGTCCCGCTTTTACGTGGATTGCATGGGTTCTCGTGGCCCCGGCATTCGTGCTGTCGCTGCTGTCAGCGTTTTTTGCAGACCCGACCCTGCTGGTATGGGCTTCGCTGCTGGAGTCCGCGCTATATTTCTACGCGGCTGGCAGTCTCATCGCTTACATGATGGGGGATCACCGGGTGACCACCGACGAGTTGTTTGCTGCCGGCGCCACCTACACCCTGATCGCGTGGGGATTCGCCTATGCGTATCTGGTCTGCCAGGCATGGTTACCGGGCAGTTTCGTCGGCGGCACCAATGCCGGGCAACCGCGAACTTTTATCGAACTTATGTTCCTGAGCTTCACAAATCTTTCGGCGACGGGCATCGGCGATATA
>JAGFXO010000223.1 GCA_017861285.1 Geobacteraceae bacterium | reverse complement strand
CCCGATTTGGATACACACTGTATATTGATGGACCGCTGGCGATGAATAGGGTTTCATTCTGAACGGCAGCCAAAATGTGCGGTTGCTGCTCATAACCCAACGCGGCCGAGAGCAAGAGAACCTGCTTGCTGGAATCCTCTATGAAAAATCGCTTTTCCTTCTCCGAAAAGGATAAGTCAAAGAGGAAATTTTGATTACGGGTGCTGTCATAGGCTATAACGATAAGGCGGTTTCTGTATGCAATGGCTTGCCGAAAAAGCAATCCGGCGAGATCATTCGGAAGAAGGATGGTTTCCAATTCCGTTTTTCCATCATGGATCGCGTGACATTGCAATTTGCCGGACCAGAGTTCTCTGGAAAGCAGGACTCCATGCCCCGGCTTCCAATCGACGAGCTTCACGGGCAGTGTCCGGGCCGGCAGCGCAACCTTGTGCTTTCCATTGACGAGCATGATTCCGGTCATCCGATCGGTATGGAAGAACAATTCCGCTCTAAGGGTTGGTGTTTCATAAAACGTGAGCGGGACGGGCTCAAAACCTGCTTCGATTGCGGCGGTTGAGGCAGTCAATCGAATCTCCGGTGCCTTATTGGGATAAAGATAATAACTCAATCCCATCAGCAAATAAGCTTCGTATTCCTGGACGGAGAGGTTTCCAAATGGTCGAGGCCAGGGACTTTGCCCTTTCAGGAAGGGCATCGCACCGGGAAAGCAAGTACAATGCCATGCCCAGATCGTAGAGCCTGGGAGGGCGATCCTTGTCGATACCGTTGAACACCGGGAATGCATACCATCGGGAATAATCCTTCGACGAGAAGGATTGGAGATGTCCGTAGACTGCCTCCCAGTCAAAGGATTGAGAGCGAGTACCGCCGAACGCCATATAGTTCCGGATGCCTTCAATGATATAGGCTGCGTGCGGCAGATCATTTGGGACGGTGGCTTCCTGCACGGAGTAAGACCAGTACCACGCGCCATTGGGATCGGTCTTTTTATGCGTCAGAAGGACGCTCATCACGCGGTCCGAGGCGTGCCGCATCTTCGTCTGCAGCTTCCTGTCGGCCACGTAATGACTGACGCGCTGCATCTGGCCGGCCAGATAGACCGCCGGGTTGAAGCAATCGTAACGGAGATCGTTCGCGTCGAGCGAGTATGAGAACAAACCGGAAGGCGAGGTGAACCGACCGTTCAGGTATGGGACGAGGGCGCGGCTGACCGTCGCTACGATTCTTTCCCGGGGTGCAGCAAAATCATAGTCCACCCAGTCGAGCAGGGCATTGATGACAATTCCGGTGGTGATCGTGTATGACCTGTTCGCCGGGTTTGTGGTGCCGTCCCCGTAGGCATCCCACGCGAATGGAAGTCCCCAGCCGATCACGCCGTCCCGGTCTTCGTCGCAATGATCCAACAGCCAGTCGCCTGCAGTCTTGATGAACGCTTTGTCGCGCTCCGGGAGTTCGCCGGCTCGCAGTCGATTGAGTTCGGCCGCAAGGACCATCGCGTAAGATTTCGGGATGTCGGCGACGGGGTTTCCGGGGTAATCGCTGTGCCCTCTCCCGGGATGAGTGGCAGGGATCTGCTCGAGCAGTTTCGAATACGTCTGCGCCGATGGGGTGCAGGCGAGTCGATACCAATTCCAAGCCGACCAACTGAGAACTGCGACCGCAATTGCAGCGACAGCTATGATCAGAACGTTTTTCTTGCTGCTCATCCGATCATCGCTCCGGAGGTGATTCTGGAATGACGCACCTTTCAGATATCCCGGGCAGTTCTGCCTCTCAGGAATTTATTTGTTTCCATATCAAACCACATGGCAAAAAAGCAGGACATGAATCCCATCGAAAAGGAGAAAATCCAGATCAAGAGGGTGATTTCTGGGATGTGACCACGCGTGATCCAGAGCGTCAGCAGCCGGATGGAAAACAGGAGGTTAATGAAAAACATGAAAAAACTCAATAGGTAGAAGAACACGAGAGGGTGAAAATCACGGATCACGTATTTCTCTTTCATTCGCCAGAAGAATAGCTTGATCAACAGCCAACTGATGGTGAAGAGGACCTTTCTTATTTTGATCCCCGATTTTTCGCCCACGTTGTAGACGGGCTCGATTTCCACGTCGCGGACGTGAAAATTATACACGTTCAACTTGACGAGCAGGTCGTTGGGCTGGCCGTATCGCTTGTACATTTGATCCCAGTCGATGGTTTGCAACGCCTTCTTGCTGATGGCCGTATAGCCCGTCTGGGAATCGGCGATATGCCAGTACCCCGATGCGATTTTGGTCAGCAGGGAGAGAATGGAATTGCCGAAATACCTGATCCTGGGTATCTTCTTGAACGCTTCCCCCGAAATCAGGCGATTGCCCTTTGAATAATCCACCTCGCCGCTCACGACGGGGTCGAGCAGGTTAGGCAGATCTTCCGGAGCCATCTGGCCGTCCCCGGCCATGACGACGGCAACGTCGACCCCATGGTCCCGGGCCCATTTATAGCCCGTTGCGATCGCGCCGCCGACGCCCTGGTTGAGCTCGTGATTGATCAGCACGACCCGGGCGTTACTCTTCTGATATGCCTCGACGACATCGGTCGTCCGGTCCCCGCTGGCATCGTTGACGATGACGATATAATCCACAAAGGAGGGCATCGTCTCGATCACTTTCCCGATCTGGGATTCTTCATTGTAGCTGGGCACGACCACAGCCAGCGATTTGCTGAGATACATGACGATTGTTCCTTTCCTTCCTGGTCAGCTCCTTATGCTTCGGTAAGACCGATTTTTCCCTTAACGTATCTTTTCCCGCAGGCCTTGCATGCAAGGCGCTTCGGCAATATCTCACCACACCGGCAGGCCCAGCCGATCTGGCTGGCAGGGTTACCGACGAAGAGCGCGTGGTCCGGCGGACTTGATCCATCTTGGAAATCTCCGCCCGGGGATTGTAGATGTTGGTGAAGACCATGGAAGGCCCGCAGAAAACACCGTCCTCGAGGGTGACGCCCCTGTATACGCTCACGTTGTTCTGGATTTTGCAGCTTTTTCCGACCGTCACATCGGGCCCGATGACCACGTTCTGGCCGACGTTGCAGTTCTCGCCGATGCGGCTTCCCCTCAAAACGTGGGAGAAGTGCCAGATCTTCGTGCCCGCCCCGATATCGCAGCCCTCGTCGACGACAGCCGTCTCGTGGGTATAATGGGCAACTTGCGCCTCGGCCCGCGCGTCCTCTCCGGCCGCGGAAACCCTGACACGGATTCTCGCGCCGTGCTGATTCATCGACTGCTGGCTTGCATTGAGGACCCGAAGTACGCGCAGCCCTTCCCGGCCGTCCGTGACCGGCTGTGTCCCCGTGGCGATGCAGTTCAGGAAATGCTCGCACTCCAGCTTCAGGGGTTCCTGCTCGGGGATGTCGGTAACTTTCTCGGGCTCGCCCTTGGCGGGGACGGGCACGTTGTTTTTCCACACGATCTCGTGGTGGTAGAGCAGGAGTTTTTCAGGCCAGGGCATCGTGTCGTCGAAGACGGCCATCTTGCGGTCGCCGACGACAACAAGCTTCTGATCCTTGAAGGGATGCAGCCACGAGACGAAGACGTGCGCCTTGATCCCCGAGGGGAATTCAAGGTGTGTTGTGGTCACGTCGGCGATCTTCCGGTGCAGGTAGTTTCCGCCTGTTGCCTGGACGTGATCCGGTTCTTCACCGGTCAGCCCGAGGATCATGGAGATGTCGTGCGGGGCGAAGGACCAGAGGGCGTTCTCCTCGCGGCGGATCTTGCCGAGGTTCAGTCGGTGTGAATAGATATAGTTGATGCGTCCCAGGCAGCCGGAAGCGGCCAGCTCCTTGAGCCTCACGAACACGGGATGGTACTGCAGGAGATGACCGACCATGAGGATCTGATTCTTTTCCCGTGCAATACAGATGAGTTCCTCCCCCTCCATATCGCTGAGCGCAAGCGGTTTTTCGACATAGACGTGAGTGCCTGCAAGCAGGCACTCACGGGCCAGGGAGAAATGGGTTTCCGCGGGCGTCGCGATCACGACCCCCTGAATATCTCGGGCGGAAAAAACATCGGCCGGGGACAGACACGTTTCGATTTGAGGATGCTGCTTCTTCAACTGCGCCAGGACCTGCTCGTTTGAATCACATACCAGCTTCAGCGCGCCCAGTTCGGCATGGTTGCGCACGAGGTTCCTGCCCCATGCTCCTGCGCCGATCACGGCGACTTTCGGCATCTTGTCTTGGTTCATAGGAGTATCTCCGGATATGTTTTTTTCGGGTTCAAACGATCAGGCCCCCGCCGCTTCGAGCAACGCCGTCGCGATTCGATCCTGATCCCCCTCGGTGAGATAGGGGTGCATGGGGAGGCTGAAGATGCGCCGTGCACAGTCCTCGCTCACGGGGAAGTCACCCTCCCGGTTGCCGAGGAAGGAAAACGCCCTCTGGAGGTGCAGCGGCCTCGGGTAGTAGATGACCGTCGGGATGCCTTTGCCCTGCAGTCCTTTCATGATGGTGTCGCGATGCGCTTCGTCTCTTGCCAGAAGTGAATACTGGGCCCATACGCTTTGATACCCTGCAGGGACTTCCGGTGTCACGAGGGCTTGGC
>JAGFXO010000110.1 GCA_017861285.1 Geobacteraceae bacterium | reverse complement strand
TCCCGCGAGAGGGTCCGCCAGATAGAGCAGGGTGCCTTGAAGAAGATGAAAAAGTTTCTTGCGCCTGTTGCCTTGCGAAACGTTGCATAAGATTTCTATTCAATGGTTTTTTCAATGAAGCCCCGTTCCGGTACGGGGCTTTTGTGTTATTATTCCCTATCTTTTGTAAAAATATGTCAGACACAACGCTGTACTTGAATAGGAACAAGTGAAATGAAAAAACCGGTTGTTGCAATAACAATGGGAGACCCGTCAGGTGTCGGACCCGAGATCATTGCAAAGTCCCTTGCCGACCCGGCGATACATGAGGCTTGCAGGCCGCTGGTGCTGGGGGATGCTGCGGCCATGAAACGGGCTCTTGTCGTCACCGGCTCCCGCCTCGGTCTGGAACTTGTGGCGGAAGTGCCGTCACGATCCAATTGCCGCGAAAACGTCATTTTTCTCCGGTCCCTTTCCGATCTTTCCATTGCCGACATGGAATTTGGCCGCCCATCGAAGGCAGCCGGTGATGCGATGTACCGTTATATCTGCGAAGCCGTCCGTCTCTGTCTCGCCGGCAAGGTTGAGGCTATTGCGACGGCGCCTATTTGCAAGGAGGCGCTCAACGACGCCGGGCACCAGTACCCGGGGCATACCGAGCTGCTTGCAGAGTTGACGGGTACCGGAGATTTTGTCATGATGCTTGCCGGTGAAAGGTTGCGGGTGGCGCTGGTGACGATCCATGAAGCGCTCGCCGATGTTCCCCGTCTGATTACGCGCGAGAAAATTGTGTCAACTGTCAGGATTGTTCACCGTGGTCTTGACCGGTATTTCAAGAAAAATCCGCGCATCGCCGTCCTTGCCTTGAATCCCCATTGTGGTGAAGGGGGACTTTTCGGCGCCGAGGAGAAGGATATCATTGCCCCTGCTGTTGATGCCGCCCGAGGAGAAGGAATAGATGCCATCGGCCCGCTTTCTGCGGATACCCTCTTCCATTTTGCGGCAAAGGGAGAATACGATGCGGTGGTCTGCATGTATCACGACCAGGGGCTGATACCGTTGAAGCTCCTCCATTTCGATGACGGGGTAAACATTACCCTGGGACTGCCCATCATACGAACTTCGGTCGATCACGGCACCGCGTACAACCTGGCCGGCACGGGAAAGGCCTCCGAAAGGAGCATGAGTGCGGCGATTCTTACGGCGGCGCGGATGGCGAGGATAAAAGAGGGTTTCAAGTTTTAGGTTTTAGGTTTTGACTCATAACACATAACACATAACACCTGGCATTTATGCCATCAGAGGTATTCTTTGAATCTGAAAAAAGTGCTGTTGATTGTCTTGGGGATTCTTGTCATCTATACGATTTATATTGCTGTTTCCCTTCTCTCTCTGCCCTCGGTGGAAACCCTGAAAAATCGCAGAATCAGTATGACCATCAAGGTAAAGGACTGGAAGGGAAATTATCATCCTTTCGTGGTCGGGCCGAAAAACCGCGATTGGACGCCTTCTTCGAGTATTCCTCCGGAGATGAAATGGGCGGTGATCCTTGCCGAAGATTCGCGGTTCTACAAGCATGAAGGCATAGACGTGAAGGCCATCAAAAACGCCATAAAATATGACCTGGAGAAAAAAAGCTTCAAGCGCGGTGCTTCCACTATTACCCAGCAGGTGGCAAAGAATCTGTTCCTGTCCCGGGAGAAAACCATAAGCCGCAAGGTAAAGGAGGTCGTGCTGGCCAGGAGGATGGAGCAGGAACTGACCAAAGGGAGGATCATCGAACTCTACCTGAATGTGGTGGAACTGGGTCCCATGGTGCACGGCATCGGCCACGGGGCGCGGTATTATTTCGGCAAGCCGGCATCCGCTCTGACTCCACGGGAGTGTGCCTTTCTCGCTGCAATGCTGCCGGGTCCCCGGGTTGCGTATAACCCCTATAAGAACCTTTCCAAGGTTTTGCGACGCTCGGATATGATTCTGAAGCTCATGAAAAAGAGGGGGGTGTTGACAGACGGAGAGTACAGTGTTGCCCTTGCGGAACAACCGAATGTCGGCGGTCTGCAGAGAAAGGTTGATGAGAGTATCGAAAAGGAAGAGATTTTTGAGAATATGACCAGTGCCGTAATCGTAAGCCCGGAGATTCCGGAGGCAGGCAGCGGTGAAAATATCGAGTCAGGGGAAAGCCTTCCACTATCTCCTCCGGAAGGGGAGGCAATACCCGAGGGTGGGGAACAGCCTGCCGAACCCCGCCAGCCTGAGGATCAGGAGGCACAGTAGGGGTGCACCAGTGTCGGAAGCAGGGCGGCTCCATTGGGCCGCCCCTCTGTACAATACATGAAGCTAGACCCTGAATTCCTCGAGCCTGGCATCATCGAAATCGTTAATGACCGGTATGATGCGTTCTCCCCCTTCGCATGCAACCTTGAGGGAACATTCCGTCCCCGGGATCGCTTTCGTGTACCGGAGCAGGATCTTCCCCGCTTTTTGCAGAAGAGTATCGTCACTTTCACCCGTCACTATCCCCATCGGCCCGCTGCCGTCGAACCACCGTATGCAGACTTCACCGGAATTAACCATCTTTTCAAGGGATTCATTTTCCGCTTCGTTGCGGCCGATAATGACCTTTGTATCCGCACCGACACGGAAATGCCGGCCGACCTTGAGGAGTTGGAAGTCCCTGATCGCGGGCTGTTCACAATGGTCGAAAACATCCCGTATCTTTGAAACGAAGGATACCTCGGTCAGAAGGCAGCCCCCTGCCGGGCAGGGATAATTAGTAATGTCCAGTTCCTCCGCGAGCTTCATCTGCTCCTTGCGTGAGCGGCCCTGAATGGCGGGCAGCCTACTCCTGTCCACCCAGCCTTCCTGTTCAGGTATGGTCGGAGCGAAATGACCCGCGGATAAAGGGCGCAACAGCAGGCCTTCCAACCCGCTTTCCCGCTCGATAAGGTTGAGAGTATTTCGTCGCTGGCTCATGGGACGCTGCCCCAGTACTTCCCCGGTGATGACGAAATCGGCCCCGCATTCGGCCATATACTCCTTCGCCTTGCGCAACAGGAAAATCCTGCAATCGATGCAGGGGTTCATTCCTTTGCCGTAACCATGTTTCGGCTTTCTGACGACCTCCAGATAATCCAATCCCTTGTTCATGACTTTGATCGGGATGTCGAGTTCCTGCGCGACGCGGACTGCTTCAGACTTGCAGCCCGCATTTTTCCCTGTACAGGTGCAGAAAGGGGAGGTAAAATTCAGGGCTTCGACTTGTATGCCTTGTTCAAGCATGACTTTTACCGCAAGGGTGGAATCGAGACCTCCGGAGAGAAGGGCGAGGGCTTTTCTTTGCATTTAGTTCTCCTGTGGCTCCATGCTGTACCATATCGGCATCCGGGAGAGAGTACGGTACGGAACCTGTTTTTTTACACAGGCTATCATATCGCATTTGCAAAAGTAAAGCCGGTAAAATCCCTTTTGATGTTCTTGAGATCAGATCGCCCTTCAGAAGGACGTAACGCGGCAGACAGAAGAGTTTACAGTAAAATTCAGCATATCGCATAGAGTCAGGAGGTGGATGTGGAAAGCTTGGTTAAGGACGGATCGCTTGGTTCGGTATTGATCAGATCGCAGATAATTACCGAGGAAGATATAAAATCCGCGCTCGAGGAACAGAAAAGAAACGGGTGCCGGTTCGGTGAGGCGCTGGTCAGGCTCGGGATTGTCACCCGGGAAGACATTGACTGGGCATTGTCCACCCAGTTGAATATCCCGTATGTCAGGCTGAAACCGGAGATGATCGACAGGAATGCAGTGCAACTGGTTCCCGCATCCCTTGCACGAAAATATAATCTCATTCCCCTGTTCCGTAATGGCGACGAATTGAGTATCGCCCTGGCCGATCCACTGGACAGGTCTGCGATCGGGGCTGTGGAACAGGTCAGCGGCTGCCGTGTTACGCCATCGATACCTGTTATGCGCGAGCTGCGGGAAATGCAGGACCTTTTCTACGGGGCTGAAAATCCGGCGAAGATTTTTGGTTTTTCAACGTCATTCTTCCCGGCGAAGATCCTCGAGAGTATCAACAAAGATATCAGTGGAGCAAGGTTTCTTGATTATATGCTTTTGTATGTCCTCAAAAACAAGCTGAGCTCGCTGTCCTTGCAACCTCTCGGTGAAGTAGTGGCGGTAATCGGAAGGCAGGGGGACGTTTCCCGGGAGATCGGGCGGCTGGCGACCGATAATTACCCCGTCCTGTTGATGCATATGGTCAGACTCGGCAGGATGAAGCCCGAGACGGATATTTCCGCTCGTGGAAACTTGAATTTCCAGTATGATGGACAGAATGTTTCTTTTCAGATCCTGTCGTTGAAAGGAAGATACGGTGATTACATCACGCTGAAAATTCATAATCCGGTCAGATTCCCTGCCAGTATCGGCGAGTTGGCGGCTGGAGAGGACATGCATCGCTTTCTTCGTGAAATGCTTTCCGCCCCGGATGGTATCGTGCTGTTCAATTCCGCGGCCAGGGACGATTGTTTCCGGCTTATTGATCTGTACCTCGATGAATACGAGACTTCCAACAAGACTGTCATGATACTGGGAGACGGCACAGGCAAGGGCAAGAAGCGCTTTCCCTGTGTTTCAGCACGGAAAAGTGCACGGGGTGAAATGAGAGCAGTGCTTCCTGCGGTTCTTGAGCATGACCCTGATATCCTCGTGATTGAGGACCTTGCCGACAGCAGTGACTTCATCGCTGCCACTCGTGCGGTAAGGCGCGGCAAGCTGGTGCTCTGCGGCATTTCCTGCGGCGACATGCTTGGAGTTCTGCAATATTTAATGCGACTGAAGGAAAACATTGCACTGTTATCGAATGTCAAAGGCATTATCTCGCTCCGGACCGTCAGGATGCCGTGTCCCCATTGCAGTCGGACAGAGGTATACCTGGACGGATCATACGGGTCTTCGTCACCCGTCAAGAACTCTTCACGGGGATGTCCCCTCTGCGGCAATACGGGCTTTTCCGGTGAGAAATTCCTGGCAGATATTGTCCCTTTGACCAGCGAACTGCGGAACGCGTTTTCTTCTGCAGCGGACGCTGAAGAGGTGTTGCGCCATATGGAGGAAGAAGGTTGCGGCGCCATGCTGTATGAAAGTGATTGCCTTGTGCGGGCGGGACAAATTGTTCCTGAGGGATGCGATGCGTAAAGTCGTTATCCAGAGTGAGTGTGGCACGATAACGATGTTTTGATCGCAGGAGAAACCAATCAACTGCATTACCAGACTTATTAACTAGTGACGGAGTATACCGATGGCAAGAATTGACGGACTTTTTAAAATGATGAAAGAGCAGGGCGCGTCAGATCTCCACCTTTCCAGTGGCTGCCCCCCCATATTTCGTCTCCACGGGGAGATGGTGCGGCTGAATTTCAAACCGCTGGTTCATGAGGAGATTCAGTCCCTTTTGTATGAGATAATCAACGATCAGCAGAAGGAGTTTTTCGAAGCGAAAAAAGACCTGGATTTTGCCTATTCCATCCAGGACATGGCAAGATTCCGGGGAAACATGATGATGCAGCACAAAGGCATCGCGGCGGTGTTCCGCATGATTCCCGGCAAGATACTTTCGGCGGATGATCTGAATCTGCCCGACGGAGTGCGGAAAATGACCATGCTGAAGAAGGGTCTTGTCCTGGTTACAGGGCCGACCGGTTCGGGGAAATCAACAACACTCGCGGCCATGGTCGATCTGATCAATTCGACCCGCAAGGAGCACATACTGACCCTTGAGGACCCGCTGGAATTCATCCATGAAAACAAGATGTCACTGCTGAACCAGCGCCAGATAGGCGAGCATTCGGAAAGTTTTACCGCGGCGCTCCGTGCGGCGCTTCGTGAAGACCCGGATGTCATCCTCGTCGGTGAGATGCGCGACCTGGAAACAATAAGCCTGGCCATGACCGCCGCGGAAACGGGGCACCTGGTTTTCGGGACTCTGCATACCAATTCGGCGGGGAAAACTGTGGACCGTATCATCGATGCCTTTCCCAAGGACAGCCAGGAGCAGGTCCGTACCATGCTTTCCGAATCCCTGAGGGGGGTCGTGTGTCAGCAGCTCCTGAAAAATGCAGAAGGGAAGGGAAGGGTTGCGGCATTTGAGATCCTGGTCGGTACGCCGGCGATCGCCAATCTCATTCGCGAAGGAAAAACCTTCCAGATACCTTCCATCATCCAGACGGGCAGGAAAGACGGTATGCAGCTCATGGACCAGCACATCCTCGACCTCCTGAAAACCAGGAAGATTCTGCCGGAAGAGGCCTATCGCTGTGCCCAGGACAAGAAGCAGTTCGAGCAGTATCTGTCCGATGGCAATTCACCGGGGAATATGTAGATTTCCCGACATTCCCGGGACCCGGATAAAAAAAGGGCTTCTTTTACGAAGCCCTTTTTGCTGATTGAAATGGTCGGGATGACTGGATTCGAACCAGCGGCCCCTTGCTCCCGAAGCAAGTGCGCTACCAGGCTGCGCTACATCCCGAAGTTCTTTTTTATAGCGTCTCGGCGCTTTTTTGTCAACAGGTTATCTATTCCCGGGATTAACTTTGACCTTCTTCTTGCAGGTGCCGTTTCTGGAATTGCCTGTATTGCTGCCTGACGGGGCGTTCTTTGCATGGCCAGGGTAGTCGGTTATCTCGGCTTGAATCGTCCGTTCAAGTAGGCGCTAATTGTAACCTCATGCCTCCTATCGGGCTGCTGAGCATTACCTAGATTTGATGGCTTCCCCCCTAGATACTGTACATGTTAGAGGAATCAAGCGAGTACTTTGAACCTTTCCTCGTTTTCTAATCGAAAAATCTGTTAGTTTTCCTGCTAGAACTAAACAGTT
>JAGFXO010000037.1 GCA_017861285.1 Geobacteraceae bacterium | reverse complement strand
TCTATTTCGATCACCGCGGCATACTCCGCATCGGTATCGGCAGAAAGGAGAGAAGGAGCATTCAGCCATTTCTCGGCATCTTCGATTCTTCTCTGGAGCGCTCCCGCGTCACTGTACCCTTCACCGATCATTTTTTTCATAAGGGCAACATTTGAACGCAGAAACCCGGCAACGCTCCGTTCGGAAAGCTTGATGCATGCAGCAGCCGCACTCCGCTCGGCCGCGGAGTCAGTCAGTTCGAACGCTGTCTCCACGTCAAGGTCAGGCAGTCCCTCGATCTCGAGAATCCGCCCGTTGAAGACGTTCACCTTGTTCTTCTTCGGCACGGTCAGCAATCCTTGCCGGATGGCACACAAGGGGATCGCATTCACCAGGTCACGCATGGTTATGCCGGTTTTTCGCTCTCCGCGAAAACGCACCAGAACGCTTTCCGGCATATCCAGCGGCATGAAGCCGAGGGCCCCGGCAAAGGCGACCAGGCCTGAGCCGGCGGGGAAAGAGATGCCGATGGGAAAGCGCGTATGGGAATCTCCTCCGGTACCGACGGTATCGGGAAGCAACAAACGATTCAGCCAGTTATGGATGATGCCGTCTCCCGGACGGAGGGACACCCCACCCCTTTCCGACACGAATCCGGGCAGTGCCCCGTGCATCTTCACATCGGCCGGCTTCGGATATGCCGCAGTATGGCAGAAGGACTGCATAAACATGGGCGCCTGAAATTTCAGGCAGGCCAGCTCTTTCAATTCGTCGGCCGTCATGGGTCCGGTCGTATCCTGGGAACCCACCGTGGTCATTTTCGGTTCGCAGGAAGAGCCGGGCAAGATGCCCTCTTCACCGCATGCACGCCCGACAATCTTCTGCGCAAGGGTATACCCCCGGCCGTGCTTCGACGGGGGATTCGCTGCTTCAGTAAATATCCCCCCCTTGTCGAGGCCGAGAGCCGACCTGGCGCGAAGAGTGAGTGCACGGCCTATGATGAGGGGGATACGGCCCCCGGCACGGTACTCATCACCGATGGTCGCCGGCTGCAGGGTAAACCTGGCAACAAGTTTTCCGTCCTCGACGCTTATTTCTCCCGTACGTGTATTGATGACCAGGACATCACCGGTTTTCATACCTGAGACATCCGCCTTCAGCGGCAAGGCACCGGAATCTTGAGCGGTGTTGAAGAAGATGGGGGCGATAGCTCCGCCAATGATGATTCCTCCTCTCCGTTTGTTCGGTACAAACGGTATATCCTCACCGATATGCCACAGGAGACTGTTGCAGGCGGACTTGCGGGATGAGCCGGTGCCGACCACGTCCCCGACGAAAGCTACCTGGTATCCTTCCGCACGGAACCGTGAAATCAACTCGAGTCCTCCGGGAAAACGCGTTCTGCCCATGGAAAGGGCGTGGAGCGGAATATCGGGCCGACTCCAGGCGTCTCCGGCCGGCGAAAAGTCGTCGGTATTGATCTCACCGTCTACCTTGAAGACTTTTACCTTGATTGACTCGGGAAGCCCCGGTCTGCCGGTGAACCATTCGGCATTTGCCCATGATTCGATGACTCTTCTGGCCGCAGGGTTGGTTTTCGCCAAGGCCAGTACCTCTTCAAAGGCTTCATAGACGAGAACTATTCCGGAAAGGGCACGGGCGGCATCTTCTGACAATTCATCATCTCTCAGGGCGTCAATCAGGGGGGTAACGTTATAACCACCGAGCATGGTCCCCAGCAGAAAAACCGCTTTTTTCCTCGAAATGAGCGGTGAAATGACGGAACCGGCCAGTATCGCCCCCAGAAAATCCGCCTTTACCTTTGCAGCGGGGTCCACACCAGGAGCAACCCTTTCCACGAACAGGTCGAGGAGAAAATCTCCCTTGCCCTCGGGAGGATTCTCCAGGAGTCTGCACAATCCAGCCACCTGTCCGGGATCAAGCGGTTTTGCGGGGATCCCTTGTGCCATTCTCTCCGATTCATGCTGCTGATACTCTTCAATCATAGGGAGTAAGTCCTCCTTTGACTCATCTTTCAATTTTACTGTAGAAATAAGAAATCATCAGTATTACATATCCTCCCTTGCATCCGGGGCAAGAGATCGTTCCATCACGTCGAAAACACGAGGGGCTTTATCAAGCAAGTCCGGCGATTCGATATCTTTTCCGTTTGACGGGCCCAATTCCCTGAATTTTCTTGCTGTGACCAGCACCCTTGTTTCGAGGGAAGATACTGCCCTGTTATAGGAATCGACTGCGCGCTCCAACCCCCTGCGCAAGTCGGCAAAATGTCCGGCAAGCGTCTGGATGCGGTCATACAGGACTTTGCCGAGCTCACTGATGGCCTGGGCATTTTCCGCGATCTGCTCCTGGCGCCACCCATAGGCAACCGCTCTCAGAAGCGAAATTAGCGTCGTTGGAGTGGATAGTATCACCTTCTGCTCGACGCCGAATTCTATCAGGCTGGGGTCCTGTTCAAGTGCAGCACTGAAAAAAGTCTCCCCCGGAAGGAACAACACGACGAATTCCGGAGTCGGTTTGAACTGGTCCCAGTACGATTTGGCGCTCAATTTGACCAGATGAGTCCTGATGTGACGTGCATGCTCTTTCAGCTTGTGCAATTTAGCCTGTTCATCGGATGCTTCCAGCGCCTCCAGGTAAGCCTGCAGGGGAGCCTTCGAATCCACGACAATATTTTTACCGTTCGGTAATTTGATAACCATGTCGGGTCGCAACCGACCATCCTCGCCGGAAGAAGATTCTTGCTCGACAAAATCGCAATAGGCAACCATACCCGCAATTTCGACGACCCTCTTGAGCTGAATTTCCCCCCATCGCCCGCGCACCGCAGGAGCGCGCAATGCCTTGACAAGGTTGGATGTCTCCTCCCTGAGTTGAACCTGGCTGCCGGCAAGCGATTTGATCTGTTCGGTCAGGCTGACATAGGCCGTCACACGAACCTTTTCCAGTTCCTGAATCTTTCCGTCCACCTTTTCCAGAGATTCCCGCATCGGTCTGACCAGTTCTTCAACGGCCTTTTGTTTCAGTTCCAGATCGCCTTTTGCGTTTTCCTGGAACTTTTCCAGCGTCGCCTTCGCCAGAACAAGGAATGACTGGTTGTTGTCCTTCAGCGCCTCTGATGAAAGCGCCCTGAACGCATCGGACAGCTTCTCGTGGGCGGCATCGAGGATCGCGAGCTTTTCCTCCGTGGCTTTTCTCTCTTCTTGAAGCTGGGTTGAAAGTTCCGACGCTTTTTCCTTTAATGAAGTGTGTTGATCATATAAAGATCTCAGTTGATCTTCCCTGGTGCGTAATGTCTGTTCCAATTCCGCGATTCTGCAGTTTTTCTCTTCCGCCGTTGCTCTTCGTTCTGTTTCTGCCTTGATGCTGGAGCGCAGCCCCTCTATTTCCGAGGCGGCCCTGTCCTGAAGCACCTTCAATTCAATAATCCGCTGTTCCTTCATCTGCAGCCGCTCATTAACCACGGCTGTCTGGGATTCCATTTCCGTTCTGCCTTTCTGATAGGCGAGGTCAACTCTTGACTTGAAAAGGAGCCATACGCACCCTCCGCCCACGACTGTCCCAATGACCAGAAAAAGATATTCCATTGATCAAATCCTTTATTTTATACGATAAACATGGAGAATAGCAGAAATGGCAGGGGAAGTATATACCGGGGGAAAACAGGGGGGATTGCACAGTTTTCCGGCAGAATCCCCGCCACTCTTCTTTATTGAAATTGCGGGTATTCTGCCGGCATTATGTTGTCGAATGGCACGGTCAGGCTGTTCAGGCGCTTTGCACCATGGATACTATTTTTTCCGGCACAAGAGGCACGTCGACCTGGACGCCCTTGTCCATATCCTTAAGAGAGGCAGTACCCTTTCTCAGCTCATCCTCTCCGAGAATCAGGGTAAAGCGAGAATTGAATTTGTCGGCCCTGCGCATCTGGCTTTTCAGACTTTTCCCCTCATAATCAATTTCAACCGAAATTCCTTCTTGCTGCAATGCGCACATCAGCCTGAAAGCCTCTTTTCGGGCAGCTTCTCCGAGAAAAGCTATAAAAAGGTCGGGGCTTTTCCTGAAATCATCCTGGTTAAGCAGGAGCACGACCCTTTCGACCCCCATTGCAAAACCGATTCCGGGGAGCGACGGCCCTCCAAGCTGTTCTATCAGGCTGTCATAACGCCCCCCGGCGGCAACTGCACTCTGGGCGCCCAACAGACCGGTTACCAGTTCGAACGTGGTGCGCGTATAATAGTCGAGGCCCCTCACCATTCTTGCATTTATCTCGTAGGGTGTTCCATTGACGCGGAGGTAGTTCTGCGTCTTCTCAAAATGGTCCGCACATCCGCTGCACAGGTTGTCTAGCACCGATGGGGCATCCACGGTCGCCTCCCTGCAACCGGCAGCCTTGCAATCAAGCGCCCGTAACGGATTGTTCTCATACCTCCGTTTGCAGTCATCGCAGAGCCGCTCCAGCCTCTCAAGCAGAAAATCCCTCAGTTTCTGCCGGTAGGATGGCCTGCATTCAGGACAGCCGAGGGAATTGATCTGTAAAGTAGGCTCATGTAATCCCAGTTCTGCGAAAAAATGTTGGAGCATGGTCAAAACCTGGGCGTCAGCCATCGGGTCATCAACTCCCACAAGCTCGACCCCGATCTGGTGAAACTGGCGATAACGGCCCTTTTGCGGGCGCTCATAGCGGAACATCGGCCCCAGATAGTAAAGCTTAGAAACCTGGTCTCCCGCGTACAGCTTGTGCTCTATGAAAGACCTCATGACACCGGCGGTACCCTCCGGACGCATGGTTACCCGATTTTCCCCCTTGTCCGTAAAAGAATACATCTCCTTCTCCACAATATCGGTTGCGTCACCGATGGAACGGGAGAACAACTCCGTTTTCTCCAGTACGGGAATCCGTATTTCGGAAAAGCCGTACAATTCGAACACCCTTCTGGCGGCACTTTCAATGTGATGCCATTTTTCGACCTCGTTGGGAAGTATGTCGTTAAATCCTTTTATTCCGGTTATAGCCACTCTTTTTCCCTTTCTGCCATAAATACAAAAAAATATTTGCTCGCGCAAACTTTGTCAAATACATCAAACGACGCGCAACCTCATTCATCAGGCAGTTATATTTTCCTTGCTCCGCGATGCCCTGAAAACCATATTACGCCCGCTTGCCTTGCCGCGGTACATTGCCTGGTCGGCGGCATCAAGCAGTTCATGCTTCGACTTCATATCCTCCGGGTATGATGCATAGCCAAGGCAGACAGTCAGTCTGATGTCATATCCTTGTTCCACAAGAAAGCGGTGTGATTCGATCTTGGCGCGAATGCGCTCCGCCACTATTGCGGCGCCGGATGTACCTGTTTCAACGAGGATAATGGTATATTCATCACCACCGTAACGGATAACGAGGTCGACTTCGCGGACCGACATTTTCAGCAGTTTCCCCACTTCCTTCAAAACGCTGCTCCCAACAAGGTGCCCATGCGTGTCATTAACACCCTTGAAGAGATCGAGATCAATGAAGATTACCGTCACACTCGACCCGTATCGCTCCGCCCTTTTTATCTCCCTCTCAAGTGCAATGTCCAGATAACGGTAATTGAACAGCCCCGTCAGTTCATCGATGTAGAGAAGATTCTTTGCCGTGGCATAGCGGGTAGCGTTCTCGAACGCCAGTGAGGATTGGTCAAGGATGAAATTGAGATTTTTATAATTTATACTCGACTGCAATGAGGATTCGGGATTATTGAACAGCAGCACGACACCCTGCACCACTGTTTTTGACCTTATGAAAACAATCAGCACTTCTTTCAGTTCAGCCTGCAGGGTATCTCCCTGGACCGGATCGGGTGAAAAAAAATTGTCGAGACGCTTGAAGTCGCAAGTGGTGCCTTCATACCGCATGCAATCGGGCAGCATGATTTCGACGAGCCTTTCCCCATCCTGTTCGCTGAAGCCGCGAATTTCGCTCAGGGTGAGCCCGTTCTCGCTGTCAAGGA
Source organism: Geobacteraceae bacterium (assembly GCA_017861285.1). Classification (GTDB taxonomy): domain Bacteria; phylum Desulfobacterota; class Desulfuromonadia; order Geobacterales; family Geobacteraceae; genus CAIWTU01. Next base: position 10,440 of record JAGFXO010000037.1, on the reverse strand, counting down.
AGAGCCCGAGAGCCCTTCGTGAACCCACTTCTTTTGTAAGAGAATCAACGATGAGAGTATTAAGGCGTTCCAGGTCCAGGCAGTTTGAAATCGTCTGCCCGACCTGGAAAAGATGGACAAGGCTTTTCAATTCGATATTTTCATTCAGAAGTCGCTTCTGTTCGAAACACAGGCTGACGGAGTGTTTGAATTCATCATGATTGATGGGTTTGATGAGATAATCCCTGGCGCCATTTTTCAGCGCATTTACCGCTGTTTCGATATTGGCGTTGCCGGTGACCAGTATCACGTCGATATCAGGGTTAAGCTGCTTGACGCGGGAAAGCAGATCAAGGCCGTCCATTTCAGGCATAACCAGATCGGTTATCACTAACTGATAGTTATGGTTGTTCAGAAGATCGAGAGCTTCTCCGGAAGACGGAGCGGTGTCCACTTTATACCCTTCGCCACGTAACAGATGATAAAACATCTCCCTGAAGAACCGGTCATCCTCAACGACAAGGATTCTTTCCATCGGGTGGCACCCCTAACTCAATAGCTGAAATCTGGTCATACGATGATGTATGAGGTCCTCAAACTAACAGAGAACAGAGATTTTTGTCAATGAAAATGCCCCTGATTCAAGCGATCTCCGAACGTGGAGAGAGCAAACCCTTTTCCCTTTCGTACCATCTGAATGGTTCCGTCCAGATCCGTCCTGAAGGTGGGAATCCCCAGTTCTTTCAGTGATGTCATCGTCCTTGCCGCCGGCAAACCGAAACTGTTCCCATACCCTGCTGAGACAAGAGCAATTTTGGGAGAAGTTGCTTTCAGAAATGCAGGTGAAGTCGAATGCCTGCTGCCGTGATGGGGGACCTTCAGCACGGTACACGAAAGACGTTCCGGATGACGGACAAGTGACATTTCCGTATCAAAACCGATATCGCCGGTAAAAAGGATTGAAAAATCACCATACACCAGTCTGAATACCAGAGAAGATTCATTTGCATCGAAGTCTCTCGTGCCTGATGGTGTAATTTCACCGTGAAATGGGGAAACCGGTTCTATTCTTGCCTCACCGATGCGAATCGGCCCTGTTGAGGAATGAATGAGACGGACCGGAATATTCCTTTCTGCCAGAATACGCTGCAAGGCCTTATAGTCTTCATGATCCGCGGGAAGACCGCTTTCCCAGAACTGCCCGACAGTGAAATTTTCAAGAATATAGAGGAGCCCTTTCAAATGGTCGGGGTGGGCATGGGAGAGAACCACATAATCGAGTCGATCGACGCCCATTTTCCACAGGGCGGGAGCAAGCAATCTTTCTCCTATATCCATTCCCCCTTCCCGTAAACTGCCGCCTCCATCAATAAGCATTCGAGTGCCATCGGGAAACGATACCAGAGTTGACTCTCCCTGGCCGACACTGAAAAAAGTGATCTTTATGGCCTCTTCATTGCCGCTGATCACAACCGGAATCATCTTGACTGCGACAAACAACCCGATAAGCAGACTGCAAGCCATACGCTTCTGTTTTCTGTTCTCAATAAAAGTAACTGCAGTGAGAAAAACAAAGAAGATCAGCAGATCGAACCGCCCCGGCTGATAAAAGGTAAACACGGGCAATGCCGCTAGCCGGTATATAAGTGCATTGGAAATTGAAATCATGTAAGCTGCCACCTTCACGAACAATCCTGCAAGATAAGGAAAGAGAAAGACAAACGGAAGCGCTGAAAATCCGGCAATAACTGCTCCATACCCCATCAGAGGAACAATGAAAAAATTTGTAATGAGGCCCGTGAAGGTAATCCTGTGGAAATAATATGCCACCGGCACGAGCGTCGTAATGACGGCGGCAAGTGATACCATAAAGAAAAGGAGCGGCTTGTGGGCAATCGTGCCTTCGATTTTGTTGAATGGAGAGATGAACAGTGGTGTCAGTACCAGTATTCCCCAGAGAGCCAGGAAAGAAAGCTGAAAAGAAAGGTCGAACAAAACCGGCGGCGAAAAGACAAGAATGCCCAGTGCGGCCAGTTGAAGGGAATTCAGCGGGTCAACCTCCCTTTCCAGAAGCATGGCAACGATAAAGGCGAAAATCATTACGGCGGATCTGACCGTAGCGGGAGCAGCCCCCGAAAGAAAGAGATAAAAGAAAACGACCGGAATGGTGAATAGGAGTATCAGCCGCCGCACATTGACGTGCAGCATGAGAAACTGCGAACTTTTGCAAAGATACAGCAGAACGTGGAAAACAACGAAAGCAAGGATACTGACATGGAATCCGGAAATTGAAAGGATATGGTTAACACCGGTTCCGGTATACGCATTTTTCGTTCGAGATGAGATATTACCTGTATCACCAAGGAGGAGTGCCCTCAGGATGAAGCCTTCTTCGCCAGGAGACCTGGAGCTGATAAAACCGCCGATCCGGTCCGCAAGTGCGTCAAACATCCACTGAACGCGATCCGAGGCATTTTTCCGGATCAGAATTGCGTCCCTGTCGCTCGCAATATATGCGGAACAATAGACGCCTCTGTATGCGAGATAGCGGACATAATCGAATTCTCCCGGCAGGCCGTAATTTCTCGGCCTGTCAAGACGGGCAACAAAGCGGATTCTGTCCCCCGTATGATAGCCGGGCTTGCCTTCCCCGACATACAGTACGATCCTTCCCTGCACACTTGCATACCGGTTTCCCTGGTAGATTTTTTCAGTGCGAAGGTACGCCCTGCCACCCTTTTCGGTGGACACGAACCTGCTGTCGATAACACCTTCGATTGTAAATTTGCTGCCCGAAGCATACTGGAGGACATCGGTCGGAGACATTGAATGCAGGATGTACGGCTTCAGGGAAAGGTTTCCCCATGAGAGGAAAAACAGGGAAAGAAAGATAAGAAATGGAGCGCGGTTTTTCGTGAACAGGGAGGGAAAACCCGCTACGAGAAAAACATACGGCAGGTACTCCGGTACAAACCGGTGGAAAAGGTCGGCAATGGTAAGGCCAAGAATTGACGAGAGAAGGGGCAGGAAAAGCGGCCTTTTCATTGCGGAATCACTGATGCGGTCTTCTATGAGTCTGCGCGGTTATTCATCTTCGTCATATTCATTATCGAAATCATCGAAACCGCCTTCTTCATATGCCAAATCATCAGATTCCTCATCATATTCATCTTCTTCCGCGATGAATTGATCCTGAATACCCGCATCATCTTCACTGATTGCTTCAAACCGTGCGAGCATTTCGCTATTGGAGCAATAGCGACCATCCTTGTCCCTGCAGTCCTCTTTTGAGCACAAATCGAAGAGCTGAATTTCCGAACACAATCTTTTCAATTTCGTTTCTTCCGCCATGCCTGCCTTCTTTATCATTTACGATTCGTTTCCATACTCAACGGCTTTGCCGACATCTTCAGTGGATCCGATAAATACCGGAGATCGCTGGTCCAGTTTCTCAGGTTTTATATCCAGTATCGGTATGCAGCCATTGGTGGCTGCGCCACCTGCCTGTTCCATAAGAAAAGCCATCGGGTTCAGTTCGAACAGGAGGCGGAGTTTGCCCTCCGGAAACCCGTTCAAGGCAGGATACATGAAAATACCTTTGCCTTTCAATAGTATCTGGTTAAGGTCGGGAACAAGCCCCCCTGAATAGCGCAGCTTCGATCCTTTTGCCTCCAGGTACCGGACAAATTTTTCAACTCCCTTTCCATACAGATTTCGCTGGCCGCCGGGAGAGTATATCTTGCCGGAAGGCTGCATCCTGATATTTTCACGGGTCAGCGTAAATTCCATCAGATGATTCATGGTAAATTCATGAACACCCTTGCCCACCGAATACACGAAAGTTACTCTCGGGCCGTACAGCACATACAGGGCCGCAACCTGGTTACGGCCACATTGCAGGACGTCGTTCCCCTCATATATGGATACAATCGTTCCCACGGCAAGATTGACATCAACCAGCGATGATCCGTCAAGAGGGTCGTAGGCAACCGTATAAAGTCCATCTGAATCGGTATGTACCTGGAAAATTTCATCCATTTCCTCGGAAACTATGGTGCAGACTACACCGGAGTGGACGAGACGCTTTCTGATGATCCGGTCCGAAAGAACGTCAAGTGCAAGCTGCTCCTCGCCATAAAGATTCGAAGTGCCAGCGACCCCGAGTTCTCCGGTTCGCACCGCGTTTATGACGTATTTGCTCGCTTCCGCAATTTCGCAGATCAGATGCACGAGATTGTCCGAAATATTCTGCTGCCGCAAATGCCTTCGAAGATCTATCTGAAATTTTGTGGATCCGGGTTCGCTGTGCATGTGTAAACTCCTGGATAGGTATATTCCGTAGTGTTGATTGCTTCAAGAGTAAAGGAATTAATCGGGCAAATCAAGTAAAAACTGGCGGAAAGCACCCTGGACGGCTTCTCGTTTGCTGTTATTTTCTAATTAACATAATTTATCTCAACACAGTATCCGGTTTTGTTTTTCCTGCCCCCGGAGTTCTTTACTCTGGCATCTCATGTTTTTATTGCTATACTTTATCCACTGTTTCAGTATTGAAACCTTGCATTCAACAGCACATTCTCGGAGGATTTAATGCACGGTCACGACAGGAGGAAATTCCTGGGTTTATGTCTTGGCGGAATTACTTTTACGTTGATGGGAGCCGCCATCTACCCGGTATTTAAATTCCTTGCGCCGCTTCAGACAAGAAAATCCGCGGGGAAAGTGGAAATCAGGCAACAGGACCTGGCGGAAGGAGAAGCGAAATTTATAGAGTTCGGCGGCGAGCCTGCCGTAGTGGTAAATTCCGGAGAACATGGTCTGATTGCCCTCTCCGCGGTATGCACCCATCTCGGATGCATTGTGCAGTGGGAAAGGGACAAGCGCCGGTTCCTTTGTCCCTGTCATGCAGGTTTATACACCGAAAGCGGAGAAGTGATCTCCGGACCGCCCCCGAAACAATTGCCGAAACTGCCTTTATCCGTTAACAATGGCATCATAACCGTGGGATAAGGGGAGGAATTGCATGAAAATATCCAAAAAAACTTATGATTGGCTAGAAACACGCCTGGGAATCGAAGAACTTATCGGCAAGAGCCTGAAAGGTTATCTTCTCCCACGAAATATCAATTTCTGGTATTCGATGGGCAGCATTCTGCTTTTCATTTTTGCATTGCAGGTTATTACCGGAATCCTGCTGCTTATCTATTACGTCCCCGATGCAGAGAAGGCCTTCAACAGTGTAAAGGCTATCATGAATGAAATTCCGTTCGGCTGGTTCATCAGGACCTGCCATGTCATCGGGGCAAGCAGCATGGTATTTTTTCTTTTACTCCACATGCTTTCCGTTCTTTTCATGGGAAGTTACAAAAGCCCGCGGGAATTGAACTGGTTGTCCGGGTTCATGCTTTTTACCCTGGTGCTTGCAATCTCCCTGACCGGTTACCTTCTTCCGTGGAGCCAGCTTTCATTCTGGGCCACTACCGTTGCAACCAACAGTGTCGGGACCATTCCCCTGATCGGTGACTTTCTCCTCGAGTTCCTGCGCGGTGGAAAACTCGTGGGTCCTCCTACGCTTGGACGTTTTTTTGCCCTCCATGTGGCGGTTTTGCCCGTCACCATTGCGGTATTTGTTATGATTCATCTGTTTCTCGTGAAAAGAATCGGCATCTCCACCCCGCCATTCGGCCTTGATGACACCAAAAACCGTTGGGACGACGGCAAATTCCGATACGAAGATCATCCCGGCGGCATTCCGTTTTTCCCCCATTACCTGCTGCAGGACCTGACATCCATCGCATTGTACCTGGCGATATTTGTATTTTTCGTATTCTTCACGCCATCACTCTTCTTCCCGGCTGACGCATTTATCCCGGCCGATTCCTTGCGAACACCCGCCCATATCAAACCAGAATGGTATTTTCTTGCCAACTACCAGGCTTTGAAGCTTTTCCCCAACGAGTTTATCGGAATCATTGTACAGGCCCTGGCAATGACCTTCATTGCTTTTCTTCCGTTCCTCGATCGCGGAAAGGAAAAACATCCTCTGAAACGACCCGTTTTCACGGCATGTGCCATCGGCGGCATACTGATTTTCCTTGCACTGACGATCTGGGGCCACTACTCATGACTAAAAGGAACCAAATGAAGATACCCACGAGCATTTTTGCATTAATGTCTTTTCTCGCATGTACGCTTGTACTGGCATTTCCTGCCCCAGCTGCCTCCCAGACACAAAACGTGTGCATCCAGTGTCACGGTTCATTGGAGGGAAGGCTTGGAAAGCCCGTACAACAGTGGCAAGGTAGCATTCATGAACAAGATGGGGTTACCTGCAATGAATGTCACGGCGGGGATCCGAAAGATGCGGTAAATGCAATGAGTCCCGCCCGGGGATTTATAGGCGTGCCGGAGGAAAAGGACATTCCGGGAATCTGTGGCCGCTGCCATATCGGCGTGAATAGGGATTACCTTGCCAGCGCCCATGGCAAAGCTTTGGGGAAAGGGGGCCCTTCGTGCGTAACCTGCCACGGCAACCATGCCATAAACAGGGCTTCGCTTGCCCTGATCAATGAACGGAGCTGCAGCCGCTGTCACAGCTATGAAAGGGCAGGTGAACTGAAGGACGCCATGGTGAAAACGGAAACCCTGATTACCACCATGGAAGACAAGATCGATACGATCAGAAAGGGCGGGACCGATACGGAACCACTGGAAAAAGCTCTTTTCTCCGCACGGAACCAATTCCACACCCTGTTCCACGATGTGGATGTGAAGAAAGTACAAAACGAATCGGCGCGCATTAACCGGGACCTGGGGAAAATCGATGCATCACTGGAGGCCATCCTGAAAAAGCTTCATGAACGCAGGATAGCCGGAGCTATTGCTGTGGGATCCGCGCTGCTGGCTGCGCTCATTTTGTACCTGTTGCGTAAAACATACGAAAAAAACTGAAACCCGAATATTGCAACAATTTCCATCAACAAAAAATCCCCCTGTGATGAAGGGGGATTTTTTTCTGTCTCATATGTGGAAGGAGAGCGCCTAAACCCTCGTCAAATGACGGTATTTGATGCGGTGCGGCTGGTCAGCCGCCGCCCCGAGCCTTGCTTTCCTGTCCGCCTCGTATTCGGAATAATTCCCTTCGAACCAGACGACCGTGCTGTCCCCTTCAAAGGCAAGGATATGCGTGGCAATCCGGTCAAGGAACCAGCGGTCATGGCTGATGACCACGGCACATCCGGCAAAATTCTCCAAAGCCTCCTCAAGGGCCCGCATGGTGTTGACGTCCAGGTCGTTGGTCGGTTCGTCAAGCAGCAGTACGTTTGCCCCTTCCTTGAGCATCCTGGCCAGATGAACGCGGTTGCGCTCCCCACCGGAAAGAGTGCCGACTTTTTTCTGCTGATCGGAACCGGAAAAATTGAACCGCGCCACATATGCACGGGAGTTGACCTGCCTGGCACCCAACTGAAGGGTGTCCTGCCCCTCTGAAATAATTTCCCATATGGTTTTGTCAGGGTCAAGGGTATCACGGCTCTGGTCCACATAGGCCAGCTTCACCGAATCCCCGGTGCTGATGGCCCCGGAATCGGGCATTTCCTGGCCGGTGATCATTCTGAACAGGGTTGTCTTTCCGGCCCCGTTCGGGCCGATGATTCCCACGATCCCTCCGGGTGGCAGAGAAAACGACATTCCTTCAACAAGAATCCTGTCCCCGTACGATTTACTGACGCTGTCGGCTTCTATTACCCTAGTGCCGAGACGGGGTCCCGGCGGAATATATATTTCAAGGTCCTTCGCTCTCTTCTCGCTCTCCTGGCTCAAGAGCTGCTCGTATGCGCTGATGCGCGCCTTTCCCTTGGCATGCCTTCCTTTAGGTGACATGCGAATCCAGTCCAATTCGCGCTGCAATGTTTTCTGCCGCTCGCTTTCGCTCTTTTCCTCGGTCTTGAGCCGGTTCTGTTTCTGCTCAAGCCATGACGAATAATTGCCTTTCCACGGAATTCCCTCGCCGCGGTCAAGCTCCAGAATCCATCCGGCAACGTTATCGAGGAAATACCTGTCGTGGGTAACGGCGATTACCGTTCCGGGATACCTTTGCAAATGGTGCTCGAGCCACGCTACCGTTTCCGCATCGAGATGGTTGGTGGGTTCATCGAGGAGCAAAATGTCCGGCTTCTGCAGCAGCAGGCGGCAGAGCGCCACCCGGCGTTTCTCCCCTCCGGAAAGCACCGTCACCGGTGTTTCACCGGGAGGACACCGCAGGGCATCCATAGCCATCTCCAGCCTGCTGTCCAGGTCCCATGCGTCCAGCGCATCCAGCTTTTCCTGGACTTTCGCCTGCCGATCGCAAAGGTCCGCCATCTCTTCGTCAGTCATGGGTTCGGCAAACTTCTCGTTGATCCTGTTGAATTCGTTAACCAGGTCGACAGTTTCCTGAACCCCTTCTTCGACAATATCCCGTACCGTCTTCGTTTCATCGAGGTTAGGCTCCTGTTCGAGAAAACCCACCGTAAAACCGGGCGATAATATGGTCTTGCCGAGAAAATCCTGGTCGGTTCCGGCAAGGATGCGGAGAAGTGAACTCTTGCCGGAACCGTTGAGCCCCAGCACGCCTATTTTCGCACCGTAGAAATAGGAAAGGGAAATATCCTTCAGAACCTGTCTTTTATCATAAAATTTGCTTACCCCGATCATGGAGTAGATCACTTTGTTGCCGTCATTGCTCATAAGGTACTTTCTACACTCCTTTTGCTCTTGATTATTTATATCATCGGGGCAGAGATCAAATCTTCACTCATTACACTCGCAGTGAACCGCCTTGAACGGATTCAGGGCGATTGCTGAACCTGAGCCTGGAAACCAGATCAAGACACGCCTCGTCCTTATTCAGCGTATACAGATGGACTCCGGGAACACCGTTGTCCAGAAGCTCCTGGACCTGCTTTCGGGCATGTTCGATCCCCAGTTCCTGCACAGCTTCGGATCCGCCATTCGCCTGGGCCAGTTCGAGCTCCCGCATAAACGGTTCGGGGATACATGCGCCACAGAGGGAAATGACTTTCTGTACCACTTTCAGGTTGAAGACAGGCATTATTCCTGGGACAATCGGTTTGGTTATGCCGATACTCCTGGCTCGGCGCATGAAATCCCAATAGTATTCATTGTCGAAAAACAGTTGAGTAACCGCAAAGTCGCCGCCCTGATCAAGTTTGAACTTGAGAAAGCCAAGGTCTGTTTCCGGATCGCGGGCTTCCTGATGACCTTCCGGGTAGCATGCAACACCGATCCCCATATGGGGATGCAGTTTGCGAATAAATGATACGAGATCGGATGCAAACGCAAAGTCCCTGGATTCCGGCAGAACAATTTCCTGGTCCTTCGGAGGATCTCCCCTGAGAGCCAGGATATTATCTATCCCCGCCTCAACCAGGGTATCGAGAAAATCACTTATGCCCTTGCAGGATGCACCGACACAGGTTAAATGCGCCATCGGCACGAGATCGTACTCCCTCTTCAAACGCAACACAATGTCCAGCGTATGATCCTGGGTGCTTCCTCCCGCACCATACGTTACAGAGACAAACAGCGGATTAATGGAGCGGAACCTTTCAACAACCTGAAAAAAACCCGGCCAGTCTTTCCTGTCTTTGGGCGGGAAAAACTCCAGCGACAGGAATTGACCATCTCCGGAAATGAGATCAGCAATGCGCACAAATACTCCTTTAGGCATCATTCATAATTTATGGCATCTGGAACAGAATGAAGACAAAAAAGACCAGCCCTGTCGTTATCGGCAGGGCAGTCTGAGTTTCTGCGGGAAAATCGCACCGGCAACTATTGTTGAGGATTTATGACAATCTCCACCCTTCTGTTCAACTGGCGGCCGACTTCGGTAGTATTGTCGGCAACCGGTTTGCTCTCACCGTGGCCCACTGCGGTCATACGGGATGGGTTTACCCCCATTCCCGCCAGGGCGTTCTTTACTACATCCGCGCGCTTCTCGGAAAGCGTCTGATTGTACTCTTCGCTTCCCTTGTCGTCGGTATGCCCCGCTACCGTAATATTGGTCTGGGGATACTGATTCAAAACCTTCGCCACACGCCCCAATTCATCATAGGAACCCGGCTTCAGCGAATAGGAATCATAGGGGAAGAGAACGTCCGACTTGAACGTTACAGCCAGCATGTCCATGTTTCTCTGTACGCTCGCGCCCTCGACATTGGCCAGTTCCTGGCGCATGGTAGCTTCCTGTTTATCCATATAACTACCGATTGCCCCACCGGTAAGGCCACCAGCAACTGCACCTGCTGCAGCACCAATCAGTGTGGCGGAAGTATTGCGGCCGATCGCCTGGCCAAGTCCCGCCCCCACGGCTGCACCAACTCCGGTACCAATAGCGGCGCCTTTCTGTGTCTTCGTTTCCATGGCGCACCCCGAAGTCAAGAGTGAAACGATCCCCAA
>JAGFXO010000001.1 GCA_017861285.1 Geobacteraceae bacterium | reverse complement strand
GGGCTTGTCGTGCTGGTTGAGGGGGTGGTGAAGGCCTTCGTTCTTGGAGAAAAGCTCAACGATACCACCTCGGTGTGTCACTTCGAGAAGGCCGACCCTTTCCTGGAAGGCCTGTATCAGCTTGTCGACCGAGAATTCTGCCGTCGTTGTTTCACGGAATGCACTTATGTCAACCGGGAGCAGGATCTTGGTGAACCGAACCTGCGAGTTTCAAAACTCTCGTATCATCCGGTCGAACTGATCAAGAAATATAAAGTCCGTGTCCGGTAACCGTGCCCGTTATTTCAGCGAGGTGTGGAGTTTTGTCAGTATCATGTATGCCGGGCACGGACAACGGTTACGGATATCGGAACTCCTATTCCCCGATAATTTTGACGAGCACGCGTTTTTGCCGCCTGCCGTCGAATTCGCCATAGAAAATCTGTTCCCAGGGGCCAAGGTCAAGATCCCCACCAGTAACGGCGACCATGACCTCACGGCCCATGATGGTTCTCTTGAGATGAGCGTCGGCATTGTCTTCGAAGGTGTTGTGCCGATACTTGACATCCGGGCCGCCCGGTGCAAGCCCTTCCAGCCATACTTCAAAGTCGTGCTGCAGTCCCTGTTCGTCATCGTTAATGAAAACGCTTGCGGTTATGTGCATGGCGTTGCAGAGCAGCAGCCCTTCCTGTATACCGCTCTCAATCAGGCAGTCCCTGACAAGGTGGGTGATATTGATAAAATCCCGTCTTTTCTGCACATTGAACCATAGTTCCTTGCGGTAACTCTTCATGAAACAACCTCCACCATAGAACCCTGACCGGATTCGACTGATTTCAAACCCAGGGCAGGATACGGCTGCCTGATTCAGTACAATTCGTAAAAATATATAAAGTTTCTACCAGAATCTCATTTTCTTTTCCATTAAAAACTTTTTGGGAACTACAAATGCGCCGCAACTGCCTTTTTCGGTCCATCGGACAAAAAGGTGCAGCTTTCTAGTCAAATCTCAGTCCTCCATGATTTCTAGACACCATCCCCCACCTGGCCTTACCCTTGAAAGGTTAGGAAATGAGGATTGGCTTATTTGTTCCCTCCCTTTCAAGGGGAGGGTTAGGGTGGGGATGGGTCATTTGTAATAATCAGAAAAGACAGCGTCAATCGATGTTCTCCTGGAAGTATATGGACATGGTGTTCAGTTCGAGGGCTGCAAGGCTTCCGAGTCCGGGGGCTCCTTTGTATACACAGCCGTTGTCGAGCAGTATTCTTTCGGCTTCAAGGCCTTTTAACAGCGCTTCACGGGGTACCGGAGTGTGACCGGTAATCAGCCTTCTGTTGCCGATACGCGAGATGTCCACGTCACAATACCGCGCCCAGAGCATGGTTTCCCTGTCGGAAAAAGGATTCTCATTTTGAAAGTCAAGGCATGCGTGGACCAGAACGAAATCTTCAAGTTCTATGAAATATCTGAGGTTTTTCAAAAAATCCAGATAGCGTGAGGGAATTTCGCCTGCCCTTTCGACCTCGAAACTGTCCAGGGTTGCGTGCCCGCCGTTTATTATCCAGAGCCGGAAAGTCATCAGGGAATCATCCGCGTTGAGCAGCATTTCCTCATGGTTGCCACGCAGTGCTTCAACGTGAAATCCATGCTTGCGCAGATCCAGAATTGAATCGAGGAGTTCCCGGCTTCGTGGCCCGCGGTCAATGTAATCGCCGAGAAGATAGAGGGAATCCTCGGGTTGCAACCTGATTACATTCTCCACCAGTGCGCGAAAAGTCAACGCACAACCGTGAATGTCGGGTATTACGAATCTGCGTGAGGTCATATGAGAAAACCATCCTGTATAATATTTTATATAGCCGCAGGCCACCATACCCCTGTATTATGTGTCATGGCTCATGAAGAAATGCCTCTAGTTGTCAATTCCTGGAAGTTCAAAATATTTCTTTTCATAATACCTGCTATTAATTGTTAATTCAAACCCCTTCTGCTTTCCGCAAGGAAAAATTGCCTTGACAAATTGCGTGTGGCTGATTGACGATGTAAACCGAAAAGGCTTCGAAACGTTAATCAATAGAAGTCCTATCCGGTCTGCAAGGACCAGTCGTTTTTTTTATTTTCCAGGGGATGCATATGAAAAAATGGCTCATCATTACCGCCGTTGTCATGCTGCTTGCGGCGTCCATCATATTTTTTTACGTCAAGAGGTCCCCCGCACCGGTTTATAGAACGGCACAGGTTGAAAAGGGGACAGTCGTGTCTACGGTGACGGCTACCGGCAATCTGAATGCGGTGGTTACCGTCCAGGTCGGTACCCAGGTTTCCGGGACGATACAGAAACTTTTCGTGGACTTTAACTCAACGGTGAAAAAAGGCCAGACCATTGCCCAGATTGATCCGGCAATTTTCAACTCCCAGGTAGAACAGACCCTCGGGAATTACCGGAACGCCCAGGCGAATCTTCGAAATGCAAGGGCGGACGTGACGGATGCACGAAGGACCCTTGACAGGAACCGGCAACTTCTGAAGGAAGGGGTAGTCTCCCAGGCCGATTACGATTCTGCGGAAACGAAATACGAACAAAGCCTTGCGGCTGTGAAAGCCGCCGAGGGAAGCGTTGCCCAGACTCGCGGCTCATATGGGCAGGCATCGACGAATCTGCGCTATTCCACGATCAGGTCCCCCGTTGACGGAATCGTCGTTTCCCGCAATGTGGACGTTGGGCAGACTGTTGCCGCCTCATTCCAGACACCTACCCTGTTTACCATTGCCCAGGACTTGACAAAAATGCAGATCGACACCAGCGTGGACGAGGCCGATATCGGAAAAATCCGGGTAGGACAGAATGCGGCTTTCACGGTGGATGCCTATCCTGAGTCGAGTTTCACCGGTCAGGTAGTACAGATCAGGAATTCTCCAACCATCACCTCGAACGTGGTTACCTATAACGTAATCATTGCTGTCGACAATAGGGATTTGAAGCTTAAGCCCGGCATGACGGCCAATGTCAATATCGAGGTAATGAAAAAAGATTCCGTGCTGAAAGTGCCCAGTGCGGCCTTGAGATTCAAACCTAAAACAACTGGAGAAGAAAAGGAGCAGCAGCCCTCCTCAAATGTACGGCGTCCCAACAGTGGTGGGTTTGGGCAACAGGTATACATCCTCAAAGATGGCAAACCGGAGCCGGTGCCGGTAAAGACAGGCATAAGCGACGATTCTTTCGTTGAAATCACGGACGGGAAATTGCGGCAGAGCGACGAGGTTGTTACGGAGCAGATTCTTCCCAGGAAAAAACAGAGCGGCATGGGCGGGGCCATGGGACCGAGGTTTTAAATGGAAGATGTTGTCCGCACAATCCGGATTTCAAAGGTGTACAGTTCGGGAGAACAGCGGGTCGAGGCCCTCAAGGAGGTTTCCCTGTCAGTGGAGAGGGGGGATTTCCTCTCTATCATGGGAGCATCGGGAAGCGGCAAGTCTACTTTCATGAATATCATCGGCTGTCTTGATCTTCCCACTTCCGGAGATTACTGGATTGAAGGGGAAAACGTCCGGGGGATGTCAAAAAACGCCCTCGCGGAAATACGCAACAGGAAGATAGGCTTCGTCTTTCAGGGATTTAACCTGCTGAGCAGAACATCTGCATTGGAAAATGTCGAACTGCCGCTTATATACGGCAGGGTTCCCGCTGTGAAGAGGAGAGCAAAGGCCATTGCCGCTCTTGAGATGGTGGGGCTCGCCGACCGTTCGCAACATTACAGTAACCAGATGTCCGGTGGTCAGCAGCAGCGGGTTGCAATAGCCCGGGCACTGGTGGGGGAGCCGTCAATAATCCTGGCCGATGAACCGACAGGAAACCTGGATACCGCAACCAGTTCGGAAATAATGGCAATCTTCCAGAAGCTTAACCGGCAGGGGATAACCATTGTCATGGTGACCCATGAACCGGACATAGCGGCGTTCAGCAAGAGAAACGTAGTGTTTCGCGACGGACGCATCCTCTCCGATGTGCAGTTGCCCGACCCGACGGAAACGGGTCGGAGCCGAGGGAACTTGTGATGGAACTTCTCATGAGTCTGAGAATTGCAATCAGGGCGCTGCGGAGCAACAAGATGCGCTCTTTCCTTACCATGCTGGGGATCATCATCGGTATTGCCGCTGTCATTGCCATGGTTGCCATCGGCTCAGGCGCGAGCAAAATTGTTTCCGAACAGATTGCCAGTATCGGCAGCAACATCCTCCTGATTCTGCCTGGGTCAACAACCAGCGGCGGTCTTCGTCTCCCTACCGGAGCAGCGCCCACCCTTACCTATGATGATGCAAGGGCCATACAAAAAGAATGCTCCGCGGTAGCATATGCAGCGCCGGTCGTACGGGGGGCGGCGCAAATCATTTACGGTAACATGAACTGGTCTACGGTAGTCATGGGAATAACCCCGGAGTATCTCCTTGTCAGGAATTGGCCGGTTATTCATGGAAGGCATATTACCCCGTCCGACGTAGAAGGTTCCGTAAAGAACTGCCTTATCGGGCAGACGGTTGCCACGAATCTTTTCGGTTCCGAAGACCCAATCGGGAAAATTGTCAGAATAAAAAAGGTCCCTTTTACGGTTGTCGGTCTCCTGGACCAAAAGGGGCAGTCCCCCCAGGGGACGGACCAGGATGATATAGTCTATATACCCCTTCGGACCGCACAGAGAAAACTTTTTGGCACGCAGTTCCCCAATACGGTCGGGTCGATCATGGTCCAGGCAAAAAGCGAGCAGGATCTGGACAGGGCGGAAGAGCAGGTGAACGTGCTGCTCAGTCAGCGGCACAGGATCGGCCCCAGCCGTGATCAGGATTTTACCGTGAGGAACCTGTCGGAGATACTGGGTGTTGCCGAACAGTCATCGAAAGCCATGTCGTTTTTGCTGGGAGCGGTGGCGTCCATATCCCTGATTGTCGGCGGGATCGGCATCATGAATATCATGCTGGTTTCGGTAACCGAAAGGACAAGGGAAATCGGCATTCGCATGGCAATCGGAGCAAAAGAAAGGGATATAATGCTCCAGTTCCTGGTCGAAGCAGTCTTGCTGACACTGATCGGCGGCATATTGGGGATGGCATTGGGCGTAGCCGGGGCGAAACTCGTCTCGGCTTTTTTCAACTGGCCGACGCTCATATCCGCAAAGGCGATTCTGATGGCCGTCGGGTTTTCGGGTGCAGTAGGGATCTTTTTCGGTTTCTACCCTGCAAGAAAAGCGGCCTTGTTGAACCCGATCGAAGCGTTGCGGTACGAGTAATAATAATGAATAGTAATGAATAGCAGAAAGGATTTTTCCGATGCCCAGTTATCATTTCTCCTCGAGAATCCTGTTTTTCATCGTCATGGTGTCTGGTTCGTGCCTTTTCGGACATGCTGATGCAGAAGATGGATCCCTCAACCTGACCCTGAAACAGGCGATCACGATGGCTGTGGAGAAAAATCTCGATGTCAAGGCAGAACTGTACAATTCCGCCATGGCCGAAGCCGATATTAGAAAAAACTCGGGTATGTACGATCCTCTTCTTTCCTTTCTCGTAAACTACGAGAATTCCACCACGCAACTGCCCAGCATCTTTTTAGCGGGAACCCCGCTCAGCAGGGAGAAGATCCTGCAGATCAATCCGGGCATCAATCAGCTTATTCCGTCCGGGGGGGCACTGGGCCTGGTGTTCGATAACACCTGGAACCAGAACAACTCCAGTCCGGAGAGAGGGTTCCTGAACGACTACTGGCAGTCTCAACTCGCCCTTACCTTTACTCAACCTCTGCTGAAAAATTTCGGCAGGGAAACCACGGAATTGAATATTTCGGTTGCGAAATACAACAAAGAGGGGGCGCTTGATCAATTCAAAACAAAACTGATAGATACCATAGCGCAGGTCAGGACCCAGTACTTTCAACTAAACAGCCTGCGGGAAGACCTGGAAGTGAAAAAGACTTCACTGATGCTTGCGGAGAAGATACTGAACGATACCCGTGCCCAGGTCAAAGCCGGGGTTTTGCCGGCGATGGAGATCCTGAATGCCCAATTCGGTGTCGCCTCCATGCAGAAGAATCTGATTGACGCGGAACGTGCCGTTAAAGATCAGGTCGACAGTCTGCAGGTGCTTCTGCAACTCCCGGCGGGAGGGGATATCGTGCCCGTTGATAAACCCTTGCGGGACGAATATGCGGTTGACGAGGCAGCTTCGATCCGGAAAGCCCTTACCGAGCGCTCTGATTTGAAACAGTTGCTGACAACCCTCAAGGCCACTGAACTTCAGTCCAGGGTGGCCGGGCATCAGACTCTTCCCGACCTGTCTTTTATCGCAAGCGCTGCCCTCACGGGGTTGGGTAAAAGCTACAGCAGAGATACGGACAAGGTGGTATCCGGCGACTATCCCATATGGGCTGTCGGCCTGCAGTTTTCCTACCCGCTCGGCAATCAGACAGCGGAAAACGAATACATAAAAAGCAAACTGAGGATCGGACAGACACAGACCCAGGTGAAGAGTCTGGAAGACACGATCGCCAATGAGGTGCGTAATGCCGTCCGGGCTTTGAAGTCAAGCTACAAGCAGCTTGATGTCACGACGCGGGGGAGCGCCTATGCAGAGGAACGTCTGCATGCGTACATCAAGAAAAACCAGGTTGGGTTGGCAACGGCCAAGGACGTGCTCGATGTGGAAAATGACCTGGTTACGGCCAAGGGAAACCAGATAAGGGCGCTGGCAGATTACAACAATGCCATAACCGCCCTGTGGAAGGCTAGTGGCGAGCTTCTGGAAAGGGAAGGCATAACCCTGAATCAAAAGGATGCGGATTCGTTGTACGAAAAGAGCAGAGATTGAGAAATCCAGAGTGCAAGTCTTCACGAATACGGCTAAAATGGTAAAGGTGGATGAGGGAACCTCCTCGACTTCGTCTTTTGGGGCGAAATAACAGACATTGACGATTGCCGAGAGACTCTCCAATTTCCTTCTGCACTCGAGACGGGAGGCTTGATTGCTGCCGGTCAGTTAATCTTCCCTGGAGTCTATACCCTATGCCGGACGAAGACCTTTCAAAATTGAAAATTGACAAAACCCCAATTTCCGCGAGAGCAGGGGGGCGCCGCAAGCTTTTATTCCGTGCTGCCGTAGTTTCGGCTGTCATCCTTGCAGTTATTCTCTATCTTGCGGGTGTTTTTTCTCCTTCTGTCGAAGTAGACCTTGTTACGGTCTCCCAGGTTTACCCTTACCAGAGCTACACCGTACTCAATGCAAGCGGTTATGTCGTTGCCCAGCGAAAAGCGGCTGTTGCCTCAAAAACCACCTCCAGACTTGAATGGCTTGGTGTTGAAGAGGGGGACAGGGTGCGCAGGGGGGAAGTCATTGCGCGCCTCGAAGGTGAAGATGTGGCTGCAGTCCGGCAACAGGCCTCCGCAAACCTGAACGTATCCAAAGAGAATCTGAATCAAAGCCGGGCGGAGTTGCATGACGCCGCCCTGTCGTTTAACCGGCAGACGGATCTGTTTAAACAGGGGATTGTTGCCCAGGCCGATTTTGATGCCGCTGAGGCGCGATACAGGAAAGCAAAGGCCGCGGTTGCCGCCGGTGAATCGTCTGTAAGTGCGGCTCGCGCAGCCCTCCGGGAAGCCGAGGTTGCTATTGAATACACCCAGATACGCGCTCCATTCGATGCGGTCGTCCTGACAAAGAATGCCGATGTTGGTGACATCATCACTCCATTGGGAGCTGCGGCAAATGCCAGGGCATCTGTTGTGACAATTGCCGACATGGGTTCTCTGCAGGTTGAAGCCGACGTGTCGGAATCGAACCTGGGGAAAATCAGGGTGGAGCAGCCTTGTGAAATCAGCCTCGATGCCTTCCCTGAAGACAGGTTTCGCGGAGTGGTGCACATGATCGTTCCGACCGCTGACCGCTCCAAGGCGACGGTGCTGGTGAAGGTCCGTTTTGTCGATACGGATCATCGTGTTCTCCCGGAAATGAGTGCCATGGTTGCCTTTCTTTCCAAACCCTTGCCCGCTGCTGAAAGAAAACCCAAAACCGCCGTTTCCCCTTCTGCAGTGGTCTCCCGCAAAGGCAGGAAGGTGGTGTTCATGCTCCAGGGTGATCGGGTGGTGGAAACGCCGGTTGCAATCGGCAGCACTGTCGGTGACTTCCTGGAAATCCGGAAGGGGGCCAAGGCAGGCGACAAGGTGGTGTTGAAGCCGCCGGAAAAACTGAAAGACGGGATGAATGTGAGGATAGCGGAAAAGTGAGGATGGAGAAGCCGTGCGACGTTTAACGTGCAACGTTAGACGTTTAATACAAAAATGGAAAGCATTACCGTGAAACCACCAATTGTCCAGATTCGAAACCTCTCCAAGTCCTACCGCCGGGGCAGCCAGGACATCCCCGTGCTGATGGATATCAATTTCGATATCGGCGAGGGGGATTTCATCGCGCTGATGGGACCGTCCGGTTCCGGCAAGAGCACCCTTCTCAACCTTCTGGCTGGCATCGACAAGGCCGATTCCGGGCAGATAATGATTGGCGGAGTCGATATCACCTCACTCTCGGAAACCGAACTGGCCGGATGGCGTTCAGCCAATATCGGCTTCATCTTCCAGTTTTATAATCTCATCCCGGTGCTTACGGCCTTTGAAAACGTCGAACTGCCCCTGCTGCTCACACGCCTTTCCCGCAAAGAACGCCGGGAGCATGTGGAAACCGCTTTGCGACTGGTAAATCTTGCGGACCGGATGGACCATTACCCTTCACAGCTTTCCGGTGGGCAGCAGCAGCGCGTTGCCATCGCCCGGGCAATAATCACCGATCCGGTGATACTTGTCGCTGATGAGCCGACCGGCGACCTGGACAAGGTTTCCGCAATAGAAATACTCAATTTCATCGATCGGCTCAATCACGAGTTCGGCAAGACGGTCATCATGGTTACCCATGATCCCAGGGCGGCGGAAAAGGCCCGTCTCATAAGGCACCTTGACAAGGGTGTCCTGAGCAGTGGGTAGCGGTTACGCACATGTTTTTTCTCACGATGATCATACGTAATGCTTTTCGCCACAAGATGCGCACTATCCTCACCATCGTAGGAGTCGCAATCGCCGTTCTTGCCTTCGGCCTGCTGCGGACCCTTGTGGGTTTATGGTACCTGGGGGTGGAATCGTCGTCCGCAACCCGCCTGGTGACGAGAAACTCCATTTCACTTGTTTTTACCCTCCCTATCTCATATAAGGACAGGATAAGCCGTGTTCGCGGTATTGAAGCAGTTTCCTGGGGGAACTGGTTTGGGGGGGTGTACATCGATCCTAAGAATTTTTTCCCCAATTTTGCCGTGGAGCCAAAAAGTTATCTTGAATTGTATCCGGAATTTGTACTTTCCCCCGACCAGAAGGCGGCCTTTCTCCTTGACCGCAAGGGTGCTGTTGCCGGGAGAAAACTGGCCGCCAAATACGGCTGGAAGGTGGGGGATCAGATAACCCTGAAGGGCACCATTTTCCCCGGGCAATGGGATTTCATCCTGCGCTCCATCTATCGCGGCGCGCAAAAGAGTACCGATGAAACGCAGTTCTTCTTCCATTGGGATTACCTCAATGAAACACTGAAAAAAACAGTGCCGCGAAGGGCAGACCAGGTGGGATACTATATGATCGGCGTTTCACGGCCCGATCAGGCGGCGGAAGTGGCGGTATCAGTAGACAGGCTTTTCCG
The DNA here is from genome assembly GCA_017861285.1 of Geobacteraceae bacterium. GTDB lineage: Bacteria > Desulfobacterota > Desulfuromonadia > Geobacterales > Geobacteraceae > CAIWTU01. The sequence continues at coordinate 55,617 of JAGFXO010000001.1, read as the reverse complement.
GAATTCTCTGGCCGAGACCCTCACTGAAACGGAGAAAGCCTTTCAGTTGGGTTTTGTGTCCATGACGGAGGCTATCATGATAGCCATCAAGATTGTTTCCTACGTGGTTATCGTTATAATAATGGCGGTCGCAGCCAACACCATGGCGATGACGGCTCGGGAACGGCTGGGCGAATACGCAACCATGAAGACACTTGGCTTCGGCGCACGGCATATCGCAGTGCTGGTATTCGGTGAATCTGTTATCATTTCAGCTGTCGGTGGGGGGATGGGAGTTTTGCTGACTTTCCCTGCTGCCCACTGGATCAAAACGGCCCTGAGCCAGTATTTCCCGATTTTTTCGGTGTCTGCTTCAACGGTGTGCCTGGAAATGCTCGCTGCCTTGATCGTGGGTGTTGTCGCGGCATTGTTTCCCACCTGGCGCGGTGCCACGATTGGCATAGCGGATGGTTTACGAAGGATAGGATAAAAGTCGTGCGACGTTCAACGTGCGACGTACGGTATCCAAATTGCTCGAGACGAAAGTAGGGCCTTTTATGAAGCTTGAAGATATGGATGTCTTTAATTTAGGGCATGAGCTGGGATATCTTGATGATGAGTCATTCATGGAATTAAACGGAAAGTGCGATCGTATTATCAGAATGCTCAGTAGACTTGTTGCTTCTATGAAATAACTTTGTTTTCGGACCGTCGCACGTCGTACGTTGCACGAATTATGGGCATTCCTTACTATTACAGTTTCAGAAACCTCTGGACCCGCAGGCTGACAACTGTTCTGACGGCGTTCGGAATGGCTCTGGTGGTCTTTGTCTTTGCCGCCACCCTGATGCTTGTGGAAGGGCTGCGCAAGACCCTGGTGGATACTGGCTCCTTCGACAATGTGGTTGCCATTCGCAAGGGGGCCGGCTCGGAAGTGCAGAGTGGTGTCGAAAGGTTCCAGGCGGCTATTGTGGAGAGCCAGCCCGAAGTGGCGACAGGGGTAAATGGCCGCAAGCTTTTGGCAAGGGAACTGGTCGTTCTGATAAACCTGTCGAAGAGGGGTACCGGCAAACCTTCCAATGTGGTGATTAGAGGAACGGCGGAGGCTTCCCTCGTTCTGAGGCCGCAGGTAAAACTGATTGAAGGAAGAATGCCACGCCCCGGATCGGCAGAGGTTGTTGCGGGGAAAAGTATTGCGGAACGGTTCAAGGGCGCCGGGTTCGGAGAGACTCTCAGGTTCGGGATGCGCAACTGGCGGGTAGTCGGCGTCTTTGATGCCGGAAGTACCGGGTTCAATTCTGAAATATGGGGAGACGCGGATCAATTGATGCAGGCGTTTCGCCGGCCGGTTTACTCCTCGGTCATTTTCAAGCTGCGGAACTCGGGCGAATTTGACGGTTTCAAACAAAGGATGGAGAGTGACCCCCGCCTCACCATCGAAGCGCGGCGCGAAACCAGGTATTATGCCGACCAATCTGAGGCGATGGCGAAATTCCTTCGCATTCTCGGGATAACCCTCACGATCATTTTTTCGTTGGGTGCTGTCATCGGTGCGATGATAACGATGTATGCCGCCGTGTCGACCCGCACCACAGAGATCGGTACACTAAGGGCTCTTGGATTCATGAAAGGCAGTATCCTTGCGGCATTCATGCTCGAATCCCTCTTTCTCGGTATCCTGGGAGGCACGTTGGGGATATTCCTGGCTTCCTTCATGCAGTTGATTACCATATCGACCATGAACTGGCAGACCTTCGCCGAACTCTCGTTCGGTTTTGCGCTCACGGTTGATATCATTTGGAAGTCACTTCTTTTTTCTCTTGTGATGGGGTTTGTCGGAGGACTGCTCCCGGCGGTGCGGGCTGCCAGGATGGAGATTGTGGATGCGCTGAGGGCGGTATGAGGGACGAAGTGTTTTCAAAGAATCAGGATAAATAAACTGCCGACGGGTTTTGGCAAAGGACGGGCGGTGGAATACTCATGAGCCTCTTTCTCCTGGCTTTTTTCATAGTGTACGGAGGAGTACATTTTTACTTTTTTGCGAAGTTCAGGGGCGCCTTTGCGCCCGGTCCCGCTTGCAGTTCGGCCCTTATTCTTTTTCTTGCACTTATGGTTATTGCCCCGATCCTGGTACGCCTTGCGGAGCGGGCCGGATATGAGGACGCCGCCCGAATTCTGGCGTATGCCGGGTATGTCTGGATGGGGGTCCTGTTTCTTTTCTTTTCCGCTTCAGTGGCATTGGATTTGTTCCGGCTCGCCGCGGGTGCGGCACGACTTGTTGCTCATCGGGACCTGCCGGGCCTGGGCGTTTCGGGGAGGACCGCCTTTCTGACTGCTTCGGCCATTTCTGTCTGTATTTCTTTTTATGGGTATTTCGAGGCGTTGCAGTTTCGTGCGGAACGGATTGTAATCAAATCGGCAAAGATTCCGGTTGAGATCGGGCGAATCCGGGTGGTGCAGATTTCCGACGTGCATCTCGGTCTGATTGTCGGGGAAAAGCGGCTGAGAAGGATCATTCGTGAAATTGAGGCGACAAAAGCGGATATGCTGGTATCAACGGGCGATCTCGTGGATGGCCAGATTGACGGCCTGTCGGAACTGGTTGCCCCGCTGCGGGAAATTAAACCGAAATACGGGAAATATGCTGTAACCGGCAACCATGAGTGGTACGCCGGAATTGACCAGGCACTCAATTTCACCAGAAAAACGGGCTTTGCGGTTATGGACGGGAAAGCCTTATACCAGGGGGGAATAACCGTTGCCGGGGTGAGTGATCCCGCGAGCCGTCAAATGGGGGTTTTCGGCGGGACTCCTGAAAAGGAAATGCTTGCGCGATTGCCGCGCGACAAATTCACCCTGCTTCTCAAGCACCGGCCCGTTGTGGAGAAAGAAAGCCCGGGGCTCTATGATCTGCAGCTTTCCGGGCATATCCACCAAGGGCAAATATTTCCTTTTATTCTTGTTACCCGCCTGATTTACCCTGCACCATCGGGAGCCTCGCGTCAGGAGGGAGCCGGGACGCTGTACGTGAGCAGGGGGACCGGGACATGGGGGCCACCCATACGTTTTCTGGCCCCCCCGGAGGTAACAGTTATCGATCTCGTGCACGGAGAGTAAAGCGCATGCGTTTTCAGATCAGATACAGTCATTTTTCCATAGACATTCCGCTTGTCCGCAATGTTCCGCGTTGCCCGTGTTATAGCAATCGGAATTGCCTTCATCCTGCTGGATGGCCCGGATAATATCGGCTTTTTTCATGCTTGCGGTTTTGATGCCCCGTTTTTTTGCGATTTCTTTGACGTCCTGCATTTTCATGACAGTTTTCACCTCATAATGGAATTGACCTGCCGGCGCCGGAAAAGGAAGATTGCGGGCGGGAAATGCGAATATGGGAATCGCAACGAGTTGCCTACATGGCTTCATATCCGTGTGCCGTAAACAGATTAAGAAGTACTATAGCAAAGCTTGTAACAAAAGCAATACAACATTCACAATTATTTCCGCAGGTTGTGCCGAAGTAAGGCGGAGGTTGACGGCAAATGCCGTTTGGCCGTGCCGTATGCTACATATTTCAGTTTAGGTAAGGAGTATTTAATGCAAAAAGAAAACTGCCGCGAAATGATAACGGTTGAATCGAAGGTTCCGTCCGGAATAATACGATACTTGCTCACAGTTGTTTCCTGCGGAGCGCTACTCCTTTTGGGCACTCCTTTCGATGCCCATTCGGTTGCCATACCGGAGAAACTGATCTATGAACTTACATGGACAGGGATCAAAGCAGGAACGGCGATTCAGGAAATTGCCCATGATGGAGGGAATGTCCGGATAGTGTCGACGGCGAGGTCAGCCGATTGGCTCAGTACTTTTTTTCGGGTCGAAGACCGCATTGAATCAGTGCTTGTGCGCAAACAGTCAACGGCTTTCGGTTTGCCCAAATCATATCGAATGAAAATCAGGGAAGGAAAAACCAGGCGTGACAAGGAAATCCTGTTTGATCACGCGAAGCGAACCGCTTTGTACATAGACCACCTCGGCGGTGAAAGGAAAAATGTTGCAATCGATGATAAAACCCTTGATACGCTATCAAGTTTTTACTATGTGCGGTCATTGCCCCTTCACATCGGTAAATCGATTTATGTAACTGTTTTTGACGGAAAGAAACTGTGGGATACGGAGGTTCAGGTCCTGCGAAGGGAAAAGATCAAAGTCAGGTTGGGGACCTTCAATACGATTGTAGTCAAGCCCCTGATGAAATCGGAAGGCATCTTTGAAAAAAAGGGAGATATGTACATCTGGCTTACCGATGACATAAGGCATCTACCGGTAATGATGAAAACCAAGGTCCCGGTCGGAAGCATTACCGCGACCTTGGTGGGCGGCACGTACTGATTAACCCCTGGACAGGATAGTCTCTTCGGTCCGTGAGTGTCGGATTGTGCGCCTGGAGAGTTCGTTAACTTGAGCGATGTACCTGGTTGACGATTTTATTGAAAATATGATACTGGTGATAAAAGGAGTACAAAATCATTGACTACCTTTCGCGAAGAACTGGATTTGTTGAAAAAGCAAGGGCTTTACCGCACCATGCGCCTTGTGAAAGGTGCCCAGCAGAGTCGCGTGGTGCTTGACGGAGATGAAGTGATCATGTTGTGCTCCAATAATTATCTGGGGCTGGCTGATCATCCACTTCTCAAGGATGCCGCAATACGGGCTGTGGAGAAATACGGAGTATCGAGTGCCGCCTCGCGCCTTGTTTCGGGAACCATGGAGCTGCATGAGGAACTTGAAACATGTATTGCCCGTTTCAAAGGAACGGAAGCCGCGCTCATATTCAATTCCGGCTATGCTGCCAACACGGGAATAATCCCGGCTCTGACGGGGAAGGGAGACATTATCTTTTGCGACCGGCTGAATCATGCCAGCATCATCGATGGTTGTCTCCTTTCCCGGGCCAGGCTTGTCAGGTATCCGCATAATAATGTTGCCGCCTTGAGGCAGCTGCTGGTGGAAAATGAAACGGATGGCCGACGTTTTATTGTGACCGATGGTGTGTTCAGCATGGATGGGGACCTGGCACCTCTGCCCGAGCTTGTCGCCTTGAAAAAAGAGTTCGGGGCTCTGCTGATGGTGGACGATGCCCATGGCACCGGTGTGCTCGGGACGACGGGCAGGGGTACCGCCGAGCATTTCGGGCTTCTTCCCGAAATAGATATTCATATGGGTACCCTGGGCAAGGCACTCGGCAGTTTCGGAGCATATGCGGCCGCTTCTCGGGATATCGTCGAATATCTGGCCAACCGGGCCAGGAGTTTCATCTTCTCGACGTCTCTTCCTCCCGCGGTGCTGGCCATATCCATAGCGGCATTAGGGCTTGTCTGCTCTCGGGAGGGTGCATCCCTGCGCAAGCGTCTTTCTGACAATTCGGCTTTTTTCAGATCAGCCCTTGAGGATGCCGGCTTTGACATCATGGGAAGCGAAACACAGATTACGCCGGTTTTTGCAGGTGACCCCGAGCCGGTCATGGAATTTTCCAACAATGTTCTTGACCGCGGCGTTTACGTACAGGGTATTCGTCCGCCGACCGTACCGGCAGGTTCATGCCGTCTACGCTGCACTGTCATGGCGACCCACACAAGGGCCGATCTGGAACAGGCCGTCCTGGCCATTACTGAAGCCGGAAAAGAGGTTGGCGTCATTTAGAGATCATGCTACTCACTTTGCTCTACAATGAGTGGTTGAAGGATTGCAATGCCGTTTATCGAAACTGCCCCAGGTGTCTGTATACATTATGAATCCATAGGTGAAGGCCGCCCCCTCGTCTTTATCCATGGCTGGTCCATGTCGGGAAATGTCTGGAAGTTTCAGGCTGAAGATCTGGCGTCGTCATACCGGTTTATTACGATGGATTTGAGGGGCCATGGAAAATCGTCGGGATCAGCCGGAACCTTTACCTTTGAAGACTTTGCGGCGGATACAGCGGAATTGTTCAGCAAGCTGGATCTGTACGAGGCTGTTTTGATAGGCTGGTCCATGGGGGTTCAGGTTGCAATACAGGTTTTCGAGCGGATCAGAGAGCACCTGAAAGCACTGGTTTTTGTCAGTGGAACACCCCGGTTCACCATGTCGGACGATTATCCGTTCGGGCTTTCACCCATGGAGACGAGGGGAATGGCTTTGCGGTTGAAACGAAACTACGCAAGAACCATGAAAGAATTCTTCAACGGGATGTTTGCCGAAGAAGAGTTCTTCCGTGAAAGGTATCCGGCTCTCTTGCGGGAAGCAGTAACAGGCGGGATATTGCCCGATCCCGGAGCAGCCCTGAAAAGCCTGGATACCCTGGCTTCCGGAGATCTCCGCATGCTGCTGCCGGGGATAAACGTGCCTGTCCTGCTTGTCCACGGAAGCGAGGATGCCGTAACAATGCCCGCTGCTTCCCTCTACATGAAAGAGCATATTCCCCGTGCAACCCTGGAGATTATCCAAGGCGCCGGGCACGCCCCGTTTCTTTCGCGACCCCAGGATTTCGGCTCTCTGATGCGCATGTTCCTGGAGGGAATATATGGGGACAATTGACAAGAAAAAAGTGAAACGCTCTTTCAATAGGCAGGCTGATGAGTATGACAGGCACGCCGATGTCCAGAAGAGAGTTGTGGCCCGATTTCTTGAGATTTTATGTGAACGGGTAAAGGAGCCGCGAAGAGTCCTGGATGTGGGGACAGGTACCGGACTGCTCCTGAGCGGCCTGAAAGAGGTATTCCCGGCAGCTTCCCTGTTCGGTATCGACCTGGCGTTCGATATGAGTCGGGCGGCAAGGGCAAAAATGCCGGAGGAAATATCAGCGAATTTCCTGTCGGCGGATGCGGAACATCTCCCCTTTGCCGATGGAGCATTCGATCTCGTCATTTCCACATCGACTTTTCAATGGCTCAATACCCTGGATTCTGCCTTCAAAGAATCATTCAGGGTCCTGGACCCGGGGGGCATTTTCTGTTTTTCCCTGTTCGGCGAGAGTACCCTGCATGAACTGAAAAAATCCTACCGCAGGGCTCTTGCCACTTGCGGTAAGCTCGGGGAAGATAATACGCATGCCTTCCGCACTGCCCGTGAAGTTGAAGATTCACTTGTTCAGGCCGGGTTCGAAAGTTGCATTGCTGTTTCGGAGCAGTATCTCGAATACCATGAAAATGTCCCTTTGCTGCTCCGGTCGCTGAAGAATATCGGTGCAGGTAACACCGCTCCGGTTCATGGCAGAGGACTGTCTGGCCGGAAGATCATGCAGGAAATGATTGCCGCTTACGCGAAAGAGTTCCGCAAGAGGGGGTTGATCCCGGCTACCTATGAAGTTGTCTATGCAATAGGAAAAAAGCCTTCCGGGAAAGCAAGGGATTGACAAGGGGAGCGGTTGCACTTATAAAAAGCTTTTTATCTGTTCCTGCCGATCGAAAGAACTTGCGGTCGAACAAGTTTACCCAAAAAATCATTTGGATCTAAGCGTGCGATTTCTGAATCTTCCGAACAGTATAACTTTATTGCGGTTACTTCTTGTACCGCTCATCATATATCTACTGCTCGAGGGGAACTTTCAAAGCGCATTATGGCTTTTCCTCCTTGCCGGCATTAGTGATGCGTTGGACGGTTTCATTGCCAGACGATTCGATATGCGCACCGAACTGGGAGCGACTCTCGACCCCATTGCGGACAAAGTTCTCGTCGTGTCAATGGTGTTCGCCCTTTTCCTTCAGGGCCTGCTGCCCATATGGCTCATGATTGTGGTCGTCTGCCGGGACCTGATTATTGCCGGTGGCGCCATTGCGTGGCGCTGTGCAATCGGTCATGTTGACATGGCTCCCACAATTGTGAGCAAGGTCAATACGTTTCTGCAGGTAATGCTGATATTCCTGGTGCTCTGCCAGGCGTCGGGAATGATGACCCTGGCAACATGGCTCCCCGCATTGTTCGTCCTCGTTTTTCTCACATCCGTCATTTCAGGCATTCAGTATGTCGTGGTCTGGTCCAGGAAAGCTTTGCAGGAAAGCAATAAATAAAAGATGCTCATACAGTCAAAACCTCTCCACGGGGAGAGTATGAAAAAGGTATGTGCATTCCTGAAGCCTCATGCCGGTTTCCAGAGAATCTCGAAAATATACAGTATGATTTCGATGAGAATCAGTATGATGATCGCCAGTTCGAGGCGGGCGGCTCTTCTGGCGTGACTGAGGCTGCTGAATACCTCGGCAATGTCCATCAGGGTTTCGGATTTATGCCTGATTTCGGAGTAGCGCTGGTTCAGTTCAAAGAGGTTTGCCATAGTCTGGTAAAGCCTGTCCGCTTCCAGGTTGTCCCAGGTCACATCCGGCTTGTCCAGCACCATGATATGGGCCAGTGACCGGTATTTGAATCCGAGGATTGTCGATGCAAGTTTTGCCAGCTTTTTGTCCGGAATCCCCAATTTACCGAGACCGAGCAGGCCGATAAATCCTTCCATTTCATCGAGAACCGTGTCTACCTTTTCCTCGATCCGTTCAAGAGCCACCGACTTGGCGATGACAAAGCAGATGATATCGATGAAAGCCGGGTCATAGGTGGGCATGATGGAGGAGTCGTTCGTTATGGAAGGCTTTGCTTCAGCATCGATTTCGAGAGAATAATTATCCCTGAATGGTGTGTTTCGATGGCCCCGCATCTCATGCGAGATACTCTCCACCCTGAGAAAAAAATTGCTGATTATTTCTTCGGGGCAATTTATAAAAACAATTCCTCCGAAATAGTACAGATATACCTGTGTCGTTTCATATCTATCCGTTGGTAGCGGTTTGAGATGTATCGGGCAGAGCACCATCGGTTCTTCCCACCGGTATCTCCTGGTGATGCCGAACCCTGCCGCAAGGTTGTTGAGGTCGAGTTCCCCGGGCAGGGCGTATGCTGCGAAATCGAACCGCACCGGCTTTGTACCCCGTTCTTCTTTCATTGCCTTCATGAAAATAATAGCCTATTTGGTTGGGGAAACAACCCTTCGGCAGCGATGGCATTTTTGCATCGTCCTCAATTATTTTCAGATTTACATTATCTCTCGTGAAATCGTCTGCTACACTTTAAACGTATGGCATTCTGATGGCATCACGATACGTTGCACGCATTTTCGATCTTGAAGCTGCGTGCCGGAAAGGAGACCTGCATGGAAATTCAGGCAATTCGGGTGGAAATACCGGAGGGGTGCAACGTCATTCTCGGGCAGACGCACTTCATCAAAACAGCGGAGGACCTGCACGAGATAATAGCAACCACAGTTCCCCAGGCCCGATTCGGCATAGCATTTACCGAGGCTTCAGGCCCCTGCCTGGTCCGCACGGAAGGAAATGATGAGGAACTGGTTCGCCTGTGCGCTGACACTGTCGGGGAGATTGGTGCGGGGCATGTTTTCTGCGTTCTGTTGAAGAACGCATATCCCATCAATATCCTCAACCAGGTGAAAAATTGCCCGGAGGTCTGCCGGGTTTTCTGTGCGACCGCCAATCCCCTGGAAGTGCTCGTGGCGGGCACCGGGCAGGGCAGGGGGGTTCTCGGGGTGGTCGACGGGTTCCCGCCGAAGGGTGTGGAAACCCCGGAGGACCGGGAAAACCGGAAGTCGCTGCTGAGGAAGATCGGGTATAAGCTGTAGAGTATGCTTTTCCCGGTTTTTGTTTGCTTCTTTTTTTACGGTGGAGGATTGAGCCGGTACCTTCTGACGGCATACTGACAGGAGCAGGTGAAATGATACAGTATATTAAGGTTGACAGTCGCTCACGCACCGAGACAATCGACATAACCGCCGAAGTACGTGCGCTGGTCCGGAAGTCGAGGGTGCGCGACGGCGTATGCCAGGTGTTCACCTTTCATACGACGGCCGGAATAACCATCAATGAAGGGGCGGACCCGGATGTGCAGCGCGATATCATCTGTTTCCTGAACAAGCTGGTGCCGGTTTCCTACCCCTTTTCCCATGGTGAAGGCAATTCCGACGCCCATGTAAAATCAACCCTCGTAGGTGTGTCCCAAACGATTTTCATCGAAGAGGGTGATATTCTCCTGGGAACCTGGCAAGCGATTTATTTTTGTGAATTCGATGGCCCCAGGAGCAACAGGAAGGTTGCCGTAAAGATAATCCCGGGAAATAGATAAAACTTGCAATTAAAAGCTTCCCGATCGGTAGACCTCATACCGGTCCTGGCACCACCCTCCAGGGTGACCTTCCGGTTTTTTCAAGGGAAAGAAAGTGTCATCTACTGTCCTTCTAACGTGCTCTGCGGCGCGGAGGTATGCCGTATGTCCTTTCCCTTGACCATAAATATGACCATTTCGGCAACGTTGGTCGAATGGTCGGCAATCCTCTCCAGGTATTTCGAGATATAGTTGAGTTTCAGCGCGCGGGTGATGGTGGAGGGGTCTTCCATCATGAAGGTCAGGAGTTCCCGTTGAATCTGGATGTTAAGGTCGTCGACAAACTGATCGTCATTACAGACCTTCATGGCCAGCTGTTCGTCTCCACGGACAAAGGCGTCCAGCGCTTCTTTCACCATAATGCTTGAGGCTTCAGCCAGACGTGGAAGATCGATATAGGGCTTCAAGGGAGGTTCCTCATTCAGTTCCTTGACTCTGGTGGCAATGCTGACACACTGATCGCCGATTCTTTCCAGGTCGGTGACGATTTTCAGCGCCAGGGTTATGAAACGAAGATCGCGCGCAGTGGGTTGCCACCGCGCAAGCACTTCCAGGCATCTTTCATCCGTGTCGACTTCAAGATGATTAATTTCATGATCCAGAATGATAGTTTGATCTGCAAGCTCCGAGTCCCTGTCGACAAGGGCTTTCACCGAGTTGGAGATCATCATCTCCACCTTCCCGCCCATCTCGAGCAGTTTCTCACGGATCTCGTTCAACTCCGTATCGTACTGTTTGACAATATGTTCTCTTTCCATTCATTACCCCAAGCGAAAATTATTATGGATAAGTGCATCTTCGATGTCCGCAACCCGAAGCCCGGGCCGCAGCTAAAACTCAAAACTCAAAATTGAAAAATCAAAACTTATAACCTGACTACCCGAACCGTCCGGTAATATAATCCTCGGTGTGCTTCTTCTCGGGATTGGTGAAAATTTTACCGGTTCTGTCGAACTCTATCAACTCCCCCAGGTACAAAAAAGCCGTATAATCGGAAACACGGGCCGCCTGCTGCATGTTGTGGGTAACGATGGCGACTGTGTACTGTTCCTTCAACTCGTTGATCAACTCCTCGATCTTGGCAGTGGCGATGGGATCGAGTGCTGAACAGGGCTCATCCATGAGGATGACTTCAGGCCTGACGGCAATGGTCCTGGCGATGCACAGCCTCTGCTGCTGTCCGCCGGATAATTCCATGGCGCTTTTCTTCAGGCGGTCCTTGACCTCATCCCAGAGGGCAACGCGCTTCAGGCTTCCCTCCACGATTTCATCGGATTCTTGCCTGTTCGCCCGGCCGTTCAACTTGTACCCGGCTATGACGTTATCGTAGATGGACATGGCCGGGAAGGGGTTCGGCTTCTGAAAAACCATCCCTATTCTCCTCCGGATTGATACCGGGTCAGCATTCTTTTCGTAGATGTCAGTCTGGTCAAGAAGTATTTTGCCGGTAACCCGGGCTGAAGGGACCATGTCGTGCATGCGGTTGATGCTGCGAAGGACGGTAGATTTGCCGCAGCCGGAAGGACCGATGATCGCGGTCACCATATTGGCATGAAAATCGATATTGACGTCCTTTACCGCCCGGTTGTTGCCAAAAAATACATTCACACCTTCAAGCTTTAATTTTATGCCCATGTCGTCCTCTGTAATTCTTTAATACTCTGTGCTCTTGTTATCCGGCAGGATAGTTAATTCCTCTGCCTGCTGAAATACCGTGTGGCCAGGCTGATGGTGAACATGAACATCACCAGCACCAGGGCACCGGCCCATGCCAGGCGATGCCAGTCTTCATAAGGAGAGATGGCGAAATTGAAAATCTGCAGGGGCATCGCGGCAATCGGTTCGGTCAGTTTTTTGCTCCAGAACATGTTCCCCAATGCTGTAAAGAGAAGCGGCGCGGTTTCTCCGGCAATGCGGGCGATGGCCAGCAGCACACCGGTGGCAACACCCTTCAGCGCACTTCTCAGTGTTACCCTGAATGTCGTACGCCACAGGGGAACACCAAGCGCCAGGGATGCCTCTCGTAGAGAGTTGGGCACCATTTTCAACTGTTCCTCCGCGGTACGAAGAACGATCGGTATCATGATGAGCGCCAGTGCCACGGCTCCCGCTAATGCGGAAAACCCCTTCATCGGCACAACAATCAGCGTGTATGCAACCATCCCGGTTATGATTGACGGAATTCCGTTCAATACATCGGCTGCAAAGCGGATGATAGAGGAGAGCTTCCCACCGCCGTATTCTACAAGGTAGATGGCCCCGAAAATTCCTATCGGAAGTCCGATGGCGGATGCCATGGCAATCAGGACACCCGAACCGACGATGCCGTTTGCCATTCCGCCGCCGGTTTCCCCGGTCGGTTTGGGTATGCTGGTGAAGAAATCAAGGCTTATCGAACTGAATCCCATTTTGGCAATATGAATGAAAATTATTGCGAGGGGAATGAGAACAGCGACCGTTGCAGAAAACATCAAAAAGGTCATCACCAGATTTTTCGCGGAGCGAATGTTCACTTGTTTCACTGGATTCTCCCCCCACCTGCTGTTCCGCGGGTGACACTCCATACCAGCAGTCTGGCCAGAACATTGACAAGCAGCGTAACCGCAAGAAGGATGAGTCCAATCTCCATAAGTGCTGCCGAGTGCATCCTGGTGGTCGTCTCGGCAAATTCGTTCGCAATTACGCTGGGCATTGTATAAGCCGGGCTGAGAAGAGACAACGATATCTGCGGCGTATTGCCGATCACCATGGTCACCGCCATTGTCTCCCCTATGGCACGCCCGAGCCCGAGGATTACCGCGCCGAGAATGCCTGAACGTCCGTATGGAAGGACGGCCATGCGGATCATCTCCCAGCGGGTGGCGCCCAGAGCAACCGCAGCCTCACGCTGGCTCTGGGGTATTGCCATGAGTACCTCCTTGGATATGGAGGTAATGATCGGGACGATCATGATCATCAGGATGATGACCGCAGCCATCATGCTCACCCCGTAAGGCGCCCCCTGGAAAAAGGGGAGGTAGCCGAAATGATCGATGAGAAACGGCTGGACTGAGCGCTGCAGCCAGGGCGCCATGACAAGGACACCCCAAAGGCCGTAAATGACACTTGGAATTGCAGCCAGAAGTTCAACCAGTGCCGAGATAATGCCGCCAATCCTTTTCTGGCTGATCTCGGTTACAAAGATTGCCGTGCCGACACTGAGGGGCGTAGCAAGGAGCAGTGCGAGCAGGGAGGAAATGACTGAGCCGTAAATAAATGGAAGCGCCCCGAAATCCTCCGCAACGGCATCCCAAGTACTGCTGGTGATAAATTTCAAGCCGAATTGTCGGATAGAAGGGAAACTCTCTCTGCCCATTTCATATACCATTAAAAGCAGTATGAATAGTATACTCAGCGCAAAGCAGATGGTAATTCCCTTGAAAATTGAATCACCACTGAGAATTTTTTTCATGGACCGTGTCTGCGATACCGATTGTTCAGCAGAAACTGCCTTGCGACCGGTCGAGCTTTCTTTTTCCATCGCTTATTCCATTATCACTTTCGAAGTCTGAAAAAAAAACGTTTTCCGTGAAAAGGGCGGTCCGATTGACCGCCCTCAAAAGAGACCCGGTTGCTTGGTGAATGTATTAATATTTGATGGTTTTTATGGTATTTTCAACCATTTTGACCACCTTCTCGGGGAGCGGGGCGTACAGGATTGCGGCCGCCATTTTCTGCCCCTTTTTCAGTTCCCAGTTGAGGAACTCGACCAGTTTTCTTCCCTTGACGGCATCCTTCTGCTGCTGGTAGACAAGCAGCCAGGTGAAACCGACGATAGGGTAGGTGTCTTTTCCCGGCTGGTTGACCAGGGATATCCTGAAATCGGCGGGCATGCTTTTCGCTGCTCCCGCAGCGGCGGCACTGGTGGACTTGATGGTGGGTTCCACGAAATTGCCGCTGGCGTTTCTAATGGCGGAGTATGGCAGTTTGTTTTCGAAAGCATAGGCAAGTTCAACGTATCCGATGCTGTTTTTAACGTTCTTGATCTGCCCTGCGACACCTTCATTCCCCTTGCCGCCGAGTCCGACCGGCCAGTTGACGGAAGCGCCCATGCCCACCTTGCGTTTCCAGTCAGCGCTGACACTGGAAAGATAGTCGGTAAAGATAGCGGAAGTGCCGCTGCCGTCGGAGCGATGGACGACAACGATGGCGTTTGCGGGAAGTTTCAGCCCCTTGTTCACGGAAACAATTCTCGGGTCGTTCCACTTGGTTATCTTGCCGAGGTAAATGTCTGCCAGCACATCAGGGGTCAGTCTCAATCCTTTGCCGATGCCGGGGATGTTGTAGGTAACGACGACGGCACCCATCACTGTGGGGATGTGCAGGATCTTGCCGGGTGCCGACTTTAGCTGCGCATCGGTCAGAAACTTGTCGGTGGCGCCGAAATCGACAGTCCGGGCCAGGGTCTGTTTGATGCCGCCGCCGCTGCCGATCGACTGGTAGTTGAACTTGACGGAAGGATCGATTTTGGCGTATTCACTGAACCATTTCGAATAGAGTGGGTAGGGAAATGTCGCGCCGGCCCCGTTGACGAGAGTTGCGGCCGAGGCCCGGCCGGCCAGTGCAGCCGTGATAAGGGCAGAACAGATGAGAATAGTCCTGAAAAAGTTTTTGAACATCGTAACCTCCTTGTTGATGATTTCACCCTCGGATTATAGGGTAGTCAATGTTACAGGCATGTTACATTCATGCTAAGATATGTTGAAAATGTAACAGGAATTTCTTTGCCCGCCTCCTGCTGTTGCATGTCAGGCCTTTCTGATGGTAAAGGAAAAGGTCGAGCCTTTGCCCTGGATACTCTCTACCGACACCGTTCCGCCATGCGCCTGCACGATATGTTTGACGATGGAAAGCCCAAGGCCCGTCCCCCCTATTTCACGGCTTCTCGCGGCATCCACCCGATAGAAGCGCTCGAATATCCGGGGGAGGTCTTTTGCCGGGATGCCGATTCCCGTGTCGGTCACGGAGACCTTAATCATGGAACCGATGTCCTCCGTTGATATGGTTACGGAACCATGGAGCGGCGTATATTTTATTGCATTGTCCAACAGGTTTATGAGGACCTGCTCCAGTCTGCCGAGGTCCACGAGCACCTGTGTCGACCCGTGGCTGATGTGCTGATTTATGCTGATCTCCTTGTCTGCTGCCTTGGATTCCAGCAGATTGCGTGCCCGGTTGACCGCACCCTGGATGGTGACCGGTTGCAGGTTCAGTTCCAGTTTTCCTGACTCGAGCTGTGAAAGGGTGAGCAGGTCGCTGATAAGGGAGGTGAGGCGTTCGGCATGATTGTGGATGATCTTGCTGAAACGGGCGATCTTTTCTCTGTCGATTCCCTGCCCGTCACTGATGAGCGCTTCCGCATAGCCCTTTATTACGGCTACCGGCGTCCGCAGTTCGTGGGAAACATTGGCCACGAAATCCTTGCGGATCTTCTCCAGTTTTTTCAAATCACTGATATCGTGGAAAACGGCAACGACTCCGGCCATTTCTCCCTTTTCCAACAAGGGAACCCAATGGACAAGGATAGTCTTTTCATCGATGCCCTGCAGGGTGATCTCCTCCTGGATTTCCTCCCGTGTCTGCAAGATTCTCTTCAGGGATGTGTTCAGTGCCGGTTGACGGGTGATTTCTATGAGGGATTCCCCTTCAATGTAGTCATCGAGGGAAAAAAGATCTCTGAATGAGGGGTTCGCGAGAGTAATGGTTCCGAGGTTGTCTGTTACCATTACTCCTTCTCCCATACTGCTGAGTATCGTATCCAGCCTGTTCCTTTCTGCAGAAATGCGCGTCATGTTCGATTCTATGCGTGCAGACATGTCGTTCATGACCGAGGCCAGTTCCGCGCTTTCGTCTCGACCGGTTACCGGAATGCGAAAACTCAGGTCGCCCTTGCCGATCCTGGCTGCCGCCGCTGATATGTCCCTGAGGGGCCGTGTGGTGATATTTGAAAGAATGTAGCTCAGCAGCAGTGCACACAGGAAAGCAAGCGCGGCTGCGGCGGCGAGAACCGAATGGAGTTGCGAGAGTGCACCTTCGACTTGGGAGAGTGGCAGGGCAAGCCGTACCACGCCGTTCTGTCCGGACCTGGCGGAAAAAGGCAGGGCGATATACAGCATGTAAGTCTTCAATGTGCTTGAATAACGAATGGAGTTTCCAGAACCGTTTTGCAGAGCACCTTTAAATTCGGGCCGATCGGCATGGTTTTCCAGTTTACCCATATCTCCGGGGCCAATTTGCGAATCGCCTTCGACTCTTCCGCTCAGGGATATAATGGTGACACGCGCCCTGATTTCCCTGCCTGCGGCATCGGCAATCAGATCCGCGTCACGGCGGATATCCATAATCTCTTTTTCAGCCATGAGCCTGGTGAGTCTGGCTTCACTGAAAAGATTCTCCTTGATGCCCTGAACGAGGTTTCGCTCCAGGATATGATTCAGGTAGCCATACAGTACGCCGCCCATGACCAGAACGAGGGCAAGGTATGAAATGATAAGTTTCCAACGTATCCCGAAGTTCACGCATCCTCCATTTTGTACCCGAAACCCCTGACGGTTTTTATCATGTCTCCTGCTTCCCCCAGTTTGGTTCGCAGTCTCGTTATGTGAGTGTCGACGGTGCGGGTATCTCCAATATAGTTGTAGCCCCAGACGTTTTTTAAAAGGACATCACGGCTCTGTACGCGACCCAAACGTTCGGCAAGGTTGATGAGGAGTTTGTACTCGGTGGTCGTAAGGATGATTTCCTCCCCTGCACAGGTGATCGCATGCCGTGAAGTGTCTATGCAAAGAGAACCTATCCTGATGATTTTGTCGGATTGACGTTCCTGTTCCCCGCGCCGCAGAACTGCCTTGATGCGCAGCATAAGTTCCCTGTTGGAGAAGGGCTTGACCACATAATCGTCTGCTCCGACTTCGAATCCGACTACCCTGTCTATCTCTTCCCCCTTTGCGGTGAGAATTATGATGGGAATCCGGGAAGTTTTTTCACTTTTCTTGAGTATTTTGCAGATTTCAACTCCGGATATGGCGGGAAGCATGAGATCCAGAAGGATAAGGTCGGGTACGTTGCCGCGGGCGCTTTCCAATCCTGAAGCACCGTCGACCGCGGTCAGAACCCGGTATCCCTCCTTTTCGAGATTGAAAGATATGAGCTCCGCCAGGTCCTTTTCATCTTCAATGACAAGTATGGTTTTCATGGTATGCGCCCTCTTTCGGGTGCAGTCTAATCCTGCAATATTACAAATATGTTACAAGTATGTAAAAATAGTAAAAACAGGCAATTGTGGGGCCTTCCACAGCTGTTGTGGATAGTCTTGTGGAAAAAATGTTCACTGTTACAAAACGATTAATAATACCATACAAAATAGCGTATTGCTCAAGTTTTGTGCAGCCAAAGTGCCGGTCTTATGTCCAAGCCGGAGTAGCAACTGTAACAATCGATAAAAACATGTGATTTTATGGATTATGCTCCCCGTTGATAACAAAAGCGTAATGATGCGCATATAAAAAATAATACCTTGTTTTAAAATATCTTGACTTGGGACACGCTCCGTGTTAGTTGATAAAATCCCTGTTAAATCAACAGGTTTCATTCATAAAAATAATTAATTGCTATACCGGGGAGGGGGAGGGAGTTTATGGCACAGCAACTGGAATTTACGATCGGTGGTCTGCTCGACCATATGGCGGAGAAATACCCGCACAATGATGCGCTGGTATACTGGGAAAGAGGGCTTCGATATACCTACCGGGAGTTCAATCAGGTTTGCCGCCAGGTGGCAAAAGGGCTCTTGAAGCTGGGAATCAGGAAGGGGGACAACGTTGCAATCTGGGCCTATAACGTCCCCGAATGGGTGATTCTCCAGTTTGCCACGGCCAAGATCGGCGCGATTCTGGTGACGGTCAATACCGCCTACAAGTCGGCAGAGCTGGAATATATCCTTAACCAGTCAGATTCCACAACCCTGTTCATGGTCAAATCCTTCAAGGATTCGGATTACGTATCGATTCTTACCGGCGTGGTGCCGGGACTGGCGACCGCCCAGCCGGGTGCGCTCAATACCCCCAAACTGCCGTTCCTCAAGAACGTTGTCTTCATCGGTGAGGGGACTCCGGCCGGCACGCTCAACTTCGCCCGCATCATGGAGATGGGCAATGAAGTCGCCGAAGAGGAGCTGGCTGCAGCGGAGTCAACGCTTGACATTCACGATACCGTCAACATGCAGTACACCTCCGGTACTACCGGCTTTCCCAAAGGGGTCATGCTGACCCATTACAACCTCGTCAACAACGGGTTTCACATCGGCGAGTGCATGAAGTTCACGGAAAAGGACCGGCTCTGCATTCCGGTGCCGTTTTTTCACTGCTTCGGTTCCGTTCTGGCAGTCATGGCCAGCGTCACCCACGCAACGGCCATGGTACCGCTGGAGATCTTTGATCCGCTGAAGGTCTTGCAGACCATCGAGAAGGAAGGCTGCACCGCCGTTCATGGCGTTCCCACAATGTTCATCGCCGAGCTGGAGCATCCGGAGTTTGACAGGTTCGATCTTTCCACCCTGCGTACCGGAATCATGGCCGGTTCGGTCTGTCCCATCGAGGTGATGAAGCGGGCGGTGAAGGATATGCACCTGACCGAAATCACCAGCGTTTACGGCCAGACCGAGTCTTCGCCCGGTATCACCCAGACCCGTACCGAGGATTCCATCGAATTGCGGGTGGCCACTGTCGGCCGGGCGCTCCCCGGAGCCGAGGTGAAAATCATCGATATCGAAACCGGCGCCACTCTGCCGCCGGGCAAGCAGGGGGAGCTTTGCGCCCGGGGCTATATGGTCATGAAGGGTTACTACAAGATGCCGGAAGAGACCGCCAAGGTGATCGACGCCGACGGCTGGCTGCACACCGGCGACCTGGCGGTGATGGATGAGAATGGCTACTGCAAAATCACCGGCCGGATCAAGCAGATGATCATCCGCGGTGGCGAGAACATCTACCCCAAGGAGATTGAAGAATTCCTCTACACACATCCGAAGATTTCCGACGTGCAGATCTACGGTGTTCCGGATCGCAAATACGGGGAGCAGGTAATGGCGGCCGTTATCCTGAAGAAGGGTGTGGAGATGACCGAAGAGGAGGTAAAGGAATTTTGCCGCGGCAAGATTGCCAACTACAAGATTCCCAAATATGTGAAGTTTGTCGATTCATATCCCATGACGGCATCCGGCAAGATCCAGAAATTCAAGTTGCGGGAGATGGCCATTCTGGAACTCCAATTGGAAGATGCCGGCGAAACTGCCTGAAGGTTCTCCCCAATTATCCAATTAAGAAAAGGCAATTACCATGCGTTTGACGCCAAAAAACGAGCTTGATGCGCGATACAGGAAACTGCAGCAGTACATGGCCGCCGAGGGGCTGGATGCGGTTATCATTCTTCAGAATGCAGACCTTTTTTACTTTACCGGCACGATACAGTCGGGGAACCTGTATGTTCCTGTCGAAGGAGAGCCGATTTACATGGTTCGCAGGGATTTGCGGAGGGCAGAGAAAGAATCGGGGCTCAAGCAGATCGTTCCATTCGCTTCGATGCGGGAAATGCCCGGTATTCTCTCCCGCTTCGGCTATCGTGAACCGCAGCGGGTCGGGATGGAATTCGACGTTGTTCCGGTGGCTTTTTTTGAGAAATACAGGAAAGTTTTTCCGGATGCCCGCTTTTCCGACGCAACGAACCTGATCCGCAGGGTACGGATGGTAAAATCTCCCTATGAAATCGACATCATGCGGGACGCCGCCCGGCAGGTGGATTCGGTGTACCGCAAAGCCCGGGAGATTATCAGGGAGGGGATGACCGACGTCGAGCTTGCCGCTGAGCTCGAATATGTTGCCCGCCTTGGGGGTCATTTGGGCCTTATCAGGATGCGGACTTTCAACGGGGAAATGATGTTCGGCCACACCTTTTCCGGTGCTGACGGTGCGGTCCCCGCTTATACTGACACGCCGCTGGGCGGCGTCGGACCAAACCCTTCTTTCGGCCAGGGAGCAGGCTGCAAGCCGATCGGCCGCGGCGAGCCGATTATTGTCGATTTTGCCGGCAGCATTGACGGGTACCTGGTTGATCAAACCCGCCTTTTTGCCGTAGGAGATCTTCCCGAGTGGCTCCGCACCGGATACGAGGATATGCTCGCAGTGCAGGAGATGATGAAGCAGTTGGTGAGGCCCGGAGCGGCATGGGGTGACATTTATGACTCCTGTCTGGAACTTGCGGTTGAACTCGGTTATCAGGACCACTTCATGGGCTGCAAGGGTTCACAGGTCTCTTTTATCGGTCATGGGATCGGTGTGGAAATTGATGAATACCCCTTTCTGGCGCGGGGATTCAGCGAAATGGTCATGGAAGCCGGGATGGTTTTTGCCTTCGAGCCCAAGCTGGTTTTCCCCGGTGTCGGTTCGGTCGGGATAGAAAATACCTTTTACCTGTCGGAAAACGGTCTGGAACAGTTGACATTTTCCAGTCAGGATCTTGTAATCCTGTGAAACTGCATGCTGCACACTGGGGCGCAATGCGTCGGAGCAGCATTTGAATTTTATGACGGCCTTGCCGGATGAGGAGAGCTAACGGATGAAATCGCTGAAAGAAAAGCTTTTTGAAAAGATTCAGGCTCACCGTTCCAGAACGGCGAAATTGCTCAAGGACCATAAAGATGTGGTTATCGACCAGGTCACCATAGGCCAATGCATCGGCGGTGTACGCAATGTAAAGTGCCTGGTTACGGATATTTCCTATCTTGACCCGTATGACGGCATCCGCTTCAGGGGGAAGACCGTGACGGAGGTGTTCTCCGATCTTCCCCATGTTCCCAATTGCCAATATCCCTATGTCGAGGGATTCTGGTATTTTCTCCTGACCGGCGAGGTGCCTACGATGATGGAAACCCTTGCCGTCGTGGAGGATTTCAGTGCCCGTGCACTGGTACCGCAGTATGTTTTTGATATTCTCCGCACCATGCCCCGAGACACTCATCCCATGACAATGCTGTCCGCTGCCGTCCTTGCGATGCAGAGGGAGTCGATTTTCGCGAAGAAGTACGCACAAGGGGTTTCGAAATACGACTACTGGGAGCCGATGTATGAAGATTGCACGAACATAATTGCCAAACTCCCGGCGATCGCCGCCTATATCTACCGGATGAAATATAAATCCGACGTTATCATCCAACCCGGCAAGTATATGGACATGGGGGCGGAGTTCGCGCATATGATGGGTATCCCCAGGCCTTATGACGATGCCGCCAGGATGACGTTCATCCTCCACTCCGACCACGAATCCGGCAACATTTCTTCCCATACGACTCATCTTGTGGCTTCGGGCCTTGCAGACGCGTATTACAGCCTTTCATCGGGGTTCAACGGGCTTTCAGGTCCCCTGCACGGTCTGGCAAACCAGGAAGTGCTCCGCTGGATTCAGGACGTACTCCACAAGCTTGGCGGCAAGATTCCCACCGAGGAAGATCTCAAGGCATTCATCTGGGAAACCCTGAACAGCGGTCACGTGATTCCCGGCTATGGGCATGCGATATTGCGCAGAACCGATCCGCGTTTTACAGCTCAGATGGAGTTCTGTCAGAGGCATATGCCCGATTATGAACTTTTCAGGATTGTCAGCATGATTTACAGGGTTGCCCCCGGAATACTCATGGAATACGGCAAGGTGAAAAATCCCTGGCCGAATCTCGATGCTCATTCCGGTGTCATCCACTGGTATTTCGGTATCACCGACTACGATTTCTATACCGTTCTTTTCGCCGTAGGACGTGCGCTTGGAGTACTTGCAAACATCACCTGGGACCGGGCACTCGGTTATCCCATAGAGCGCCCCAAATCGGTCAGTACGGGTATGCTGGAAGAATTTGCCTCCCAGGCGGCACGGTAGGTTTCTTCAGTGATCAGGAATCTCCGAAAACTTCGGCGCTGAAAATGAAGATATCCGCTTCTTCTTTCCAGTCATCACTATCCAGGCCGGCTTTCAGGCAGGTCTGGCTCAGAAAGGTATCCCTGTCCCAGCAGTATTCCACGGCAACCTGGGGTAGCAAAACACCCCGATAAAAGTTTTTTTCTATGTACAAGCCGTGCTTGCCCACCTCTATTTCCTCAATCGTTTCGATCTTTTTCAGAGGCGACAGCACGGATATTTCCAGGGCAAAACTTTCAGCATCTTCATCACCCATGGGATAAAACCGCGGGTCCCGCGTTGCCGCTGCTATTGCCATTTCCCGGACCTGTTGATACAGGGGTTTGTCGGAAGTGAACTGACCGAGACAACCACGCAATTTCCCTTCACATTTGATTGTGACGAAACAGCCTCGTCTGGCAGAGAGATTCTCTTCCTCGATAGTGTAATCGGGTATCTGTCTTTTTCTTAAGTGGCTTACGATGGATTCCCGTGCTATCGCAAGGAGTTTTTCTTTTTCGGTTGCTGACAGATCGCTATTCACGTTCCCTCCTGTGGATCATTCTTTAGCATATGTGATATACACTATTTTTTGCTGTTTGCATATATGGATGGTATCGTTGATATTGGCAGTATCACAGTTTTGTCAGGGTGGCATACGGATTCTGACCGTAAAACTTATGAGAAGAAACACAAGAAAAGGAAAAAACAGGTTGTGCCGCGGGGTTTTTTAAGACAGCAAAATAATTAAATTTTAAGCGTATACACGAAGTTACCGCCCTGCACGGTGCATAAAAAACAATTGGGGCCGGCAAAAAAATGTTGACATTTAATTTAAAGCTAGTATATTCGCCAATTGTTTGCTGGTGAAAAAAACCACGTGCATTGCGCGGATTTGGTATTCAGAAAAGAAAAGAGGTGATATCGTCAATGAAAAAACTGATTACATTAGCTCTGTGCCTTGTTATCGCTCTGGCTTTCGCAGTTGGTTGCAAGAAAAAAGAAGAAACCACAACCACCGAAACCACCACGACTGCTACTCCGGTACCGCAGGCTCCTATGTCTTCCGTCACAACGGAAACCACCACCACCACCACTGAGACTGCAGCTCCTGAGAAGAAGTAACTGGCATGTGACCTGCCTTTCAACAGGTTGAAAAGCCTACAGATCTGTCTGTAGGCTTTTTTTATTCAAATCCCCTTGACAATCAATCCCCTGAATGTTATTCAAAAACGCTGAGTTAGGTGCAAATCCATCTTCCGGAGGGAAGTGTGAACAGGACGTTGGCAATTATCAAACCCGATGCGGTCGAGAGAAATATATCCGGCAAAATTATAGACAGGATCGAGTCGGCCGGTTTTTCCATAGCGGCAATGAAAAAAATCCTCCTTTCCAGACCTGAAGCGGAAGGTTTCTACTATGTGCACCAGGAACGCCCCTTTTTTGCGGACCTTTGTGCTTACATGTCAAGGAGCGCCGTAATAGTTCTGGTTCTGGAAAAGGAAAATGCCATACCAGATTGGCGCAGGCTCATGGGTGCTACAAACCCCGACTCAGCTGAATCCGGGACCATCAGAAATGAGTTCGGTCTGAGCCTGGAGGAAAACAGCGTGCATGGTTCTGATTCTCCCGAATCGGCCAACTATGAAATCCCCTATTTTTTCAGCCGGATCGAACTTGTACAATAATCTGAAAAACAACATCTCGAAACGGCCCTTCTCCGAGAAGGGCTTTTTCATATCCAGACTATGAATAAAGTTGATATCAAAAATCTCAGCCTTGAAGAACTTGAATCTTTCCTTCACGGGCTTGGCAAGGAAAAATACCGGGCAAGGCAGATATTCAAGTGGATTTATCAGAAGAACATCATCGATTTCGACCAGATGACCAATCTCTCGAAAGATTTCCGGAATGATCTCTCAACCCGTGCGTACGTAAGTGCCCTGAAGCCCGAAATAGAGGAGTCTTCCTCTGACGGCACCAGGAAATATCTTTTCCGGCTCGAAGACAATGCGTGCGTCGAGTCGGTGCTGATACCCGATGAAGACCGCAATACCCTCTGCGTTTCCAGCCAGGTCGGCTGCGCCATGGGCTGCGGTTTTTGCCTGACCGGAAGCTTCAGCCTCGAGCGTGACCTGACCTGCGCAGAGATCGTAAACCAGGTATGCGCCGTGAAGAATACGCATGAAATCAGGAATATTGTCTTCATGGGCATGGGGGAACCACTGTCGAACCTTGAAAATGTCGTCAAGGCGATTAAAATCCTCATAAGCCCTGACGGGATGCAGTTTTCGAATCGCAGGGTAACGGTTTCAACTTCGGGGCTTCTGCCCGAGATGGAGCAGCTGGGAAATCTGGTAACGGTGAACCTTGCCGTTTCTCTCAATGCCACGACCGATGAGCAACGCGACCGGCTGATGCCTATCAACCGGAAATACCCCCTTCGTGAACTTCTTGCTGCGTGCGGAAAATTCCCTCTTCCTTCCAGAAGGATGATAACATTCGAATATGTCCTCATCGGCGGTATCAATGATTCCCTCGATGATGCGAAGCGGTTTGTGAAGCTTATTCACGGCATCCCTTCCAAAGTGAACCTGATCCCGTTTAACGAATTTGAGGGCTGTTCGTACAAGAGCCCTGACCAGTCCGCAATTGACCGTTTCCACAAATATCTGCTGGATAAGAACATTACGGTCATTACCCGCACCAGCAGGGGAGGGGACATTTCCGCTGCTTGCGGTCAGCTCAAGGGAAAACTTGAAAGACGCAAAACTTCGGCGTAAGTTCATACCAATCCAGTTCGGGGTTTGCATTCCATCAGCGGATTTCCTGGAGGAAAAATGGAAGAGAGCACTATAGGTGTGATAGGCGGCAGTGGACTCTATGAACTGGACGGTTTGAGCGACATCAGTCGCGTCATCCTCGAGACCCCGTTCGGTGCGCCATCCGATGAATTTATAACGGGTACCCTGGACGGGGTGAAAATGGTGTTCCTTCCCCGTCATGGCAGAGGTCACCGGCTGCTTCCAACGGAAGTGAACTACCGGGCCAATGTATACGGTATGAAAAAACTCGGGGTGACACACCTCGTTTCGGTCTCTGCAGTCGGCAGTATGAAAGAAGAGATCGCCCCGGGGCACATCGTTATTCCAGACCAGTTTATCGATCGTACCAACGGTGCCAGAGTCAATACTTTTTTCGGCAATGGAATCGTGGCTCATGTCCAGTTCGCGGATCCTGTCTGCGGTGAACTCGGTAAGATCCTTTACGATGCGGCGGTGGAGGCAAAGGCGACCGTACATTGCGGCGGTACATACATTTGTATGGAAGGCCCTGCCTTCTCAACCCGGGCGGAATCGAACATGTATCGGGCCTTTGGAGTCTCTGTCATCGGTATGACCAACGTTCCCGAGGCAAAACTGGCCAGGGAAGCAGAGATATGCTATGGTGTTATCGCCCTTGCAACCGATTACGACTGCTGGCACGAATCACATGAAGACGTTTCGGTAGATGCCATCCTGGCAATAATCAGGCAGAATGTTGCAACGGCCAAGGCAATCATAAAAAATGCCGTGCGTCATATTAACGGGGAGCGATCGTGCCCATGCCCAACTGCCTTGAAGTACGCGATCATTACCGAGAGATCGGCGATTTCCGATCAAGCCAGGGCTGACCTCGACATTATTGCGGGGAAATATCTGTTGTAGCATGGCAGCGGTTTTTCCCGTCCATATGAAGGGTGAGGGGAAAATCCGCGACCTACAATTGCTTCTTTGCTCGGTAAGTGGAGAGATGTTCAGCGATCGGCCGGTTATATCAGGTTCGTATTTCTTGGTAAGGAGAACACGGAAATGAGTATTCTTGTGGTTGGGTCGGTAGCTTTCGACTCCGTTGAAACACCCTTCGGCAAGGCACATAATGTGCTCGGCGGCTCGGCGGCGTATTTTTCCACGTCCGCCAGTTTTTTTACCGACGTAAATATCGTCGCGGTGGTTGGAGAAGATTTTCCGCAGGAGCATATCGACTTCCTTGCATCACGAGGCATCGATTTGCAGGGCTTGGCAAGAGACCCGGGGAAAACCTTTCATTGGGAGGGAAGGTACGGTTATGATCTCAATGAGGCGCATACGCTGGCAACTCACCTGAATGTTTTCGAATCCTTCAAGCCAAGAATACCGTCATCATATGCTGACAGTGACTATCTCTTCCTTGCCAATATAGATCCTGACCTGCAGATGGACGTTCTCAGGCAGGTCAACAATCCGAAAATCATCGCCAGCGATACCATGAACTACTGGATATCCTCAAAACCGGAGTCGCTGCGTACTGTGGTCAAAAACGTCGATATACTCATCATCAACGATGCTGAAGCCCGCCAGCTCTCGCAGGAGCCGAACCTGGTGAAAGCCGCGAGAAAACTGCTCGACATCGGAGTCAAGACCCTCATTGTCAAACGCGGGGAGTATGGGGTCCTCATGTTTAACGGCTCGTCGGTCTTCTCCGCTCCGGCATATCCTTTGGAGGAGGTTTTCGATCCTACCGGGGCCGGAGACACTTTTGCGGGCGGGTTCATGGGGTACCTTGCCAACACGGGGGATATTTCCGATGATGGTATACGCAAGGCAATCATTTTCGGCAGCGTCATGGCATCATTCACGGTCGAGGATTTCAGCCTGAACAGACTGAAAAAGCTCAACTACAGGGAGATAGAAGAGCGGTACCGCAGCCTGAAGGCAATGACGCACTTCGAGGGACTTCCGGAAATGGGAATTTCCGTGTAACCTGCGGTGATCGGTTTTAGCTTTCATGTCCAAATAAGAAGGGTGGCTTCTATGAAATATCTGCTTCCGCATATTCTTTTTGTCGCAGTTTTACTTTCATCGTGTGCCGGGCTCGGGTCTTCAAGAGAGCAGGCTTCGTATCATTACCAGATGGGCCTGTCATACCTGGGCGAGAATAATATGACCGGTGCCCTCATAGAGTTGACGGAAGCGGAAAAACTGACTCCCGACGATCCCAATGTGCTCAATGCCCTTGGATTGGCTTATTTCAATAAAAACAAATACGCGATTGCCGAGCAGAAATTCCTGAAGGCCATCTCGTTGAAACCCGATTTTTCTGAGGCAAGGAACAATCTTGGGCTCAACTATCTGGTGATGGGCAGATGGGATGATGCTATCATGCAATTCAAATTGGTGGCGGACGACATTTTTTATCCTGACCAGCAGACAGCCCTGATACACTTGGGGCGGGCCTACTTCGGCAAAGGCGATTCCGATAAGGCGTTGGCGGTTTTTCGGTCAGCCGTTGCCAATAATCCTTCCGATCAGAGAGCAAGGCTGGATCTCGGCAGGGTCTACTTCGCATCCGGGAAAAACAACCTTGCGATTACGGAGTATAAACGGGCAGTGGAACTGGATAAGGATTATGCAAAGGCGTATTATCATCTTGGACTTGCCTATATGAAAATACACGAGAACGAATCAGCGAAATCGGCTTTCATGGAAGTTATACGCCTGGCGCCGGACCTCGAGATCGGCCAGCTCTCCAGAGAATATCTGGAATCATTGAAATGAGAGGCTATCGTGATTGACTCACACACATCGGATCAGGAGGTGAAGTCGGTAGGAGCAGCACTCAGGAAGGCCCGTGAGTCATTAGGGCTCAGCCTGGATGACGCCTCGGCTGTTACACGCATTGGAAGGGCTTATTTGCAGGCGCTTGAAGAAGAAAAGTATGAACGGCTTCCGAGCGAGGTCTATGCCAAGGGGTTTCTCCGCGGGTATGCCTCGTATCTGAAACTTCCGGAAAATGAAATTCTTCACTTGTACGAAAAAAACACCCCTTCCATCCCTGCAGATGCGGAGAACCAGGACCTTCCCGTAAGAGACCCACAAGACAATAAGAGACGCTCGCTGCCTTCCTGTACATTGTGGAAGCTGGTCGTGCCGGTCCTCATTCTCGTTCTCTTCGCATCCTGGTTCTTTCTGACTCCCGCGCGTACGAGGAAAACGAACACGGGAGAGCCCGTGGGAATTCCTCCTGCCGCACCGCCTCCAGGAAATGTTACTTCGTCGGAACTCCCTGCCGCAAAAACTGAAGATAACCAGGCTGCCGAAGATCCGGGCAGTCATGATCAATCCAGTGAAGATACGGCTTTTATGGATTCCATTCCACCCGTGAACAAAGGAATGGTGCTCAAGATAAAGGTGATTGAGGACGGCTGGCTCGATATCACCATCGATGATTCAATAAACCAGCACTATGAATTAAAGTCCGGGGATTTCATCGAGTGGAAGGGTGAAAAGTCCTTCACCCTCGAAATCGGGAATGCTGGCGGCATTGAAGCGGAATTTAACGGCAGGACGATGAAGCCTTTTGGCAAAAGCGGGGAATCCGCTTATATCAGGTTGAAGACGGAAGACGGCGAAAGCTGATCCGCAAAGGTTTTTTGAGTTGACGCGGCTTGACAGGACAGGGGGCGATGCTACACTTAATCACGAATAATATCAAAAATTTGGGTGCTGACTTGGCAAAAGGTGCGACAAGAATTCTGGTTGTTGATGATGAGGAAAATGCCCGCATGGCACTTACCAGGCTCCTTGCAAAGGAGGGATTTCTGGTAGAAAGTGTGGCAAACGGGTACGAAGCCCTGAACTATTTGCGACACCAACCGGTTCAGATTATCGTTACCGATATAAATATGCCGGAAATGGACGGTATTTCGTTTCTGAAAGAATTGAACAGAAGCTTTCCGAAAATGAATGTGATTATGGTTACGGCCTATGGCGGCGTCGAATCGTACCTTGAGGCAATGAATCTGGGGGCTTTCGAATATATCAATAAACCGGTAAAAATTGACGAATTGAAACTGGTTCTGAAAAAAGTTTTGCGGGAAACCATTCATTGACAGTGTGCTGCAAAACTGCCGTTCTTTCAGCGACACGATTAACCTCGATCGAAAGGGGCATGTGATGAGAGAATTCAAGAAAATACTTTTTGCAACCGACTTTTCCGAAATTTCGGAGTACGCATTTGATTATGCTTTGACACTTGCGGAAAAATTCGGTTCGCGGCTGATCATCATTCATGTAATTAATGAACCGGTTGATCTGCGTGGGTTCTACGTGCCCCACATATCTTTTGAATCAATAGAACATGAAATTGCATTGAGTGCCGAAAAGATGATGGACAAGTTCTGTGCCCAGAAGCTGAAAAGTTATGCAAATTTCGAGAAATGTACGGTGACCGGAATACCGTACGAGGAAGTGCTCAGGAAGGCCGAAACCGAACATGTCGATCTGATTGTCCTGGGAACCCATGGCCGGGCCGGGATCGATCATTTTCTGTTTGGGAGCACCGCCGAGAGGGTTGTCAGGAAGTCATCCTGTCCTGTGATGTCTGTGCGCCCGGTGGAATCAGCCGTTTAAATATCAGGAATTATCAACCGAAAGAAAGGCAGCTCAGGCTGCCTTTTTTCATGTTGCAAGAAATGTCGCTTTCAGTATAGTAGAGTTGAGCAGTGCGGATGAAGGAATGATACATGGTGAAAACACCCGAAAAAAGCACGATTCTTGTCGTCGATGATGAAACGGTAAACCTTGACCTGATTTCCATTCTTTTGAGAAATCGCGGGTTCAGAGCCCTTGCGGCATCCAGCGCCATTGAAGCCCTTTCCATCATTGAAGCAGAAAAGCCGGATCTGGCGATCGTAGATTATATGATGCCGGGTATGGACGGTTTGTCGGCCCTGAGGGAGATACGACGACGTTATCCCGATACCTACGTGATCATGTTCACCGGTAAAGGGAGCGAGGAAATAGCCGTTGAGCTCATGAAGGCGGGAGCTTCGGACTACATACTGAAACCTTTTGTCAATAAGGATCTTATTGAAAGGGTACAAAAGGTCCTCCTGATACGACAGGTCGAATTGAAGAACCGCGAACTTCTCCGAGAGCGGGAAAGGCTGCTGCGGGAGATCGAGGAATGGAACCGCGAACTCGAGGCCAGGGTACAAGAGAAAACCCTCGAGCTGAAAAAAGCCCAGGCGGAAATCATCCAGTCTGAAAAGTTGTCGACCCTGGGCTTTTTTTCGGCGGGAATGGCCCATGAGATACGCAACCCTCTGAACTCCATTTCTCTCTTCGTGCAGCTTATCAAGAGCGGCCTGAACGACCCCGAAAAGGTTGAGTATACGGAAAAGATCATGATGGAAATTTCTCGAATCGATGGAATCCTTCGAAAACTGCTCGACGCAGTGAAACGCCCCAAGTTCGAGATCAAGGAGGTCCTGATCGATAAGATAATCGACAATACTCTCGGTTTTCTCAAATCACGGATAGAAATGCACAAGATTCTTGTAACCCGTGATTTCCGTCGCATACCTCCGCCGATAGCGGCGGATCCTCTGGAAATAGAACAGATCTTCAGCAACCTGTTCGTCAATTCGATAGATGAGATGCACGAAGGCGGTTCATTGTCCATTCTTCTCGACCACAACGACAAGGATATCGTGATAAAGATTTCGGATACCGGCAAGGGAATACCGCAGGAAAACCTCAATAAAGTTTTTGATCCATTTTTTACGACGAAAAAGACCGGAACCGGTCTTGGCCTTTCCGTAGTGCTCCGTGTCGTCAAAACATATAATGGCAAAATTGAAATTGAAGACACCGACGGGAAGGGTGCATCCTTCAACATATCTCTGCCTTTGACGGGACTGACGATCCTCTGAGCCGTTCCCCCTTTTCTTTCACACCATATTGTTGTAGTATTCCTTCACTTGATCCCGAGGTGTTCATGGAAAACTGCCGCGCCAGAATTCTCATCATTGATGACGACCCGTTTTTTTTGAAAGTGATGTCGGATGCCTTTCAGGATAATGGCTTTGCCGTAACCACAGCCGCTGACGGGATAGCAGGTATCAGAGCATATCTGGACAATTGTCCGGATGTGGTTATTTCCGACCTGATCATGCCGAAGATGGGAGGGGTCAGCACGTGCCTTGAAATATCACGTCTAGCGGGGGAAAAAGATCCGATCATGATTCTGATGACATCGATGTTTCGCGGAGCACCCCACGAGCACGGGATGGCGGAGATGGGGGCCAAGGTTCATATCCCCAAATCCACCAGCCCCCTGGATGTGGTCATCATAGTCGAACAGCTCTTATACCGGAAAAATATGCAGAAAGGTTCTTCTTAGAGGTATTTCCCCGTGCCGCTGATACTGCGCAACCTCGCCCTCGACTTCAGGGAAAACGAGCATTCCGCGAGAGAAAAACTGCTGGCCAGATTTTCTCTGGGAGAGGATGAACTCGGCTCCTTCAGGATTCTCCGAAGATCGCTGGATGCAAGGAAAAAGTCTTCCATCAAATATATCTATACTATCGAGTTTGCCGTTGCCGATGAGACTGCCTTCCTGGCGCGTTTCGGCAATGACGCCGACATTCAGGTCGTGGAGAAAAAACAGAAGCAGTCATTTTCCCGGATCCGGGGTGACAGCAGAATAATAATTGTCGGAATGGGGCCGGCCGGTCTGTTCACGGCAATGAGGCTATCCGAGTTCGGTTTGACGGCGACTATTGTCGAACGCGGCAGCCCCGTTGAGGAACGGCTGCGGGATGTTCAGTCCTTCTGGACCAAGGGAGTACTCGATCCCGAAAGCAATGTTCAGTTCGGCGAGGGTGGTGCGGGAACATTCTCGGACGGCAAACTGACGACACGAGTACGGGACGACAATATGGAATATGTCCTGGAAAAATTTGTCCAGTTTGGCGCCCCTCCGGAAATCATCTATCTGGGAAAGCCGCATATCGGTACAGACAGACTGCGGCGGGTTATCCGGGAAATACGGAGGAATCTCGAAGATTCGGGTTTTGAAATCATGTTCAGGCGCAAGCTGACCGACATAGTTTGCCGGGGAGAGCGGCTGGCTGCTGTTACACTTGATGACCGTGATGAGTTCTCCTGTGACTTCCTTGTGCTTGCTCCCGGCCACAGCGCCCGGGATACATATGAGATGCTCCTGCGCCGTCAAATTCGCCTCGAAAGCAAACCATTTGCCGTCGGCTTGCGCATCGAACATCCCCAGGAGTTGATAAACCGCATTCAGTACGGGACTCCGGTCAATTCCGGTCTGCCTGCGGCTGATTATGCTCTCGCGTTCAATAATCCCGGCACGAAGCGCTCACTTTACTCTTTTTGCATGTGTCCCGGGGGGGTAGTCGTCGCAAGTTCTTCCGAAGACGGAATGGTTGTATGCAATGGAATGAGCAATTACATGCGCAATTCTCCCTTTGCCAACAGCGCGCTGGTGGTTCCGGTAGGAGAACGTGATTTTCATGGACAGAGCCCACTGGCAGGCGTAGAATTCCAAAGATTATGGGAGAGAAAGGCTTTTCTGGCTGGAGGCGGCAATTATTTTGCCCCTGCCCAGAACCTGCTGGCTTTTCTCGGGCAGTCCCGATCAAACGTTGTTGCATCGACATACAGGCCCGGCGTCCGCGAGGCAGACCTGAGAGAGGTGCTTCCCGATTATGTTACGGAAACAATGAGGGAGGGGATATGTTATTTCGACCGGAAAATGCGGGGTTTCATTACGGAAGAGGCTACACTGACCGGCATCGAAACGAGGACGTCGGCACCCGTAAGGATTGTGCGCGGTGATGACCTGCAATCCGTCAGTTTGGAAGGTCTTTACCCTGTCGGGGAGGGAGCAGGCTATGCCGGAGGCATAATGAGCGCCGCTCTGGACGGCATACGCGCTGCAGACAGGATTGCCCGGCGTATTATTGAAGGCAAAGGAGCATGATTTGAGCAAGATATTCATCAGCGAAATAAAGGATCGGGATCATGTGGAGTCGGTTTTCCTGGTAAAGGACAAGTCGCTGGCAATGGCAAAGAACGGCAAACCATACATGACCCTGCAGCTTATGGACAAAAGCGGTGATATGGAGGGAAGAATATGGGATAATGTGGATGCGATCACCTTGAAGTTCGAAAAGAACGATTTTATTTCGGTGCGGTCGAAGGCTTCCGTGTATCTGGGAAAGATGCAGTTGATTATCAGTGAATTGTCGAAAGTGCCGGAGGAGGAGGTCCGTCTTGCCGACTTTCTTCCTGAGGCTGAGCGCAATATAGAAGAGATGATTGCTGAACTCGAGGCACTTGTTGAATCACTTGAGGATGAAAGTCTTTTCAGGCTCCTCTCGTCATTTTTCAAGGACCCCGAATTTTTGTCTCTGTACCGGATTGCCCCCGCCGCAAAAGGTATGCACCATGTCTATCTTGGCGGTTTGCTGGAGCACTCGCTTTCAGTCGCAAGGCTGGTGGATGTAATCACAGCTCTCTACCCAGGGCTCAATCGTGACCTTCTAGTGGCCGGAGCGCTGCTTCATGATGTCGGCAAGGTTCGGGAGATGACATATTTCCGCTCTTTCGACTATACCGATGAGGGTAAACTGCTCGGTCACATAACCATCGGCACGGAAATGGTGCAGGAAAAAATTGCGGCCATCCCGGGGTTTTCCACTGAACTGGCTATGCTCCTCAAGCATATGATTCTCTCGCATCATGGCCAGTATGAATTCGGCTCGCCCAAACGACCCAAGACTATCGAGGCAACCATCCTCAATTATCTGGATGACCTGGATTCCAAGATCAACGGTATCAGAACGCACATCAGAAAGGAGCCGGCGAATAATTCCCGCTGGACGGCATACCACAGATTGTATGACCGCTATTTTTTCAAGGAGAACTATTTGTCGGAAGATGAACGGGACCTTCATGAGGTCGATACCATACAGG
This sequence comes from Geobacteraceae bacterium, assembly GCA_017861285.1. GTDB lineage: Bacteria > Desulfobacterota > Desulfuromonadia > Geobacterales > Geobacteraceae > CAIWTU01. Next base: position 21,655 of record JAGFXO010000001.1, on the reverse strand, counting down.
ACAGTCCGGAGTCTCCGGAACAGGTCAGCAATAGCGAGAGGGAACGGAACGGGTTTCACAACAACCCGTTCGAGAAGCTGCAGAACAAAAATCTTGAACTTTTTTGATCACGGGGAAGGCCGCTCATGATTATGGAAACCGTAGTCGTAGGACCGTTGGAGGTCAACTGTTACATTCTCGGTTGCGAAAAGACCATGGAAGGTGTCGTTATCGACCCGGGGGCCGACGCTGACAAGATTGTCAGCGGGTTTTCGAGGCTTGGTCTGCGAATAATTCACGTACTGAATACCCACGGGCATTTCGATCATGTTGGCGGAAACCGCGCCATCCTGGAAGCAACCGGTGCGGACCTGCTGCTTCATGAAGCCGATATTCCGCTCCTGTCCCGGGCCGTCTCGACCGCCGCGGCCTATGGACTCCGCTCGGAGAATTCCCCACCTCCCCGGCGAAACCTCGACGATGGAATGATTATTCCGGTCGGTACTTACGAAATAACAGTTTTTCACACGCCGGGCCATACTCCGGGAGGTTGCTGTTTTTATGTAAATGGTATCGCCATTACCGGCGATACCCTCTTCGCCGGGTCAATCGGGCGCACGGATTTCCCCGGGGGCTCCCTCGACTCGCTCATGAAAAGCATTCACGACAAACTGAGCAGGCTTCCGGATGATACCATCGTGTACCCCGGGCATGGTCCTGCAACTACCATGGGTCGGGAAAAAATGTACAATCCCTATATGAAGGCAACAACAGGCAACATCTGAATGCTTCAGGATTTCTTCGCGATCTTCACGTCTTCAATGAGGTTTGAAAATGCTGAAAGGGAAAGAGATAGTTCTCGGGGTAACCGGCGGGATTGCTGCTTATAAGGCTGTAGAACTGCTGCGTCTTCTGACGAAGGCAGGGGCGAACGTCCGCGTTGTCATGACCGCGAATGCCATGGAATTTATCGCGCCGCTGACGTTTCAGACTCTCTCCATGAATCCGGTCCATACGGACATGTTCAACCTCATTTCGGAGAGAGAGATAAGCCACATTTCGCTGGCCGACCGTGCCGACATTCTGGTGATTGCCCCCGCAACCGCGAGTGTCATCGGGAAAATTGCTGCCGGAATAGCCGATGATCTGCTCTCCACGACGGTAATGGCAACCAGGGCACCGGTACTTTTGGCGCCCGCGATGAATGTCAATATGTACCAGAATCCCCTCTATCGGGAGAATGTCGAGAAGCTCAGGAGGCACGGGTTCCTGTTCGTGGAGCCGGTGAAGGGCATGCTTGCCTGCGGGTGGGAAGGGGAGGGAAAACTCCAGGACCCCGTGTTCATCTTTGAAGAGATCGTTGCCGCCCTGTCCGTCAAGGACCTTGCCGGAGAACAGGTGCTCATAACTGCCGGACCTACCCGTGAAGAAATCGACCCCGTACGCTTCCTCAGCAATCACTCTTCCGGAAAGATGGGCTATGCTCTTGCCATGGCCGCATTCCGCAGAGGCGCGGCCGTTACCCTGATATCCGGTCCAACCTGCCTTGATGATCCTTATGGAGTGGAGACTGTCCGTGTTGTGACGGCTGAGGAGATGAGGTCGGCAGTTCTCGGGTATTTCGGCAAAAGCAGTATCGCCATCATGACCGCCGCAGTTGCGGATTACCGGCCGATGACCCGCAGTGGGGAAAAAATCAAGAAAAAAGATGCGACAAATACTCTGCAGCTGGTTAAAAACCCCGACATCCTTGCGGAACTCGGCGTGATGAAAGAAGACAGACTCCTTGCGGGCTTCGCCGCGGAAACTGATAATCTGCAGGAAAACGCGGGGGAGAAGTTGCGCAGGAAGAATCTGGATATGATTGTCGCTAATGATGTAAGCAGTGAAGGAGCCGGATTTGCGGTGGATACGAATGTGGTCAAGCTTCTGTTTCGTGACGGGACGGTCGAGGACCTGCCGATGATGCTCAAAAGTGAGCTTGCGGACATCATACTGGACAGGATGCTGTATCTGCAACGCAGGAGGGACGCATAGGGGCATTCCCCGGAGCGCTTTTTTTACCGGCGCGACAGGACCCTGCCGTGGATTCTTTTTCGTGCAGACTGGATTTCCTGAAGGTGGTGCGGAGAACAGATCGCTTTGCGCAGCTTCCCTTTCATCTCGTCCAGTTGTTCCATGGCCTGCGCCTTGGTGATTTTGCCGCTTTTGTACAATAGCCTCAGGTTTTTCCGCACGGCCTCAGCTGTTTTAAGCGCCATTTCTCCCGTCGGGTCGGCTTTGAAATACCTGGAGTGTTCGAGACCATTAAGGAAATCGAAAACGGCCTCCTCAGCCATCGATGCATATTCGTCCCGGTCGCCGGGCTCAAGCACATACCTTGAATTATTTGACAAGGTTGTCAACACCTTCTGCCATTTTTCCAGCCTGCTCAGGAGAATGATGGAATTGAATATGCGTTTGTTCGTATCGAAGGAAAAAATGGTTCCGGCCACCTGGGCGCGCAATAACTCATCATTGAGCTTGTAGTGTTCCATGGAAACCTTTTTCCCGATCTCCCACATGTCCTTTTCGACGAGGCTCTCAAAGCGCATCTCCCAGTAGGTATGCTTGAGGGTCAGTGTAGAGAAGCTCCGCATTACTTTATACGGTACGAAGTAGTTGTGTGCGATGGTGTCGGCCGCAAGGTGTGCAAGATAGCCATACGCACAGGCCTTTTGCAGCCTGCTTTCGGTGTTTTCCAGGATCTTGAATCCGATTGGCCATCTGTGGCAATGCTGCAGGTAATGGGTGAATTTCTTTCCGATCGTTATGTCGGCTGCAATGCAGCCATAGAGGAAATCGTTGGGGAACTGGGCTATAACGGATGCGATTGCCGGTTCGATGAGGTGCAGGTTGCTCAATACCGAGGAACCCAGTTGCAGATGAAATCCCGCTCCCCAGGCAAAAGCTTCGTGGGGTATAAGCAGTACGATCAGCAAAGGTATGAACCAAAGTAACATATTGAAAACAGAATAGTAGATAATTATAGAAATGTAAAGGGTCTCTGTCAGGTGGATCCGGATGAAAGTTCATAGTCCGCGGTTGAAATTGGAAGGATTTCCAGTGAGTATACATGATGATTTGCAGCAGACGATACATTCCTTACGGGTATATCTCGAGGAATTGCTTGATACCGGGGTAGATGGCCTTCCCTTTGATCCGCACAAGGCGGAGGAAAGGAATGAGCGTGCCGCTGAAGTTTGCTGCTCCGCAAAAGAGGTTTCCTGCGTTGACTCCGGACAGCAGGCAACGGACGTAGGAGATCTTGGGGAAGAAGCCGGCAGGGCCGAAACGGCAGGTATGGCAGACGGCGAAACCCTCGATGATATCAGGATTGAACTTGAAAAATGCGTTCGCTGTCCCCTGGGAAATACCAGGACGAATCTGGTTTTCGGGGACGGAAGTCCCGAAGCGCGGGTGGTTTTCGTAGGTGAAGCCCCCGGTCGGGATGAGGACCTTCAGGGTATTCCCTTTGTGGGGAAAGCGGGTGAACTGCTTACGAACATGATCCGCAGGATGGGCCTGAGCCGGGAAGAAGTATATATCTGCAACGTTTTGAAATGCAGGCCCCCGGGTAACAGGAACCCTTCGCCAGCGGAGATTGAGGCGTGTCATCAGTATCTGCTTCGACAACTGCGAGCTATCGGTCCCGAGGTCATTGTAGCTCTGGGAACCTTTGCGGTCCAGACGCTTCTCGGGACGAAGGAACCGATCTCAAAACTTCGTGGCAGGTTTCATGATTACCATGGAATCCCGCTTATGCCTACTTTTCATCCTTCGTTTCTGCTGAGAAACGGGCCTGAAATGAGGTGGATCGTCTGGGAAGATATGGTCCAGGTGCTGCGGCGCATGGGATTGCCCGTCCCGGAGATAAGGAAAAAGCAATAAAAATCTCGCCGCCGGCCGCCGGTTACGAGTTGTTGCCGTCTATTCCGAGACGCCGCATTTTTTCGACCAGGGTAGTACGGTTCAGTTTGAGCATTGCCGCCGCCTGGGCCTTGACACCCTTCGAGAGGGCAAGCGCCTCGGTAATCATCTGACGCTCCATTTCATTGATGGCCCTGGTCAGGTCGACTCCCCGTTCAGTAACCTTGGTCATGACCTGTTCCCTGATATTGGAGGGAATATCCAGCAATGTAATTGAATCTCCATCCGTCAGTGCAACGATCCGTTCCATCATGTTTTCCAATTCACGCACGTTTCCTGGCCAGTGGTAGAGCTCAAGGGTCTCCAGGGCTTCTTTCGAGATGGTCATGAAGGGATGCTTCATTTCCGCGCAATATTTTTCTATGAAATATTTGCTGAGAGCAAGGATGTCTTCAACACGCTCCCGCAGCGGGGGGATGACTATGGGTATCACATTGAGCCTGTAAAAAAGATCCTCCCTGAAATTTCCCTTTTTTACTTCCTCTTCGAGGTTGATATTGGTTGCGGAAATGACCCGCACATCAAGCTTTACCGGCCTGGTGGAGCCGATTTTTTCGACCTCCTGCTCCTGGAGCACCCTCAGCAGCTTGGTCTGCAGGTGTATCGGCATGGTGCCTATTTCATCGAGAAAAATCGTTCCGCAATTGGCCGCCTCGAATTTGCCGATCTTGTCCCTGATCGCACCGGTAAAAGAACCCTTGAGGTGGCCGTAAAGCTCACTTTCCAGAAGAGTCTCGGGAATCGCCGCGCAATTGACTGCAATAAAGGGTTTGTCCTTACGGGGGCCGTTAAAATGGATGGCTTTTGCCACCAGTTCTTTTCCCGTTCCCGATTCTCCGAGAACGAGGACGGTAGATTCCGTATTGGTGACCCTGCTGATGCGGGAGAAAACCTTCTGCATGGCGGGTGAATTGCCGACTATATTTGCAAATCCATATTTTTCGCGCAACTGCTTGCGGAGATACACGTTCTCGTTCAGCAGTTGGTGCTTTTCCATGGCTTTTGTCAAAATAATCTGAAGCTCTTCAAAATTCAGGGGTTTGGTGATGTAGTCATATGCCCCTTCCTTCATTGCCTTGACGGCGGTTTCGGCCGATGCGTGGCCGGTAATGAGAATAACTTCCGTTCGGGGGGAATTGCCCTTGACCTTTTTCAGGATATCTATGCCGTTTGCATCGGGGAGGAAGAGGTCCGTAACAACAATATCGAATTTCTCCAGAGCGAGGAGTTGCATCGCCATTTCGCCCGAGGCGGCACCTTTTACGGTAAAACCCGCCGATTTCAGAAGGCGTGAGAGCGATTCCCTGCTCAACTCCTCATCTTCGATCAAAAGAATCCTTGCGCGGTCCCTCATTGCAACTCCTTGATATTTGACGGCAAAAATAGCATATATCGACGAAACTGGCAAGGCTCCATTTGACTGAGCTACGCTGGTGGTATACTATTTACCATGTCCGGTTCAGGAGAAATTATGGGAAAATTGCTCATCGTCTTCATCCTGATGCTCTTTTGCATGGTGTTTGACGCGCATGCCGAGGGTATCATACGTGTCGTCAGCATTAACGGGCCTGTAAATCCGGTTACGGCGAATTATGTCGCAGGGAATCTAAAACAGGCAGCCCAGCGGAAGGAGCGACTTTTTCTGATTGAGATGGATACCCCCGGAGGACTGGACAGTGCAATGCGCGATATCATAAAAGAGATTTTTGCCAGTCCGGTTCCCGTCGCGGTTTTTGTTGCCCCTTCGGGTGCCAGGGCCGCTTCTGCCGGTGCCATCATCGCACTGTCGGCAGATATCTGCGCCATGGCGTCAGGAACCAATATCGGGGCGGCTCATCCAGTTTCCCTGGGGGAGAAGCCTGACAAGATAATGCAGGATAAGATTCTCAACGATGCCGTTGCATACGTAGAGGGGATTGCCGGAAAAAGGGGAAGAAACGCCGAAGAAGCAAAGAAAATGGTTCGTGGCAGTATTTCGTATTCCGCGGAAAAGGCCCTGGAGTTGGGGGTTATCGATATGATCGCCTCCGACCGTCCCGACCTGCTTAAAAAAATTGAAGGCCGTTTCTTCATGAGGGATGGGAAAAAGATTGCGCTGATACTGGCTGGAGCAAGGGTAGAAAAGCACGATATGGGGACACGGGAAAAGATCCTGGATGCCATCAGCAATCCGAATGTCGCTTATGTGCTCATGATGCTCGGTCTCCTCGGTCTGTTCTTCGAACTTTCGAATCCGGGTGTCATTCTGCCGGGGGTCATCGGCGGGATCTCTCTTATCCTTGCATTTTTCGCATTCCAGACGTTGCCTGTCAATTATGCCGGCGTCCTGCTCATAATCCTGGCGATTATCCTGTTCATTGCCGAGATTAAAATAGTCTCTCACGGTATGTTGTCTGTCGGAGGGGTGATTTCAATGGTATTGGGGTCGTTGCTTCTGTTTGAATCGCCGGAACCGTATTTGAGGGTTTCATGGAGTGTCATCCTCATCACGGTTGCTGCTGTCTCGCTTTTTGCGTATTTTGCCATAACCAGGTCCGTCAGGGCTCACCGGCAAAAACCGTCGTCCGGCAGGGAGGGATTGATTGGAGAAGAGGGAAAAGCCGACTCCGACATACTTCCAGAGGGGAAAGTCTTTGTCAGGGGCGAGTACTGGGATGCATGGAGCGATGAATCCATTAGACAGGGTGATAAAATTGTCGTAACGGCTGTTGAGGGGATGCGACTGAAAGTCAGGAAAACGGCAACCGGAAGCAAACAGCTGGAATAGCCTTAAACCGGGAAATCCCGGTTTCAAACCACGTTGCCAACTTATCTCGGGAGGTAGTGAAATGGATGCAATATTCAATATGGTGCCCCTGGTTTTTGTCATAATACTTGCGGCAATGTTTGCCGCAAGCGCCGTCCGGATACTTCCGGAATACGAGCGCGGGGTTCTTTTCCGACTGGGACGGCTGGCAGGTGTCAGGGGCCCGGGGCTGTTCTTCATCATTCCCGGCATCGACCGTCTGGTGAAGGTCTCTCTGAGGACTGTGGCCTTCGACGTACCGCCGCAGGATGTCATCACCCATGATAATGTGACGGTAAAGGTTTCGGCTGTCATCTATTTCCGCGTCATAGCCCCGGAAAAGGCAATCGTTGAAGTGGAGAACTTCCTGTATGCCACCAGTCAGCTTTCCCAGACAACCCTGCGAAGCGTCCTTGGACAGGTGGATTTCGACGAACTCCTCGCCAACCGGGAAAAAATTAACAAGGAACTTCAGGAAATCCTCGACCGTCACACGGGACCATGGGGTGTGAAAGTATCCAATGTCGAGGTCAAGAATATCGACCTGCCGCAGGAGATGTTGCGGGCCATTGCCAAACAGGCGGAAGCGGAGCGCGAGCGTCGCGCGAAAGTCATCCATGCGGAGGGTGAATTGCAGGCCTCCGAGAAACTGGCCCAGGCGGCCGCCGTGCTGGCCGGAGAACCCATGTCCCTTCAATTGCGCTTCCTGCAGACGCTCACCGAGATAGCGACCGAGAAAAACTCCACGACTATTTTCCCTGTGCCGATTGATCTCTTGAGCATGTTCATGAAGAAATAGGATGATTGTGCAAAAGAAAATCCCTCTCCGAAAAAGGAGAGGGATTTTTACTGCCTGCTGTAGTCTCTTTTATGGGGATTCTCTTTTAACTTTTCATCATTTCTATTTTGGCATCCTTGCGGAGTTTTTCAAGATACTCATTGACGCCCTTCTGGATTTTCTGGGCTTTCAGGTACTCGCCGATATTCTTTTTCGCCTCGTCGAAAGATACGGTTCCCGCAGCTTTCTTTTCCTGGGCTTTGATGATGTGGTAACCGAACTTCGTTTCCACAACATCACTGACTTCAGCGGGTTTCAGGGCAAAAGCGGCCTTTTCGAATTCCGGAACCATCTGCCCTTTGGTGAAAAATCCCAGGTCTCCGCCCTGGGGCGCGCTCGGGCACGTTGACTCCTTCTTGGCTACGGCAGCGAAATCCTCTCCGCCAGCGACCCTCTTGCGGATTGCTTCAGCCTTTTCTTTCGCCTTTTTCTTGTCCGCGGCGGAAGCCTTTTCGTCAACGCCAATCAGGATATGGCTTGCACGAACGCTTTCCTCGGTTTTGAATTTTTCCTTGTTGTCGTCGTAAAACTTCTTGACCTCTTCATCGGTAACCTTGACCTTCGAAGCCACTTCCTTCTCCAGCAGGTTGTTGATCACTATTTCCTTGCGCATGAGAAGCTTCAGATCTTTTTCCGACAGGCCGGTTTCCTTGAGGATTTTCTCATATTCGGCAGTCGACGGGAATTGCGCTTTTCTCAGCGCAATCTGCTCGTCCACCTGTTTGTCGAGATCCTTGATGTCCAACTTTTTGCCGGCCTGGTAGAGGAGTTCGGAAGCAATGAGCTGGTTCAGTGCCGCGGTTTCGGCTTTCTTCATCATGTCCTCGGGCAACGGTTTCGGCGCCTTGCTCTGGGAAAGCATTATTTTGACAGCCCTGTCCACCTCGTCGCGGGTAATGTCGACACCGTTGACTTTTGCCATTAACTCGGCCGGTTTTGAAGGTGCAGCGGTCTGCTGAACAGGTTTGGCTTTCTTCTTTTCGGCACCTACGGCAATGCCGCTCAGGGCGAAAAAAAGGGCAAGCCCCGTGCAGAACGTCCGCACTATTGTTTTGTGGGGAATATTCATTCAAGTTCTCCTCTTTGTTTTAATTTTGACCGGGGAAGTGTAACACGTTGTATGGATTATGGAAAGAATTTATATGGAATCCCATGAATGCTCTGGTATTGTGGTGTGCGAAAAATTATCCGGTTGACATTGTTTTTTGAATCTGGTTTTATACGAAATTACTGGAAATGTATGAAAAATCAGGAAGATTGCATTATTTTAATACGAAATGGTGGTTTTCTTCCCGCTGCAATTTGTTTTGCTTCTATTAAAATGTGATCCAGGAGCCCTGAAAATGAAAAGAAAATTCAAAAAAGTAATGGCCGCCAATCGGGGAGAGATAGCCATCCGCATATTCCGTGCTTGTGCGGAACTTGGCATCAACACGGTAGCAATATATTCACAGGAAGACAAGCTCTCCCTGTATAGATATAAGGCAGATGAGGCATATCTTATCGGTAAGGGAAAGAGCCCTGTTGATGCTTATCTGGGAATTGACGAAATCATTTCACTGGCCAGGAAGAAGAATGTCGACGCTATTCACCCGGGGTACGGTTTTCTTTCTGAAAACCCTGAGTTTGCTGAAAAATGCGAGGCAGCCGGGATCGTTTTCATCGGTCCTACCGCCGGGATGCAGCGAAGCGTGGGCGACAAGATTGCCGCTCGTCATGTTGCAATAGCGGCCGGTGTACGGGTTGTACCTGGAACCGACAAACCCATAGAGTCTGAAGAGGACGCCCTCAAATTTGCCAAGAACTATGGGTACCCGATCATGGTAAAAGCTGCAGCGGGAGGCGGCGGTCGTGGCATGCGCATCGCCCGCGATCGCAAGGAGCTGATAGAAGGGATTGCAAGTGCGCGGAGCGAGGCCAAGACAGCTTTCGGCAATCCGGCCGTTTTCCTGGAGCGATTCATCGAAAACCCGAAGCATATCGAGGTACAGATCCTTGGTGACAATCATGGCAACCTGGTACATTTCTTCGAGCGCGATTGCTCCATTCAGCGACGTCACCAGAAAGTGGTCGAGTTTGCTCCGTCACTCAGCCTGACACCGGAAATACGTGAAGAGATTTGCAACGAGGCCCTCAAGATCGCCCGGAAGGTTAAATACCGCAATGCCGGGACCATTGAATTTCTGCTTGACCAGGAAGGTACCTTTTATTTTATCGAGATGAATCCCCGCATTCAGGTGGAACATACCGTCACCGAGATGATAACAGGGAGGAATCTGGTTCAGAAACAGATTCTTGTGGCGGAGGGGTACAAATTATCAGACCCGGAAATCGGCATTCCCGACCAGAAGGCCATCGACATGCGCGGGTATGCGATCCAGTGCCGCATTACTACCGAGGATCCGGCGAACAATTTTGCTCCCGATTTCGGTACACTCAAGGCATACCGCTCTCCGGGCGGTTACGGTGTGCGTCTCGATGCCGGGAATGCCTTTACCGGTGCACACATTACACCGTTTTACGATTCCCTGCTCGTCAAGATCAGCACGCTGGGGCACACCCTGAGAGAGGCTGCCCAGGTCATGGACCGCTCGCTGCGGGAGTTCCGCATTCGCGGAGTCAAGACCAATATACCTTTTCTGGAAAATGTCGTTACTCACCCGATATTCCTGGACGGGCAATGTGACACCTCCTTTATCGACAAGCATCCCGAACTCATGAAAATGAGCGAGAAAAAGGATCGAGCGACGAAGATACTCAATTTCATTGGCAATGTGATCGTCAACGGTTCTCCAGGCATCAGCAAACCGCTCAGGTCTGCGGAATTGCTCGAGCCGAAAATTCCGGACATGGACACGACGGCTCCGCGCCCTTACGGAACCCGCGACAGATTACGGGAACAGGGCGCAGAAGGGCTTGTACAATGGATCATGGAGCATGACAGGCTGCTGATTACCGACACTACGATGCGCGACGCGCACCAGTCGCTGCTCGCGACAAGGGTCAGAACCCATGATCTGCTCAGGATTGCCGAGCCGACTTCGCATCTTGCGGCGGATCTCTTCTCCCTTGAGATGTGGGGTGGCGCGACATTCGACGTTGCCATGCGTTTCCTTAAGGAATGTCCGTGGGAGAGGCTGCACAAGTTGTCGGAAGCCGCCCCCAACATCCTGTTCCAGATGCTGCTGCGCGGTTCCAATGCCGTGGGGTATACGAACTACCCGGACAATGTTGTACAGCGTTTCGTTGCAGAGGCGGCTGAGTCGGGAATAGACGTGTTCCGGGTGTTCGATTCCCTCAACTGGATCAGGGGTATGAAGGTGGCCATGGAGTCTGTCCGGAATACGGGCAAGATATGCGAAGCTTCCATCTGCTATACAGGTGATATTACCGATCCGAAGCGGGACAAGTACCCTCTCGACTATTATGTTTCTCTTGCCAGGGAACTTGAGCGGATGGGTGCTCATATCCTCGGTATCAAGGACATGGCGGGCCTTCTCAAGCCATTTGCCGCGTATAAGCTGGTGAAAGCGCTGAAAGAGGAGATCGGCATACCGGTCCACTTTCATACGCACGATACTTCAGGGAATGGGGAGGCCTCGATACTCATGGCCTGCCAGGCAGGTGTGGATATCGTCGATGCCGCACTCTCATCGATTTCCGGGTTGACGTCCCAACCGAATCTCAATGCGATAATTGCAGCGCTGAGAGGCACGGAGTGGGACCCGGGGCTCAACGAGGCAGGTCTGCAGAAACTGGCCAATTACTGGGAGACTGTAAGGGATTATTATGCTCCATTCGAATCCGGCCTGAAGAGCGGGACCGCGGAGGTCTACCACCATGAGATTCCCGGTGGCCAGTATTCCAATTACAAGCCTCAGGTTGCCGGACTCGGTCTGCTTGACCGATGGGAAGAGTGCAAGGAGATGTACCACCAGGTAAATATCCTTTTCGGGGATATCATCAAAGTTACGCCCTCGTCAAAGGTTGTCGGGGATATGGCGATGTTTCTGGTCAAAAACAACCTTGGCGTCGAGGATGTCTTCACCAAGGGTGAGGAATTGACGTTCCCCGAGTCGGTTGTCGGCTTCTTCAAGGGCATGATCGGACAACCGTACCAGGGATTCCCGGAAAAGCTGCAGAAAATTGTTCTCAAGGGAGAGGAGCCGATAACCTGCCGTCCCGGCGAGTTGCTGGAACCGGTGGACTTCGAGGAGGAGAAAAGGAAGGTTAAGGCGAAATTCGGCTGGTCGGTCGATGAAAAGAGCCTTCTTTCCCATATTCTCTACCCGAACGTTTATCCGGAATTCCACAAACACCAGATAACCTTTTCGGATACATCCGTAATCCCCACGCCGATTTTCTTCTACGGGCTGGAGCCCGGCCAGGAAACTGCCGTGGAAATAGATCCGGGGAAAACGCTGATTATCAAGCTCAATGCGATCGGCAGTGTCCATCAGGACGGCACCAGGAACATTTACTTCGAATTGAACGGTCTGGCACGTCAAGTAACGGTGCGCGACCAATCTGTTGTTTCGGAGGTTTCGGAACATGAGAAGGCGGACAAGTTCAATTCACTTCATGTCGGAGCGCCGATGCCGGGGAGAGTTCTCAAGGTATGCGTAAGGGTCGGTGACGAGGTCAAGGCCGGCGATATTCTCATAGTGACCGAGGCAATGAAGATGGAGACCAATATCAAGGCCAAGGAAGACGGCAAGATAAGGGAAGTGAAGTTCGAAGAGGGGGACAAGGTTGACAAGGACGATCTGCTGATCGTTATGGCCTGAAAAAAGTCAGATTGCAATACTTCCTGCCGGCATCAAGAATCCGAATTGATGCCGGTTTTCTTTTGTCTGCAAAAGAGAGTTTCAAGAAGTGTTGCGCCGCGTCAATCCACGACCCGCCCGTGGACAAACGACCAGTAGCGGAGCGACTTGGGCATGTGGCTGCCGACCATGCCGAATACCAGAACCGTGGCAAGCACCGGTGCCATCAAGTCAGGCCTCACATGGATGACGCCGAGCAGACCTACATGGATGAGTACCATGACTCCCCGGCCCTGGTAGAGCCATCGCCGGCAATGGTATACTTCCGAAGCGATAAGAGCGCAGCCTGTTACGATTGCGAGATTATGCCAAGTCATAAGCTGGATGAACGGCACTCCGCAGACCGCCCCGCCGAACAGCACGCTGGTGACCGCCACATGAAATGTCCGCAGAATGATGTCAACCACGCGGGTCCAGACAGGACGTATGTTTTTTTTCTGCTCCACAGCAGCTTTCTCGTTGTTGATCATGTTTTGCTTTCCGATGCAGTGATTTGTTGTATATGGTTGAAGGTGATTCTGTCAGGGCGGGCAACACGCACATACGGATCTGAAGAGTGTAGTGCTGAGATACCGGTCTCCCCGGTCAGGCAGGATGGTAACGATCGTGCCGCTATCCATGCTTTCAGAGAGTTTCAGGGCGCATGCTATTGCGGCTCCCCCGGACATGCCGACAAAAAGCCCCTCGCGAATGGCAAGGATTCTCGCCGTTTCAAAAGCTTCCTCGTCCTCGGCGGTGATCTTTTCATCAAGTTTTTCCGGCTGGTAGAGAGGCGGGACAATTGCTTCCTGCATGTTCTTGAGGCCTTGTATTTTATGGCCGATCCGGGGCTCTACCCCGACGATCCTGATTGACGGGTCTTTCTCTTTCAGGTATTTGCCAACTCCCATCAAGGTTCCCGTCGTACCCATCCCGGCAACAAAGACGTCGATGTCGCCACCGGTCTGGGCAAAAATCTCCGGTCCGGTTGTTTCATAGTGGGCCAGCAGATTATTTATGTTGGCGTATTGATTCGGCATATAGTATTTATCGGGGTTTTCCTCCAGGATCCGGCGGGCCAGCCGGATTGCCCCGTCAGTGCCCTCGTGGGCGGGGGAGAGGACAACCTCCGCACCGTAGGCCTCGAGGATGCTCCTCCTTTCCAGGCTGACGCATGCCGGCATGGCAAGTCTCACCCGATAATTCCTGGCTGCGCCGATCATGGCAATGGCGATTCCCGTGTTGCCCGACGTTGCTTCGAGGATGGTCTTCTCGCGGGTCAGTTCGCCGCATTCCTCCGCCTTGGAAATCATATAATATGCAGGTCTGTCCTTGACCGAGCCACCCGGGTTGTTGCCTTCAAGCTTTGCGAGAATTCTGACTTTCGGGTTTCTGCCCAGGTTTCTCAATCCGACCAGGGGGGTGTTGCCGATTGATTCTATGACGCTCCTCCCGCAGTCGCTTGCTTCCGGGAACGTATCGTTTTCCCGCAAGCTTTCACAGTATTTCATTTGGATACCCCTTGCCGGCAAAATATTGTTGTCTGACCATCTATTGTTTTTGTAAAGTACATTCAATGTGCGGCTTTTATGGCGCAAAAAGAGCGTATACGAAAATATCATGTACGGGATTTAATTTCAAGCCGGATGGACACAAACAGCCAATTAATATTCCGACAAGGTGATAGACGAACCTGGCGACGGAGGCAGTGCCGCGGCAGGCCTCGGTGTACGCTATGTCAATTTCTGTCCTGGGGCGCGCTATTGCAAGCGGGGTCGGCAGGATTCGATTGAAACCGGGCCACATCCGGTAAGATTTTTTTTGCTTGAATATAGCCGTATATCCGGATATAGTTTTATCATGAAAACTACAGCCCGAATGTTTAAAGCCCTGTCGGATGAAACCCGGCTGAGGATCATCTGCCTGTTGCTGGACGGGGAACTCTGTGTCTGTGACATCATGGCAGTGCTGCAGCTTCCCCAGTCGACGGTGTCACGGCATCTTGCCTATTTGAAGAATGCCGGATGGGTGGATGACCGGCGCGCAGGGGTATGGATGTACTATTCAATACTGGATAACGTGAAAAATCTGCAAAACAGTCTGCTCGATTCCCTTCGGGAAAACCTTCCGGATTTGGAGGTTGCCGCTGCCGACCGAAAGCGGCTCTGTGAATTTAGCCAGCACAATCGCTGCGCGTAATTTTTTTATGAAGGTTATCCGCTCATGCGGATAAGGAGAGAGAAGGATTTTTTTGAAACGGTCTGGGGGTGTAGCCGTGCAGGTTCGTCCATAGCCCACAGGCTGACCCGATGTCCGGGATCAGATATTCTTCGAATATTCCCGGGAAGGGGTTGAGACATCCTCGAGGGAGAGTGGCATGGTACGAAGATTATGTCGTGAATGCGGTTCGGAAATGATAAAAGAACTTACTTCGGAAGGAGCCAGGTTTTTTTGTAAGAACTGTGACCGCTATACCGTTTACGATGAATTCGACATGGAGGCTTACTGCCCCGACTGCGGCGAAAAAATCATCATCTGTTCCAAATGCAGTCAGGGATTTTTCTGCAATAAATGCAATTGGCTCGTATCCAGTAAAAAGGTTGTCTGGAAGAAAAAGTAAAAGTCGGATGTGAATCCGGCCTATTCGAATCAATAATGATTGCTGGAGACATAGATGAAAGAAAAAGCCCTCTTTCTCTGCACTGCGAACTCCTGCCGGTCCCAAATGGCGGAAGGAATCGCCAATCATTTCCTTGGTGACCGTCTCGAAGCCTTTTCCGCAGGGACCGAGGCCTCATTTATCAATCCGAGGGCCATTGAGGTTTTGCGGGAGATCGGTATAGACATATCCGGCCACCGTTCAAAAAATGTCGATGCATTTTCCGGGCAGCAGTTTGACCACACTATCACCCTGTGCGGAGACGCACGGGATCGATGTCCCCTGTTTACGGGTGGGGGAGAGCGGGTACACATCGGTTTTTCCGATCCGGCAAAGGCAACAGGCAGTGAAGAGGAGATTATGGAGGTTTTCCGCAAGGTCCGGGATGAAATCAAAGAGGCTTTGCTCGCTTATTTTGCGCCCTGATAATATCCGGGTTTACCCCGTTGTTTGATCTCATTCCCCAAGGAGGACGTACAACAATGCAAGGACTCATGAAGAAACTGTCTTTTCTGGACCGCTACCTCACTGTCTGGATCTTCGCGGCAATGTTTCTCGGTCTCGCTCTCGGGTATTTCGTGCCCGCCTCAAAGGCCCTCATCAACAAGTTTCAGGTGGGTACGACCAGCATACCCATCGCCATCGGCCTGATCCTGATGATGTACCCGCCCCTGGCCAAGGTCAAGTACGAGGAGATGCCTCTGGTTTTCAGGAACAAGAAGGTTCTCGGCCTCTCTTTGATTCAGAACTGGGTGGTGGGACCGATCCTTATGTTTGTGCTTGCCATCGTCTTTCTTCACAACTATCCTGAATATATGATCGGCCTCATCATGATGGGGATGGCCCGCTGCATCGCCATGGTGATCGTCTGGAACGATCTGGCCTGCGGCGACCGTGAATATGCCGCCGGTCTCGTGGCTTTCAACTCCATTTTCCAGGTTCTTTTCTTTTCCGTTTACTGCTATGTCTTCGTCACGATTCTTCCCCCTTTGTTCG
Source organism: Geobacteraceae bacterium (assembly GCA_017861285.1). Classification (GTDB taxonomy): domain Bacteria; phylum Desulfobacterota; class Desulfuromonadia; order Geobacterales; family Geobacteraceae; genus CAIWTU01. Next base: position 5,624 of record JAGFXO010000001.1, on the reverse strand, counting down.
GCATCAAGGGGGCGGTGGTGGATATAACCATGGGTGAAATTGCCAAGAGCGTTTTCATCTACCTGGGTATCCCTTTTATCGCCGGACTAATTACCCATTTCAGTCTTACGCGTATAAAGGGTAAGGAATGGTTCGATAAATCATTCGCCCCTGTTATCAGCCCCTTGACCCTCATTTTCCTCCTTTTCACCATCGTGGTCATGTTTGCCACGCAAGGTGACAAGATCCTGAGTCAGCCCCTTGACGTGGTCGTGATTGCGATTCCGCTTCTCATTTACTTCGTTGTCATGTTCGTGGTCTCCTTCTACATGAGCAAGAAACTCGGCACCGACTACGAGAAGAGCGCGACACTTTCGTTCACCGCCGCCAGCAACAACTTCGAGTTGGCAATTGCCGTTGCCATTTCGGTGTTCGGGCTCAATTCCGGGCAGGCTTTCGCCTCGGTCATCGGACCGCTGGTCGAGGTGCCGGTGCTCATCAGCCTGGTAAACCTTGCCTTCTATTTCCAGCGGAAGTACTTCGCCGACCAGATGAAGTGCAAAGTTGAAGATGTAACAATGCCGTAGCGAAGGGAGGATCAGTGCCCCTTGACAAGAAAACCCTTGAGTTGGTTGCCATAGGGGCATCGGTGGCAGCCTGTTGAGAACCGTGCCTGGAGTACCATTGCAATGCTGCATCCGAAGCCGGGGCGAGTCCGGCGGAAATCTTCAAGGCAATAAAGATGGCGGAGAAGGTCCGCCGGATGCCGATCGACAAAATCAAAAGGAAATGTGAAGAGTTGAATTATGAATAACACTGCATTGCAAACTAAGATCAACGACCCTGAAATATCTTTGTTGCCTGCTCTCAGGAGCTATCCGTCCCGCCTGTTCGTGGAGACAACCACCCGCTGCAACATGAAGTGCCATATGTGCGTCAAGCAGAGCATGGGAAGCGGTTTGGAGGATGGTGACCTCACTTTCGAAACTTTCGAGGCACTTGAACCGTCCCTGTCGAAAGCCGAGGCGCTGGTCCTCAACGGCATCGGAGAGCCGCTCCTTCATCCCGACCTCGAAGCCTTCATCCGCAGGGGGAAAGAGCTGATGCCCCCGGGAAGCTGGGTAGGTTTCCAGTCAAACGGACTCCTGCTTGATGAAACCCGGGCGTCATCACTGGTTCGGGCCGGGCTTGACCGGATATGTCTCTCCCTGGACGCCATCTGCCCCGATACCTTCCGCAAGATCCGGGAAGGGGGTGAGGTGAAAGATTTGGAGCAGGCGTTCATCGCGCTGAACACGGCACGGAAACGGCACCCCGAAAACAACCTTCAGGTCGGCGTTGAGTTCGTCCTCATGCGCGACAACATCCATCAACTTCCCGATGTGCTCAGATGGACCGCCTCGTTGGGGGTTTCCTTTGCCATCGTCTCCCATCTTCTTCCTTACGACAGCAGTCATGTCTCCCAGATTGCCTATGATTACAATACTCAGGAAGCGGTGGAGCTTTATACGACATGGCGGAAGAAGGGAGAGGAGCAGGGAATAGACATCAGCGATTTCTTTCATATCTATCACTGCAAGTATCTGAGGACAGCGGAAGAGCAGCGGATGGTGGATTTTGTCCTGGAAATGATCGCTCAGGCAAGGGCGCGCGATATATTCCTGCACCTGGAGAACCTGACGAAGCGGGATGTCGCCATGGCTGACGAGTTGGCCGAAACCTTTGACAGGGCCAGGATTGTCGCCGAAGAGACGGGGCTGGATCTGCGACTGCCGGGTGCCGCGCCCAAAAACGAAAGGAAGTGCGATTTCATAGATAATGGCGGCGTGTTTGTCTCCTGGGACGGCGAAATTCACCCGTGCTACTTCCTCTGGCACAAATTCCAATGCCATTTTTCCGGACGAAAGAAGTATGTCAACAAGAAGGTCTTCGGCAACCTGAGGGACAAAGGTATCCTGGAAATCTGGAATGATCCCGGCTATCGTGCTTTTCGGGAGGAGGTTCTCAAGCACGAGTATCCCTTTTGCTCCAACTGCAACCTGCTCCCCTGCGAGTATATCTATTGCGAGGAATTCGAACAGGATTGCTATACCAATACCGTTCCCTGCGGTGACTGCTTCTGGTGCATGGGGCTGTTTCAGTGCCTTTCGTGATGAAAGCGACAGACAAGAGCCGCATGACGGAAAATCTGCAAATGATGAAACCGTTCCACACAGCTTCTCCTCTCACTTGCCCCCTCCCATTTCAAGAGGGGGATTTTTTTCCCCCATTTGCGGTATACTGGTTACAGGCTTTGAAATAAGTGATTCACCAAACGGTGATACGTGAGAACATCAGAAACCCCGACAAGAGCAGATCAGGAAAACCTCGGTGAAGTCATTGCCGTACGGGGCAGTGTCATCGATATCCGCTTTTTACAAAAGATCCCGCTCATTCATAATAAGCTCCAATCTGTCGACAATCATGGAATACTGCTGGAGGTCCTGGCACACCTGGACCATGAGACGGTGCGCGGCATTGCCCTTACACCCGTCCAGGGGCTGGCGCGGGGTTCTGCCATGCTGGACACCGGCCACCCTTTTACCGTGCCGACTGGCAACTGCCTGTTGGGGAGGATGTTCAACGTGTTTGGCGAGACAATTGACGGCAATGGAGAACTTCATTGCGGTGAATGGCGACCCGTCCACAGCAAGCCCCCTTCCCTGATACAGCGGGTAACCTCCCAGGAGATTTATACAACAGGAATCAAGGTGATCGATGTACTGGCTCCCATAGAACGGGGCGGGAAAGCCGGCCTTTTCGGGGGAGCAGGCGTCGGCAAGACTGTCTTGATCACCGAGATGATCAACAACATGGTCGGTACCCATGAAGGGGTCAGCATCTTCTGTGGCATCGGCGAACGCTGCCGTGAGGCCGAAGAGTTATATCATGAAATGAAAAAGACCGGCGTGCTGGACAAGACGGTAATGATCCTCAGCCAGATGAATGAATCTCCGGGTGCGAGGTTTCTCGTAGGCCATGCCGCGCTAACCATCGCCGAATACTTCAGGGACGACCAGAAAAAAGACGTACTCCTGCTTATCGACAACATCTTCAGGTATATCCAGGCCGGCACCGAGGTCTCGGGTCTGCTGGGTCAGATCCCGTCACGAGTGGGATATCAGCCCACCCTCGGCACGGAACTGGCGCAGCTTGAGGAGCGCATCTGCAATACCGCGAACGGTGCAATTACCTCCGTCCAGGCCGTCTATGTCCCAGCTGACGACTTTACCGATCCATCCGCCGTACATACCTTTGCGCATCTTTCAACCCTGATCGTGCTCTCCCGCAAGAGAGCCGGTGAGGGGTTGTATCCCGCCATAGACCCCCTCGAATCCGGATCGAAGATGCTCAATCCCGGCATTGTCGGCAGGCGTCATTACGATATCGCCCAGGCGGTACGCAAAAATCTGGCGGAGTATAAAGAGCTCAGGGACATAATCGCCATGCTCGGAATGGAAGAGCTTTCCGCGCATGACCGGGCAATAGTGTACCGGGCACGGCGCCTGGAGCGTTTTCTTACCCAGCCTTTCTTTACGACCGAACAGTTTACCGGGCATACGGGGAGAATGGTCAGCCTGGATGATGCGTTGGAGGGGTGTGAACGCATCCTTAATGACGAGTTCTCGGACTATCCTGAAAGCTCTCTCTATATGATCGGGAAAATTGACGAGGCGAGAAAAACATGAAGCTGAAGGTCGTGCTTCCGACCGGAACACTGATTGACCAGGAGGTAACGAAGATAACGGCCGAAGCCGAAAACGGTTCTTTCTGCCTGCTGCCCCACCACATAGATTTTGTTGCTGCGCTTGTTCCCGGGCTGCTTTCTTTTGAAAACGAGCGGGGAGAAGAGGAATTTCTGGCAATTGATGAAGGTGTGCTGGTTAAATGCGGGGCGGAGGTAATGGTCTCGTCACGGAATGCCGTCCGCGGGTCTGCCCTGGGTGAACTGAAACAGGCAGTCGAACAGCAGTTCCGTGTCCTGGATGAACGGGAGAATCAGGCCCGGTCGGTTCTTGCTAAACTTGAGGCCGACCTGGTAAGCCGATTCGTCAGGCTGGGGGAGAAGATCCGTGGTTGATCCACGAAAGAAAGAAAAACCGGAAGTGACGGCGCAGATGAAAAAATCCGTTGCGTCAAAAGAAGCCCTGAGGATAAAGGCCCGTCGGGAAAATGACCATAGTCTGTGGTTCGGATTAAGTATTTTCGGTATTGTCGGCTGGTCTGTGGTGATCCCCACGCTGATCGGAATTGCTCTGGGTATCTGGATTGACTCACGATGGCCGGGCCGTTTTTCATGGACGTTGATGCTGCTGTTCGGAGGCCTTATTTGCGGGTGCCTCAACGCATGGTATTGGATTGAGCATGTGTCGAAAAATGATTGAAATGAAATTGGAGGAGGAATGCCGTGGATTCATATTTAGGGCAACTTCTGCTTGCCGGAACATGCGGTATGGTTCTCGGACTATTCTACTTCGGCGGATTGTGGCTTACGGTGAAGCGCCTGCCGTTTTCTGCCAGTCCGGCCCTATTGACGCTGTGCAGTTACCTGGGGCGCCTCGTTGTGACGTTGTCCGGCTTCTTTCTGGTAATGGCCGGATCGTGGGAGAGGCTTTTGGCTGTTATGTCTGGATTCATGGTGATGCGGATAATCCTGGTGCGTATCTGGAAGCCCGTCGGGAATGAATTGGATCTCCCTGGACATTGAAGGAAGAATGAAATGGAACTGAGTCCGGATAGCACGATATTGTGGCAGTGGGGGCCGGTAAAGCTCAATGCAACCATCCTTTATACCTGGATTGTCATGGCAATTCTTGTAATTGGTTCGTGGCTGTCAACGCGCCAACTGTCCGATCAAACGAAATTGACCCGCAGGCAAAACCTGCTCGAAACCCTGGTGAGCTATATGAACAACCAGATCCGTTCGACCAGCCGCCAGGAACCGGGACGTTTTCTTCCCTTTGTCGGCACGCTTTTTCTGTTTATCGCTTTCTCCAACAGCCTGGAAATCGTTCCCGGTTTCGAACCGCCGACAGGCTCCCTCTCCACCACTGCAGCACTGGCGATATGCGTCTTCATAGCCGTTCCTTTTTACGGGATACTGCAGGGGGGGGTCGCAGGATACCTGAAGCACTATATCAAACCGTCTGTCTTCATGCTGCCGTTCGAGATTATCGGGGAATTTTCGAGAACTCTGGCTCTGGCCGCGCCGCTGTTTTTCCCCATTGTCATGCAGGTGCTTGGGCTTCTGATCGGGCTGATCCAGGCGTACATTTTTGCTGTGCTTGCCATGGTGTATATTGCCTCCGCGACCTCGATCCGGAGCCGCAAAGACGTCACGGAAGAAAAAGGAATAAAAGGAGATTTATGATATGGATAACATCGGGCTCATCGGAATGGTTTCAATCATTATATCGGGAATGACCATGGCCATTGGCTCCATCGGGCCTGCCCTGGGAGAGGCGCGGGCTGTCGCGCAGGCGCTGAGTTCCATAGCCCAGCAGCCTGACGCATCCGGGACCATTACCCGGACACTGTTTGTGGGACTGGCGATGATAGAATCCATGGCCATCTATTGTTTCGTGGTGGCCCTGATTCTTGTCTTT
>JAGFXO010000036.1 GCA_017861285.1 Geobacteraceae bacterium | reverse complement strand
TATAAAGACCACAGAGGTTGCACAAGAGGTTGCATGAATAAACAAAGGGCTACAGCATGAACTGTAACCCTTTGTTTTAATGGCGCGCTCGGAGAGATTCGAACTCCCGACCTACGGATTCGTAGTCCGTTGCTCTATCCAGCTGAGCTACGAGCGCATATTTTTTCTATTTCCCCGCCGGAGTGAAGCCGACGACGGTAACCGCATACGTGGGATGATTGAAGTCATGGGGACTTTGCAGTTTGTAAAACAGCCAGCCCTTGAAAACTTCCTTGCCGCCTTCCATGATCCTTACCTGAGCAGCAGGCTTCTTCGGTTCATTGGAAGCCGATGTCCTGACCGGTCCATCCATAATAAAGTCAGGGAAAAAATTGTCAACCTTTATTACGAGGCCCGACCCGGGAACCGAGACTTCCGAACCGATTGCAACATCATACTCGGCGCTTTTCCCGCTTTTCCTGTCCAGGACAGCGACCTTGACCGACTTCCATTTCCCCTTTACCGAGTCGGGGACGACAATCACGGCCTCGTGCTTCTCCCCCATCATACCGTGCGGGGGAGCCATTTGCGGTTTCTGCTCCTCTTTTTTCTTGCAACCGGAAACACCAACTGCTGCAATCAGCATTACAGTTAAAAGCCCAACGGTTGTTCTCATCAGCACTTTCATGATTGCATCCTTCCCGGTTGTACGACAATATGGCGGAGAGAGAGGGATTCGAACCCTCGATACCGGTTTCCCAGTATACTCGCTTAGCAGGCGAGCGCCTTCGGCCGACTCGGCCATCTCTCCGGAAAAGCAGTTCTTGGTTCTTAGTTGTTGGTGAAAGCTCTTATAAACCAAAAACCAATAACAAAAAACTGAAAACCGATTTTATTATGGCGGAGGGAGTAGGATTTGAACCCACGGAACTTTCGTTCAACGGTTTTCAAGACCGCCGCCTTAAGCCACTCGGCCATCCCTCCGAAAGCCTACCCTATCTTTTCCATCCCGCCCATATATGGTCTGAGAGCTTCAGGAATTACCACCGAACCGTCCGCCTGCTGATAATTTTCGAGAATCGCGACAACGGTGCGGCCTACCGCCAAACCTGAGCCATTAAGGGTATGAACGAATTCCGGTTTGGCCTTTTCATTTTCCCTGAATCGTATGGAAGCCCGGCGGGCCTGAAAATCCTCGAAATTGCTGCAGGAGGATATTTCCCTGTACGTATTCTGGGACGGCAACCAGACCTCTATATCATAGGTCTTTGCCGCCGAGAAGCCAAGGTCCCCCGTACAGAGCTCGACAACGCGATAGGGGAGTTGAAGCAGTTGCAGGACTTTCTCGGCATCAGCCAGAAGAAGGTCGAGTTCCCGATACGATTCCTCGGGACGGGCAAACTTGACAAGCTCAACCTTGTTGAACTGGTGCTGGCGAATGTACCCGCGGGTATCTTTCCCGTAAGAGCCGGCCTCTTTCCTGAAGCAGGGGGTATATGCCGTATAGCAGAGCGGCAATTCGGACCCTTTCAGGATTTCGCCGCGATGTATGTTTGTCACCGGTACTTCGGCGGTGGGGATGAGAAAATAATCGACCCCCTCCAACCGGAAGAGGTCTTCCTCAAACTTCGGCAACTGTCCCGTGCCGGTCATACTCTCCCTGTTTACCATAAAGGGGGGGAGCATTTCAACATATTTATGCTGTTCCGTGTGCAGGTCCAGCATGAAGTTAATCAGCGCCCGCTCCATGCGTGCACCGGCATCCTTGCACAGGGTAAACCGGGCACCGGTAATTCGCGCACCCCGCTCGAAATCAAGGATACCGAGGGATTCGCCGATTTCATAGTGAGGCTTGGCAGCAAAAGCAAACTGCGGTATTTCACCCCATTTCCTGATCTCAACGTTATCAGTCTCGGCTTTCCCGATGGGAGTCGTCTCGTGGGGTATATTGGGGATAGTGAGCAGGCAGCCTTCGAGGGCCTCCTCCACCACTTTCAGCTGTTCATCCAGGACCTTTACCTTCTGCGAAACCTCCCGCATCTCCGCAATTCGGTCGCGTGCCTGGCTTTTATCCTTGATGCGGCTTATTTCTTCCGACACGGCATTCCGCAAAGCCTTCAATTTCTCCGCTTCCTGCAGCAGCCCACGCCGCTGAAGGTCGAATTCCCTGAAACGGGAGAGGTTCACGGCTTCACCGCGCGTTCCGAGCCTCTCCTCGACCGTTTCGAGATTGTCCCGGATATATTTCACGTCAAGCATGACAAAAAACCTTTACATTTATTTAAAGAAAGCTATATTTTTTAGCATCTGACGCCTGATTAGTCAATCTTTTTTCAAAGGAACGAATATGCGCAGAATATGCCGCAATCCCCTTTGCCTCTATCTGCTTCTCGCCTTGTCACTGCTTCAGGGGTTTGCCGTTCCATCTGCCTCCTGTGCGCAACAGATCGTTCTTAACGCATTGGGCGATATCATGCTGGCCGGGGGGGGGACCGGAACATACAAACGCATGGGTTATGATTACCCGTTTGCGTCCACGAGACAAGAGCTGAAAAACGGGGATATAACCGTTGGCAACCTCGAAGCTCCGATAACGCGAACCGGCACGGAATTCACCGGCAAGAAATTCCGTTTCAAGACGAGTCCCCGTGCTGCACAGGCTTTGAGAAGGGCGGGTTTTTCCGTGTTGACGCTCGCGAACAACCATATGCTCGATTTTGGATCCGTCGGGCTTGAAGAAACACGGAAGCATCTTGAAAGGGCAGGCATTCTGTATACCGGTGCGGGGAAAAATCTGGCGATAGCCAGAAAACCGGCTCTCGTATATGTCAAAGGAAAAAGGGTTGCTTTCCTGGCGTATTCGCTGACTCTCCCCCCCGAGTTTTTCGCGGAAGCAAACCGCCCCGGAACCGTCCCGGGCTTTACTCCGTATTTTCGTGAGGATATTGCTCAGGCCAAATTGAATGCCGATTACGTTATTGTCTCCTTCCACTGGGGCGCCGAAAAAGCCGTGACTCCCAAGCCTTACCAGATCATTGCCGCCCGGCGGGCCGTCGATGCGGGAGCGGACGTGGTCATCGGGCACCATCCGCACGTGCTGCAAGGCATTGAACGGTACAGAAACGGAATCATTTTTTACAGCCTGGGGAATTTTGCCTTCGGCAGCACGAGCCGCAGTTCCGATATCAGCGTGCTTGCCAGAATTACCCTGGGGAGCGGTATCAGGGAGGTCGAGGTAATCCCGCTGAACGTCCTGAACAGCGAAGTACGCTTTCAACCGAAGGTTCTCAAGGGTGAACGCGGCCTCGCGGTCATTCGGCGCCTCAACAGTATCTCGGGGCCGCTGGGAACCGAGATACGCCTCACGGGAAAACGGTACCTTGCACACCGTACCGGCGTGAAAAACCATCTTGCTCAACGTTGAAGGGGGGTCACATGATTCGCCTGTTCGCGGCCATTGATTTACCGGACACAGTCAAAGATTCCATACAGGGGATTTGCGGGGACCTTCCCGGTGCCAGGTGGGTCGACCTGCAGCATCTTCATCTTACCTTGCGGTTCATCGGGGAGGTCGACAACGGACTTTTCGACAAAATAAAAGCAAGCCTGGCCGAAATAACCGAAGCCTCGTTCTCGCTTACCGTACAGGGTGTCGGTTTTTTCCCGCCGAAGCGGACACCGCGTGTCCTTTGGGTCGGCATCCAGGGGGACGGGACCCTTGCTCGACTCGCCGGGGAAATCGAAGAGACCCTGGTGCTGAAAAACGGCATTGAGCCTGAACGGCGCGCATTCTCTCCCCATATAACCATTGCCCGCTTCAAGGAGACTTCACCAGCAAAAATTGCCGATTATGTAACCAGGCACGGAACATTCCGCACGGAAACCTTCACCGTCGATGCATTTCATCTCTATTCGAGCACACTCACCCCGGCTGGTGCCCGGCACCGGAAAGAAGCATCATACCCGTTGGAATGACAATGCCGCCGTTACCTCGCCAACCCGTTGAGGTACGATTTCAGCTCCGAGGCCATTTCAGGCGAATCAACCAGGACGGAAACTTCCTTGTTGTATTTCAGGGCGCTCTGGGTCAGATTGTGGCTGCCGATATAAACAAAGCGGTCGTCAATCACGATGGTTTTGAGATGGGTCCTCGTGCGGAGAGAGTCGAAAGCGACTTTGATTCCTTTTCTCTTCATGAAGGAAGCAGTTTTCCGGTTTTCACCATTGAGAGGATCATCGGCATCGCCCGACCGTTCAAGGATAACCGTTACGGCTACGCCGCGATTATGGGCGGTTATCAGCGCCTCGGCAATCCTGTCTGGCAGGCTGTCAGTATATCCCGTCATTTTGAACAGGTAACAGGAAAGCAGGATAGTACTCTTCGCTTCCCGCACCCCTTTCAGAAGCGCTTCGGAATATTCCCGGTCTTTCAAAAGGGTAGCCCTTGCGGTACGGCCTGGTGCGGCAGATACAGGATGAATGCTGAAGCAAAGAATCAAGAAGGCAAGAAATGCCGTTGCCCCCTTGCGGATTCGAGTCAACCTGCTGCAATTCAGGTACGGAACATGTTCAAGACTCACGGCACCGCCTTTTCCCCGATGGCGGGAAACTAGCTTAAGATATCAATCACCTTTTCGAAAAAGCTTTTTTTCATCGGATGCACTTCTTCACCGCTTATCCGGGCAAATTCCTCCAGCAGTTCCTTCTGGCGCTTATTCAGGTTCACCGGTGTTTCGACCCTGATGACCAGCAACTGGTCCCCCCGCCCGTACCCCTGGAGGACCGGCACTCCCTTGTCCCGCAACCGGAAGACTTTTCCGGACTGCGTGCCTTCCGGGATCTTCATGGAAACCTTCCCGTCCAGCGTAGGCACCTCCAGTTCACAGCCCATGGCAGCCTGAATGAAGCTTATGGGGATTTCACATAAGACATCATTGCCCTCACGGGTAAAGAGTGCATGTTGTCGCACGGAGATAGCCACATAGAGGTCACCATTTGCCCCCCCTTTCGCGCCCTGACCGCCTTCCCCGGAAAGCTTGAGCCTGTTGCCCGTTTCCACCCCCGGGGGGATCTTGACCGAAATGGTTTTCTTGTCCTTTACGCTCCCCGTTCCGCTGCAGGTCTGACAGGGGTTTTCGACGACGCGACCTTCTCCGCTGCAATGGTTGCAGGTTCTGCTCACACTGAAATACCCCTGCTGAAACCGCACCTGGCCTGTACCCCGGCAGGTGGGGCAAACCTTCGGCTCTGTCCCCGGCTTTGCGCCGCTGCCGCCGCAGGTGCCGCATCGCTTGTTATAGGGCACCTCGATTTTCGATTCAATCCCGAAGGCGGCCTCCTCGAAACTGATCTCCAGGTTGTACAGCAGGTCATCACCGCGTTTGCCTCGTCCCCGCTGGCGCCCTCCGCCGAAAATGTCTCCGAAAATATCGCCGAAGATGTCGCCGAAAGGGGAATCGGAGCCAAAACCGAAGCCCCCGGAAAAGCCTCCGGACCCGAGCCCTGCATGCCCGAACTGGTCGTATTGCGCCCTTTTCTGGGAATCTGACAGCACTTCATAGGCTTCGCTGATATCCTTGAACATTTCCTCCGACTGTTTATCGCCGGGATTCTTGTCGGGATGATAACGAAGCGCCAGTTTCCGGTATGCCTTCTTTATTTCCGTTTCCGAAGCGTTCCGGTGAACGCCCAGGACCTCATAATAATCTCGTTTCTCGCCGTTCGCCAAAATAAATCCTTTTCGTCAAAAGGAGAAGGGCAAACGGCAAAAGGGGAGCATCTTCACGTCCCCTTGCCGTCAACCCTTCCACCCCAACCGTTGTATCAATGTATTGTTACTTCTTGTCTTCCTTCAACTCCTCAAACTCCGCCTCCACTACCTTTTCACCCTTGGCGGCCTCTTCATGGGGCGCCTCGCCGGCCTGCGACGCACCTTCCTGGCCGGCCTTTGCATAAACCGCCTCTGCGAGTTTATGGGATGCCTGGGTCAGTTCGTCGGAAGCCTTCTTCATCGCATCGGCATCGCTTCCTTCCATCGCCTGTTTCAGCGCGGCAACGGCATCCTCGATCTTCTTCTTCTCGGAAGCATCTATCTTGTCGCCATACTCGTGGAGCGATTTTTCGGTAGCATATACCAGACCGTCGGCATGGTTGCGAGCCTCGATCAGCTCTCGTTTCTTTTTGTCCTCGGCTGCGTGGGATTCCGCATCACGCACCATCTTGTCGATTTCTTCCTTGGACAGACCCGAGGAAGCGGTTATCCGTATCGACTGCTCCTTGCCCGTACCGAGGTCCTTGGCTGAAACATGGACGATACCGTTGGCGTCAATATCAAAAGTAACCTCGATCTGCGGAACGCCCCGCGGTGCAGGGGGAATGCCGGTCAATTCGAAATTGCCGAGGGTTTTATTGTCCGAGGCCATCTCGCGCTCTCCCTGGAGAACATGGATCGTCACGGCGGGCTGATTGTCCGCGGCAGTTGAAAACACCTGGCTCTTACGGCAGGGTATGGTCGTATTCTTGTCGATCAGCTTGGTCATGACGCTGCCGAGAGTCTCGATCCCCAGCGAAAGCGGTGTCACATCCAGAAGGAGGACATCTTTCACCTCGCCGCGCAGAACACCGGCCTGAATCGCCGCACCGACCGCCACGACCTCGTCGGGATTCACCCCGCGGTTCGGCGTTTTGCCGAAAACATCCTGCACTTTTTTCTGCACTGAAGGCATCCTTGTCATGCCACCGACCAGAATCACCTCGTCAATCTCGTTCGGAGAAAGGCCGGCATCTCTCAGGGCCATCCTGCAGGGTCCTTCCAGCTTTTCTATAAGCTCGGCACACAGAGCTTCGAGCTTGGCGCGGGAAAGCTTCAGGGTAAGATGTTTCGGACCCGAGGCATCTGCGGTAATAAAGGGAAGATTGATGTCGGTTTCGAGGGAAGACGAAAGTTCGCACTTCGCCTTCTCCGCCGCTTCTTTCAGGCGCTGCAGCGCCATTTTATCGCCGCGCAGATCTATGCCCGCATCCTTCTTGAATTCATCGGCTATCCAGTCGATGATCTTCTGGTCGAAATCCTCACCACCAAGGAAGGTGTCACCGTTCGTGGATTTAACCTCGAACACCCCTTCTCCCAACTCGAGGATGGATATGTCGAAGGTACCGCCACCCAGGTCGAATACCGCTATCTTTTCCTCTTTTTTCTTGTCGAGACCGTATGCAAGCGCAGCGGCGGTAGGCTCGTTGATGATCCGCAACACATTCAGACCTGCAATCTTTCCGGCATCCTTCGTCGCCTGGCGCTGGGAATCGTCAAAGTAGGCCGGCACAGTGATTACCGCATCGGTTACCGTTTCCCCGAGATAATCTTCCGCCGTCTTCTTCATCTTCTGGAGAACCATGGCCGATATTTCCGGCGGAGAATATTTCCTGCCCCGGACTTCCACCCATGCGTCACCGTTATCCGCACGCACTATCTTGAAGGGGGAAATGGCGATATCCCTTTTGACCACGTCGGTGTCGAACTTGCGCCCGATCAGACGCTTGATGGCAAACAGTGTGTTTTCCGGGTTGGTCACGGCCTGTCTTTTCGCCTGCTGACCCACCAGTATTTCACCGCCTTCGGTAAAGCCAATCATGGACGGGGTAGTGCGGCTCCCCTCCGCATTGGCTATGACAACCGGTTCCCCACCCTCCATTATTGCCACGCAGGAGTTGGTAGTTCCCAGGTCAATGCCGATAACCTTACTCATATTATTATTCCTCCTTTGGTTTCTGTTTTATAAAAGTAGTTATGCCCCCATGAAAAAACAAGGGCGAAAAGTTCACGCATCAACTTTTTTTGGCGCAGTGGCCACTGAAACCAGCGCCGCACGCAGCAGGCGGTCATTAAGCATATAACCCTTCTGGAATTCGTCAATTACGGTATTGGGTGCATGATCGGCACTCTCGGCCTGGGTCATTGCCTGATGGTAGGCTGGATCAAACATCTTCCCCCGGGCCTCGATGGGAGTCACTCCGAACTTTTTCAGCACCGACACAAGCATGGTCAACGTAAGATTGACGCCCTCGATGACTGACGCCAGACTGTCTTCGTTCGTATGCGCAAGGGCCCTCTCCATATTGTCGATAACCGGAAGTATCTCCAGGAGCAGGGATTCATTCCCGTACTTGAGAAGATCTTCCTTCTCCCTTTGCATCCGCTTGCGGAGATTTTCCAGGTCAGCCCGTTCCCGCACGAATTTGTCCCAATTTGCCGCAGCCTCCGCCTCTTTTTGCGCCAGGGCCTCTTCCAGGCTCTTCACCCTGTCACCAGGTTCTTCATGAGCCGCGGCCGCAGCGCCTTCCGAAACGTTGTCACCCGTTTTCATCCCGGCGCCCTCTACCGCTTCAGAATCAGTCGAGGCTGAATTATCTTTCAAACCCTTTTCCCTATGTGATGCATCCTCTTTTTCGATGCCGTGCTTCTTTTTTTCCACGAGTATCCTCCCTTCGTTATTTTCCGGTTCAATCCACGTCAAACATCTTGCTGAGAAGCCGTGCGGTATAGTCAACGATGGGGATGACCCTGTCGTAGCCCATTCTTGTAGGGCCGATGACCCCGAGCACCCCGACCGTTCTGTTACCGCTCATGTAGGGAGCGGTAATGACGCTCATGTTTGCCATTTGCGACATGTAATTCTCGGAGCCTATGAAGATGTGCACGCCCTCGGACTCCATGCACCGGTCCAGGAGGGATACCAGCTGGCCTTTTTCCTCAAAAGTCCTGAAAATCTCCTTCATCTTCGCCACATCGGCAAATTCCGGCTGATCCAGAATATTCACCTGCCCTTCAATGAACACATCCGTCCCGTTTTCACCGAGAGTCTGCTCCGAAAGCTTCAGTGCATTGGCCAGCATTTCATCGTACCTGACCTTTTCATCCTCCATTTCCCGCAGGATTCTGCTGCGCAGCTCGGCGATACTGAGCCCCTTGAGGAGGTCATTCAGGTAATTGGACATGCGCACCAGATCCTCGGAACCCAGATCCTCCCCGGATTCTACAATCTTGTTCTGAACTATGCCGCTTTTCGAAACCAGTATTGCCAGGATGCGCCTGCCGCCAAGCTTGATAAATTCGATATGACGGAAAATCGTAGTGGTAAAACGGGGGGTTGCGACCACTCCCATATAGTGGGACAGAGATGACAGGATTCTGCTCGTTTCTTTGAGTATTTCCCCGACATCCTTTCCATAGAGCCGGTATTGCTTCTGAATCAGCTCCTCCTGCTCGCGGTCGATGGCGCGAACGGCAAGAAGCGAATCCACATAAAACCTGAACGCCTTGTCGGTCGGGATCCTTCCCGCGGACGTATGGGGAGAGGCGAGGAATCCCAGTTCCTCTAGGTCGGCCATGACATTGCGTATGGTGGCCGGAGAAAGGGAAAATCCGTGCCTGCGGCTTATCGCACGGCTGCCCACCGGCTCGGCGGTTCCGATGTAGTCTTCTATTATGGCCTCAAGAATTTTCTTGCTTCTCTCAGACAGATTATCCATCATTCCGTCCCCTTAAATACAGTTAGCACTCTGAACTGAAGAGTGCTAACTGCTTTCAAAGTAACAACCAACCCGGCTTTTGTCAAGGCTAATTTCCTCGGGAATCCGCAGTAGCCTGCATGAGAGAACTATCCGTGAACTACGGACAGTTACAAAAAGTCCATGAATACCTGGTTTGAAATGAGCAACCCCCTTGCGGAGAGCTTCAGCCTGGCCCCGCAGATTTCCAGCAGCCCCCCCCCAAGCATGATGGAACTTTGCCGCGGATAGGCTCCTTCGAAGCTGACACCGAACTCGTCGCGGAACGCCCCAAGATCAACCCCGTCAAGCATGCGCAGGCCAAGAAAGAGTCTTTCCGCCATGGCTTCACGCAGGGAGACTCCATGTTTCTCCAGCCAGGAGAGCCTCCCCTCCCCGCAATCCCGCATATAGGTGGAGAGATCGGGGGTATTATGCCAACGCTCCCCGAAGCCCGGCTGATTCATGAATGAATGGGCCCCGGCACCAAAACCCAGATAGTTGCCGCGCCGCCAGTACACCTGATTGTGGCGCGACCTGAATCCCGTGCGGGCATAATTTGAAATCTCATAATGCTCATAGCCCGACATGCCGAGGACACGGGAAGCTCTTTCATACATGACCGCGGATTCCTCCTCACCGGGAAGGGAAAGCGTGCCGTTTTCCTCCATGGCGGCAAATGGCGTACCCTCCTCGATCGTCAGACCGTACACCGAAATATGTTCCGGGGCGAGGTCCACGGCCGCGAGCAGATCATCCTCCCACATCGGCAATGTCTGCCCGGGGAGGGAATTTATCAAATCGATACCCATGTTGGCAAACCCGATTTTCCGCGCGGAACGGAATGCCTCGTAAGCCTGTCCGGCTGTGTGCACCCTCCCCAGCTTTTCAAGCATCGAGTCGTTAAAGGATTGTACGCCGAGCGAAAGACGGTTTGCACCGCAACTTCTGTATCCGGACAGCTTTTCCATGGTCAGCGTGCCGGGATTCGCCTCTATGGTTATCTCCGCATCGGAACACAGGCCAAAAAGAGCTGCCGCCTCATCGATAATTTTCTGCAAAGGAACCGGGTCCATGAGGGAGGGCGTGCCCCCGCCGAAGAACATGGTAACCGCTGACAAGGGCACATCAAGGCTTTTGCGGCAAAGGCGCATTTCCCTGACAAGGGAAGCGGCATAGTCATCCATGAGTTCAGGCCGATCGTCAAACGAATGAAAGCCGCAATATAGGCATTTCTTCACGCAGAAAGGGATATGGAAATAGAGGGAAACTTCACTTGGTGATTGCATCATGTCCACATGAGAACGGCAATGAAACGTTGAAAAAAATTTCTCTAACGTAATTCAGTATACGGGAATTCCCGTGTACAAGTAAACGCATAATACGGGTTATGCGGCATTCGTTACGGTGCTGATACCGTGAACATTGTTCACCTGAACCGGTAACGGCACAACGGCCGCTTCTCACCGGTCTTCCGCTCTCGGCGCCGAATGCGCTCATCCTCCCTGCAAAAAATCGTATTGACTTCGCCACTGGTAAGGAATATCTTAAACCAGATTTATTTCAACAACTTTGGAGGTAGATGCCTTGGGAATTCTAGCAGTGACCGGACTGGTCGTAAAATTGGTATTATTGGTGCTGCTCTACTTTTCCGTAGTGTCATGGGCCATAATTTTCTACAAATTCCTCCAGGTCCATAGGGCTAACAGGGAATCAGTCAGATTTCTGGAATTTTTCTGGAAGACAAAACGCTTTGACGCCATAAACGAACAGCTCGACCGCTTTTCCCATTCACCCCTGACGGTACTTTTCAGCGAAGCGTTCTCCGAACTGAAAAAACTCATGGAGAAGGGAATACAGAAAGAGGATCCCGACGTCATCAGCACGGAACTGGGTGGCATCGACAATATTGCCCGGGCGCTGCGGAGAGCCACTACTTCCGAAATAACCCGACTGGAAAAATACCTCACCTTTTTGGCCACCACCGGGTCGACAGCCCCCTTTATCGGTCTTTTCGGGACGGTCTGGGGCATCATGACCGCTTTCAAGGGGATCGGGGAAACCGGCACCGCGTCGCTCGCCGTCGTTGCTCCGGGTATCGCCGAAGCGCTCATCGCAACGGCGATCGGTCTCGTTGCCGCCATTCCGGCCGTCATGGGCTACAACCACTTTCAGAACAAGATACGGGTCCTGATCGCTGAAATGGACAGCTTTTCCACTGAATACCTGAACATCGTACAGCGGACCTTCGCGAAGAAGTAGGGGGAGTCGATGGAGATAGGAAGCAGGGACAACAACAATCGCGGCGCAATGTCGCAGATCAATGTCACCCCTCTCGTGGACGTCATGCTGGTGCTCCTGATCATCTTCATGGTAACGGCACCGATGATGCAGCAGGGCGTGCAGGTAAACCTGCCGAAGGCCCAGGCCAAGGCACTCAACCCACAGGAAGAAAGCGTCGTGGTATCAATCGACAGCAGCAGCAGGATTTTCATTAACAGTTCCGAAATTCCCTCCGGCGAATTGAAACCCAAACTGTCCGCCATGTTCGAGTCAAGAACGAAAAAAGAGGTTTTTCTCAAAGCCGACAGGACAGTCCCCTATGGAGAAGTCGTGAAGGCAATGGCCGAGATCAAAGGTGCGGGCATCGAACGTCTGGGCATGATTACGGAACCCTCCCAGGGAAAATGATTCGCGTGGCAGTCAAAGAATCGCAACTCACCAGGATGCTTGTATTTTCCCTCCTGCTTCACGTAACCATGTTTGTCGTTATCGGCAGATTCGGTTATTTCATGCTCTCTCATCAGCCGGCGACACAAGCCTACTATGTCGATGTTGTCAACCTCCCCGTGGCAAATCCGCAGTCCGGCAATCCTTCACCATCCATCGAAAACGCCCCCGCAAAACAAGCACCGATCCGGCAGGAGATGAGCCGGCCAGCATCCGATACCGCCAGCACCGTTTCCCCCAAAGCAGCACCATCGGTAAAAAAGGAACAGATGCCGGCGGAGACAAATGAAGAGTTTGCCAAACGGCTGGCCGCACTGGAAAAGAAAGCAGAGGGGAGAAGGCTCGGAGAAGCCCTCGATGACCTGAGAAGAAGGTCCGCCGAGGCGGGCCGTGCCGGAATGCCCGGCGCAAAGGGCAAAGAGGCAGGCAGCGATTACGGCAGCTACATCCAGTCGAGACTCCGGGATGCCTTCAACAGCACCATAGCGTACCAGAGCAGAAACCCGGAGGTTGTCATAAAGCTGAGGATCAACCGCTTCGGCAAGGTCATCGGATACCGGATGGAACGGAGCTCCCGGGACAAGCTGTTTGAAGCTGCCGTGGCACGGGCAATCGACATTGCCGAAGAAAATTTTCCCCCGCCCCCGGCCGGCGGGGATTTCGAGCAGGGATTTATTTTCCGGCCTGAAGGAGTAGGAAAGAAATGAAGAAGATCGCATCTTTTCTGATTGTTATTCTGCTCATTCCGGTTCTGCTTCGCGCGGAACAGAACTACCTGGAGGTAATCGCCCAGGGCAGTAAGCAATTGCCCCTGGCGATAGCGCCCGCTATAAGCCTCGGGGGAGGTCAGGACGGGGAGATCGCCGGAACAGTCGGCGAAGTCCTCAAATTCGACCTGACCCTAGCCGGTCCATTTTCGGTCATTTCCGGCACCAGCGGCGCAGGCCAGAGCGGCATCCGTCCCGGGGAGTTTGATATGGCCCCCTGGCGGGCAATCGGCGCCGCATATCTGATCAAGAGCGGCTATATTGCTTCAGGCGGCACCATAACGGTGGAATTCAGATTGTATGACGTTGCGCGTGGGAAAGCCCTTGCCGCGAAGCGGTATACCGGGAGCCGCAAGGAAATGCGGCGCATGGCCCACTCTTTTTCCGACGAAACCATGCTCGCGGTTACCGGTGAAAAGGGGCCGTTTACCGGAAGAATCGCCTTCGTTTCCAGGGCGAGCGGCAACAAGGAAATCTCCGTCATGGATTATGACGGGCACAATGTTCAGCGGCTCACCAGAAACCGCTCCATAAATCTGAATCCGGATATTTCACCCGATGCCGGCCAAATCATCTTCACCTCCTACAAAAGGGGTAACCCCGATCTATACCGGACCCCCATATCGGGAGGGTCAGTAGCACGCATCTCTTCCCGGATCGGCATGAATTTCACCGGGGCATGGTCACCGGACGGGAACAAAATCGCCCTCTCCATGAGCAAGGATGGCAACCCGGAAATCTATAAAATCGGCACGGACGGCAAACTGCTGGCCAGGCTGACAAAGAACGATGCCATCGACATTTCCCCCTCCTGGTCCCCTGACGGGTCGAAGATCGCCTTCGTTTCCGACCGTCTGGGCAGCCCCCAGATTTTCATCATGAATGCAGATGGATCAGGCGTGCACCGGCTGACCCGCAGCGGGACATACAATGTCAACCCTTCCTGGTCGCCGAAAGGGGACCGGATTCTTTACAGTCGCCTGCATCCGGGAGGATTCCAGATCCATTCCATCAGTCCCGATGGAAGCGACGACACCCAACTGACTACGCAGGGAAGAAACGAAAACCCCCGCTGGTCCCCGGACGGCCGCTTCATAACCTTCGGTTCAAACCGCGGGGGGAAAGAGGCCATTTACGTCATGCGGGCGGACGGATCATCCCAAATAAAAGTTTCACGGAGTGGCGGAGGCGATTCCCAGCCCGTATGGTCATCACGCCGGTAATGCCCTCCCGGCGGAACCCTACAATTGTTTGCAAATGAACAAGTCTCATGTATAATGCCGTTCAATAATTTTGCCGTGGGTAGACATCGGCCATATCATGCATCTCAGGAGGACAAGATGAACCGCACAATGAACAGACTCTTTATCACGCTATTTTGTTTGACCTTTATAGCTGCCGGCTGTGCGAAAAAAGAAATGGTGAAAAGTGAGGAACCCGTTACCGAACTTCCGAAAGCCGTGGAGACGGCTCCTCCTTCGAAAACTCCTTCCGATCTCAAAGAGCAGGTCATACCGGAAACATCAGCGGTCAAGGAAGAAAGCCTGGATGAGATGACGATAGAGTCTGTCCCGGCAACCCAATTGAAGACCGTCTATTTCGATTTCGATTCCTACGTGCTTTCAGCGGATGCCAGGGACACTCTGAAGAAAAACGCCGAATGGATACTGAAGAACAAGGCCGTCAAAGTACAAGTTCAGGGACATTGCGATGAAAGGGGTTCCGCCGAGTACAACCTGGCGCTGGGCGAAAACAGGGCGAAGTCGGTCATAAAATACCTCCAGGCGCTCGGCATTCAGCAGGAAAGACTGGTAGTCCTCAGTTTCGGCAAGGAAAAACCTGTCGACATGGGACACGACGAAGCGGCATGGGCAAAAAACAGAAGGGCCGATTTTGCTCTCATAAAATAAGACCACGCAGGGGAGAAAAGGAGTCAATTTCTTATGCGTAACAAAATTATTTTTCTGATCTTTGGTTTGTTTATCGGTATAGCCGGATGCGCCAGCAGAGATGATGTGAGCAATCTCCAGCAGGATATGGAAGAGGTGAAGACCCGCTTCTACAAGATGGAAAAGGATATCGGCGGTATCCGCGCCGAGGCGAAGGAAGGTTCCGATAACACGACAAAAAACTTCCAGAACGAAATTGAAAGCCTGCGCAAAACCGTTGCCGACCTTCAGGCCGCACAGGATGTAGCCCGCGTGGACATGCAGTCATTGTCCGGCAAACTGGATGACATAAAGCTGCAGACCCAGAAACCTTCCGAGGAAATGGCCATTTTGAAAGAGGACACGGACCGCAGGCTTCTTGCCCTCGAGGGGAAGGTGGTCACGCAGGAAAAAGCTCCCGCGGATGTGAAACCGAAGGAGGAAACCCCGGAGGCTCTTTACGGAGAGGCTATGGATGCCTTCAAAAAAGGCGAGATGAAAAAATCCCGCGAGGCGTTCACCAAATTCACGGCCCAGTACCCGAAACATGCTCTGGTGGCTGAGTCCCATTACTGGATAGGCGACACGTACTACAACGAGAAAAACCTCGAGCAGGCAATCCTCGAATACCAGGAGGTTATAAAGAACCCCTCCGGCAAGGGAAAGGCTCCTGCAGCCATGCTGAAACAGGCAATGGCCTTCAAGGGTTTGGGGGATGACAAAAGCGCCCGTTACATCTATAAGAAGCTGATCGAGGAATACCCGAATTCAGAAGAAGCCAAGAAGGCAAAGGAAAAGTTGAAGGGATTGAAATAGAAAAAGGCGGTTAAAAACCGCCTTTCCTTTTTCTTTCTTCAGCAGTTGCAATTAAACTGCGTTCCCGTCTTTATTCTCAACAGGGTCCTTCGCCTGACCCGCCTCCTGGTTCCGGGCAACGTCCTCTCTCTCCAAAGCCTGTTTTTCCTCGTGAGCTACTTCCTCATCGTCAATGTTCTGCTTCAAATCATCGGCAGCCCTCTTGAATTCGGCGAGGCCCTTGCCGAGGGATCGCGCCAGATCAGGCAGTTTCTGGGGCCCGATAACGATCAGCGCGATGACAAGAATGACTATCAGCTCCGGCATCCCTATTCCAAACATATCATATCCTCTCATCTCACGGCGATGTGCCGCCTCATACTATTTACATTGGAAGCACCCGCTTTGCGCCGACATGGATATGACTTACCCTGAGCCGGTTTCCGGCATGCTTGCGCCCTGCTTCTGTAACGATAATAAATGTTTTGCGGGAGTGTGTCAAGAAAGGTCAATCTTCCATGGTATCAAACGCTGCACATACAACACGGTTTTTGTTATGAAACTGTCCATTTGCCCTCTTCACTGAGTAAAGAATTTGACATACCATGCGATATTAGCTACTATCGTTCAAATTTATCAGGCCGTCCGGCCTTGCCGGACGCATACATAACGGACAGGGAAGGATCATGGATTCCAAGGACATAAAAAACGAGATCAGGGCTCTCCT
>JAGFXO010000109.1 GCA_017861285.1 Geobacteraceae bacterium | reverse complement strand
CATGGTCGTGGCATAGGGGGAATGGGTGTGGACCACCGCATGGACGTCGGCACGTTTCCGGTACAGGGCGAGGTGAAAATCGAGTTCGCTCGACGGCTTACGGCTCCCCTCCACCGTCAGCCCGCGTCCGTCAACCACCGGCACGTCGTCGGGCTCCATCTCGTAATACTCTATCCCGCTGGGACTGATGGCAATAAGCCCTTCCTGGCGGTTGAAGATGCTCAGATTGCCGCCCGATCCCGAAGTGAGCCCCGCTGCAAGCAGCTTCTTTCCGAAACGGACGATCTCATTTCTTTCCCTTTCCAGCAGCATGCCGTAACCCCCGGTTATTGGAATTCATCCATCAATACCCGATTCATACATGGCAGAATGGATTGGTGTCAACGGTTATCTGCGTTCAGCCATTCACGAGGCAGCTGATTATCAAGGTTATCATCTGAAAGTTAAGGGGATATTTTAGATGCCAGCAGCACCCCGTCCCCCACGGGAACAATCGTCGCAAAAAAGTCCTCGTGACCACACATGAACTCGTTGAATTCCCTGATTGCCGCTGCGTCCTTTTTGCCCTCCCCGCCTTCAACGACAGCTCCCCGCCAGAGGGCATTATCCGCGATCACGACGGCATTTTTCGCAAGGTTCGGTAGCATCACCCTGATTGCCTCCGGGTAGAGGTACTTGTCCAGATCAATGAACAGGAGATCGATCGTGCCGTATTCCCGGCCAATCTGCAGGGCGTCTCCCACCCTGAATTCGGCACGGCAGGAAAGACCGGCTTCATCGAATACCCGTCTGGCGTATTCCATATACCGCTCCGAATAGTCGGTAAGGACTATCTTGCCCCGGTCTCGCATCGCCCTGGCGAACCAGTATGCGGAGTAACCAAACCCTGAACCGAGTTCGACAACGAGGTTGGGCTGTTTCAGATACGTCATCAGGGAAAGGAATCTCCCCACCGGACGGCTGACGATGGGAACCCCGGTTTCCCTTGCTTTTTTCTCCATCTCCAGGATTGCAGGGTCTGACTCGGGAGTCAATTCCAGCATGTACGCTTCAATACGGGGGTCTGTAACAGGTATCACGGTATGCCTTTCCCGCTGACTTCGGTCATGTCCTCACATCCTTCTCATGCGCTCCCGTGCTGTCCCGACGATGCAATCGAAAACCTCTTCCCGGGTATTGATGCAGCGCGGCAGGTCATGATTGAGGATGTCCTCCAGCAGGTGAAGTACGCGGCCGTCGTCCGTATGCAAATCGGTCATGACCGCGGACAACAGGGGGAGGATCTCATACAGGTCATCCCTGTTGAAGGGTGCCGGGTCCGGTTTGCCGGTGAACTTGGGAAGGTCACGACGGGCTGTATCTCTGGGGTATTTATATTTGAGGTCTGATGCTTTTACAATGACGTTCATGGATTGCCTCCGGATGGACGGGGTACAACCGCCACCTCCGTCATAGAGAAGCATGTGCTGTGCCAAGTTGACAAGGGTACTACGGCAATCATGGCTTAAAAACGGGCTTGTTCACGAGGAATCCCCAAATGACCGGAATTTCCGCACCGGAGTGGAAACCATATTGTGTTGAAATGTTGCAAATCCGCCAGCTTCATACTTTATAAACGGTGAACAACCGTATCCGGCCCGGCTCCTTATGCCCATTCATTGGGCAGTTCCGCTGAGAATTCGTCCTCGCAGACCCTTGCTTATCCGGAATTCTACCGGAAGTCGGTACCCCGTCCCTTTTCCCCGGACACCTCCTCTTCAAAAATTTCGGCGATCAGCGATATTTTCTGGCCTTTGTCACCGCTTCCGGCGGAACCAGCCGCGTCCGCGAAACAGACTTCCAGCAGGAGCGGAAACAGCGGATGCTCCATGAATCTCCGCTGATTCTTCGTCAGCCGGCTGTTTTCATGCAGGTGCCACGAGAAATGGAAAAGGTGGTGACGAACCAGCCAGGACACGTCGGCCGCCAGCTCCGGAAACCCGATTCGCTTCATGATCGGCGGAACGAGCTCCGCCCCCGTTTCGGCATGGCCGTGGGCGCGCCACCGGCCATCGATGAACGCAGTTGTAAATGCCTTGCCGATGTCATGGAGGAGGACACCCCAGAATACCCGCTGGTCGGCATCGCCATCCACCACCTCGAGAGCGAGCATGGTATGGGTAAAAACATCGCCCTCCGCGTGATAGTCCTCCGGTTGCGGCACATCCTGCAGGACGGCCACTTCCGGCAGAAGGAGATCGAATACCCCCTCCCGCCGCCAGCGCCCCATAAGCTTTCGACAATCGCGCGCCCTCATCCCATGGACTCACCTTTTTCTATTATTCTGCAACCGCTTTTTCAGAACGCCTTGGTGATCGTCAGGTTGCCCATTATCCCTTCAGTGCGGTCCTTTGCTTCGAATTCAAAGTTGGTCCGCAACTCGACAAGAGTCTTCCACTGCGGAATGACAAACCTGACTTCCGGGCCGACGGCGTAGACCCGGTCATGGACATTCTTATCCCAGGTGACGTCATCGCCGCTGTCGTCATTGATCTGGAATTGGGCATACCCCACGACGCCGACCTCGAAGGCTCTCAGCGGGCCGATCCCCTTCTCCGGCGGAAGGGCCTTCCCGATTCCCCATTCGAAATGGTAGTCGTCGCCGAGCTGCAAGTCACGATTGCGCACATTGCCGTGAATCTCGTAGCGGCCCAGGTACGATATGCTCCAGGTCCTGGCCTTGTCCGGAAAGAAGGTGCCGCCGGCGGTGAAAATTCCCGACCAGTATCCCTTGCCGGGCATGGCGGGACGGTTGGGGTCATACTCGCCAACGGGGGCTACTGCCATCAACCCGATCGCCGCGTCCCAGCGATCGCCGTGCCAGGAAATGGCCAGGGGCTCGATGAAAACATCCCCCAGGGCGAAATGGTCGTCGAGCACCCTGGTGCTCCCGTTTCCCGCCTCGAAATCGGTATAGACGACTGGAACTACCACATCCATGAGCCAATCTCCGCCTAGGATTTTTATGGGGGTTACCCAGATTAACCGGTGGGCCTGCGCATAGACGAAGACATCGAGGTTCGCGGGCACCGATTCTCCATTCACTCCCTTTAAATCATCCGTGTCATAGAAGAAATTGTATAACCGGTAATAGAATCCCGGACCGGGAACGGAAGCAGCCTTGATTCCCTCCCCGCCATTCGTGTAGTGGTTGCCGGTCGGTCCCGCCGTGACCGGAATAACCCAAAGCAATGAACAAAACAAAGCCGTCAGTAATACTCTCAATCCCTTTTTTATCATCCAGCCCTCCAATGCCTCTTGTTATTTTTTTCACGGTAGTATATGAGCAACCTAGGCAATAAAGTACTTTTTTTATGCGACAAATGCATTAGAATTTTCAAAACGGCCTGTTTTGTAGGCAGGTGCGAAGAATGATCAAATGTCGGCATTCTGATTCCACCCGGTGTAAAATGAAAATTTATCATGCATTCAAGGAGTTATGATATTATTGGTAAGCCATGGCTGGATTCCTGGCACACTTTGACAAAGCTTCCTTATTCAATGCACCGTATTGAGCTAATCTATACGTTCTTCTACCCTGCCCGGCAAGAACACACTTTTCTGTTATAATGAGCAAAGCTTTCATCCAACGGGGGCCTTCATGCAGGACGAAAATAAGACAAAAGAGCAACTTCTTGATGAACTTAGAGCTTTAAGAGCCCGCAATAATGAACTGGAAGCTGAAAAACTGAATTTAGAACCGGCAAATGATACGTGGTTTCATCTTCCCCATGATGGATTCATCTCAGCAGGGCATGACATTACCGAGTTGAAGCAGACGGAGAATGCACTGCGCGAGAGCGAGGAGAAATTGCGACTGTTCTTTGATCATACCCCGGCCGCTGTAGCAATGCTTGATAAAAATATGAAGTACATCCATACCAGCCGCCGCTGGGTCAAGGACTATGGTTTAGGCGAGAGGAACATTATTGGTCTGAGTCATTATGAGGTATTTCCCGAAATCCCGGACAGATGGAGGGAAATTCATCAGCGTTGCCTTGCCGGAGCAATTGAGAAATGTGAGGAAGACCCTTTTACAAGGCTTGACGGCAAGACAGACTGGGTTCGCTGGGAGATACATCCTTGGCGCGATAACAACGGAAATATCGGCGGCATTATCATGTTCACGGAAGTAATCACTGAACGTAAACGGGTTGAAGAAGCGCTGCAAAAGAGCAATCAGCGGCTGGACCTGCTCGCGGAGACAGCCGGCATGCTGTTAGAGAGTGATTCCCCTCAGGAAGTAATCGATTCTCTGTGCCGGAAGGTCCTGGCATATTTGGAGTGCGACTCATTTTTTAATTACATTGTTGATTATGAAAGACATCGCCTGCATTTGAACGCGTGCGGGGGGATCCCGGATAAAGATGTACAGAAAATGGAGTGGCTGGATTATGGGGTAGGCCTTTGCGGCTGTTCCGCTCGTGACGGTATCAGGCTTGTTGTAGAGAATTTGCAGGGTATGGAGGATCAGTATACTGCATTGGTGCGACCATTCGGTATTCAGGCATATGCATGCCATCCGCTGATTTCGCAAGGGCGGGTACTCGGAACCCTTTCCTTCTGCACGCGCACAAAGTCACATTTTACCGAGAATGAACTGTCCCTTATGAAATCAGTTGCTGAACAGGTAGCCATTGCCATAGACCGCAAACTCTCATCTGAACGTACTTCACGATCTGAGAAGAAGTTTCGGGAAATATTCGAAAATGCTCGTGATGCCATCTTCCTCATGAATGAAGATTCTTCCGTTTTGGATTGCAATCCTGCGGCATCGGCACTGTTCAAATGCGAAAAGATAAGACTTGTTGGAGAAAAATTGTATGACTTCTCGCCGTCTGTTCAACCGGACGGCAGTGGCTCAAAAACGAAAGCAGCGGGATTCCTGAATTCGGTTTTGCAGGACATTACACAATGTTTTGAGTGGGTATATCTGCGCCCGAACGGTTCACAATTCGAAGCCTCTGTGGTAGTCAACAGCTTCGAGCTGGACGGTACGTTGACAATGCTGGCGATATTGCGGGATATTTCCGACAGAAAAAGGACGGAAGAGGCATTACGGGAGAGCGAAACCAGGTTCCGCGCATTGGTCGAGACAACGAGCGACTGGATATGGGAAGTCGACAAGGATGAAATCTACACTTATTCCAGCCCAAAGGTTCATGATTACCTTGGCTATACGCCAACAGAGGTGAGTGGAAAGACACTATACGATTTCATGGTTCCAGAAGGGATTCCGAATATTCGCAATAAATTCAATGCATGCAAAGAGGAAAGAAGGCCTTTTTTAGCGCTTGAGAAGGAAAGCCTGCACAAGAACGGCAATATCGTTATTATCGAGACAAGTGGAGTGCCGGTATTCGATAAGGATGGAATTTTCTCCGGCTATCGGGGGATTGACCGCAACATCACTGAGCGGAAAATGCTTGAACAAAAGTTTTTACAAGCACAGAAGATGGAAGCTGTGGGCCAGCTGGCTAATGGTATCGCCCACGATTTCAACAATATCATTATGGCCATAAAAGGATACGTGAACCTTTTGCTTCCCAGAATGGATTGTCATCCAGAGGGCAGCCAATTCATGAAAAGAATGGGGGCGCTGGCTGAAAGGGCGGGAACCCTCACACAAGACCTGTTGGCTTTCAGCAGAAAAAAAGGATTCAAACCTCAACCCAATGATTTGAATCTTATTGTCAAGAGAATGAAGAACATCCTGAGATGGCTGATCGGTGATGAAATCGCGTTCAAAATGTCACTCCATCGCGGAGTGTTGCTGATTATGGCGGTTTCCGGCCAGATCGAACAATTGCTCATCAACGTGGTAACGAACGCAAGGGATGCGACACCTGAAGGTGGCCTGATCACGGTGAGTACGTCCTTCGTTGATAGAGATAGTGTTCTTTTCAAACCTGACGAATATGCCGATGTCGGTGATTATGCCCTGCTCTCCATATCGGATACCGGTATAGGCATGGACAATATGACCAGGTTAAAAATATTCGAGCCCTTCTTTACGTTGAAGGAAGTGGGTAAGGGAACAGGTTTGGGTCTTGCCGTGGTATACGGTGTAGTCAAGCATCACGGTGGGTTTATCAATGTGAGCAGTAAACAGGGCGGAGGGACAACATTCAATATATATATACCGCTCATTGATGTGGGGAGGGAAAATACAACCGGGTTCCCGAGTACAGATCCAAAGGAAGAGGAACAGTGATCTGAATCCCGATGGAGGACTTGTATCAAATACTTGAATTGTATTGTAAAGGTCCGAACTTTACCTTTCAAATGGTGCCGTATTATATAGATTCATGCAGGAACGGCTGGATACCGCCGAACTGGACTTTGTCGAAGCCCTATGATCTGGGCAACCACTCATCCAGCAATTGCTCGAAATGAGCGACTATTCGCGAATTGAACTCTTCCAGAATTGCTGATACTGATGAATTATGCAGATGAGAGGCAGGGGGTAAGGTAAGCTTCTTTGAGTCTAACATAATTTATGGAGTTGTTTTCAGTGGGCAGGTCATAATCCTCCAATCCCAACGACACCATAAAAAAAGGGGCTGTTGTCGCCAACAGCCCCTTCCCGCTTACACTACCGGATTTCGCCCTACTTCATCTCTTCTTCGTGTTTCGGGCCTCTTCCCAGAGACACAAGCTCAGCGCCGACACCCTCGGCTAACTGTTTCAGCTCACACATCCTCAAGTGCTGACCGTAAACCTTCAGATCAACACCCGAAATAGCCACCAGAATGTACCGAGGCTGTTTCGAACCATCTACCAGTTTGTGTCTCTCTCTGTAAAAGATTTTGCCTGACATAATAGGGATACCTCCTATCCTTTGATTTCCTCCCTGGGTACTGCGGAGGGGTTACAA
>JAGFXO010000108.1 GCA_017861285.1 Geobacteraceae bacterium | reverse complement strand
AAGGGCCTCCCGCCCCTGCCATGTCGCGAGAGCGGGAAGCATGTTCTGTGTTTTCTTCAGCCGGGGCGAAGTCCATGACTGGGAAACCGCGGCATCCTCAGACACCGTCGGCTTTACTCGGTATTTCAAGGCAATGCTCGAAAAGGGGATATACCTGGCGCCTTCACAATTTGAAACCGCCTTCCTCTCCATTGCCCATAGTGACGAGGAAATCGATAGAACCATTTTCGCTGCGGAGCAGTCACTCAAATTTTAGTAATATCAAAAATCATTATGGATTTTTTACCATAACTATGGTATACAAGCAATGCCCGTGGACAAAGATAAAAAGAAATTTCTCAAATCCCTTGGTGTCCTTTCCAGCATCGGCATTTCCGTTGTGCTGGCAATCCTCATCGGGGTTCTGATAGGATTGAAACTGGATGAATGGTTGGGGACCAAGCCCTGGTTTTTCTTCATATTCCTTTTCATAGGGATTGTTGCCGGTTTCCGCAATATATTCGTCATTGTCTCGAGAGAAATCAGGAAAGATCACACTGGTGAAGATAACGGAAAATAATCTCTTTGCCATTCTTTCCGCGGGCAACTGGGTAGTTTTGGCTTTGATGGCAGCTGGCGGCCTGCTGTTCGGTACTGCACGGTTTGCAACCGGCGTGCTTGCAGGCGGGCTCATCGCCGTCGTCAACTGCTACTGGCTCTATTCCATTCTGCAGAGGGCAATGCAGCTTCCGGTCAGGAAAGCGGTGCGGTTCGCTCAAGCCAGGTACTTCATCCGCCTTGTCGTGATTGCCGTGATCGTTTCCGCACTGATCATTTATCAGGGCATCAATATTCCGGGCCTGCTGCTGGGGCTATCGGTACTGGTAGTAAATATTATCTTCATCACCATTTACATATCAATTCACAAGGGAGGATAGCTCTCCATGGACGTCATTCATCCGTTTCTTTTCCTGCAGTTTTTTCGTGAACTACTGTCACCCCTGGGGAAATACACCACGGAGTCAGGAATCGACGCAATCGCGTATACCTGGCTGGTCATGGCAATCCTCGTCATCCTCGCCTTCATCGTAAAAACGGGGATGAAAAGGATTCCCGGGAAATTCCAGAATTTCATGGAATTGTTCATCGGCGCAATCGAAAAAATGATCGTCGACAATATGGGCGAAAGGGGGAAAGCCTTTTTCCCGCTTATCGCAACACTTGCCTTTTTCATCCTGACATCAAACCTTATCGGCCTGATTCCGGGTTGTTATCCTCCGACGGCAAACCTGAACACCACGGTGGCCTGCGCAATTATCGTCTTCGTCACGACCCACATCGTCGGGATCAAGCAGCACGGGATCAAGTACGTGAAACACTTTCTCGGCCCGGTCTGGTGGCTGGCTCCATTCATGTTCTTCGTCGAGATAATCGGCCATCTCAGCCGTCCACTGTCCCTGTCGTTCCGTCTTTTCGGCAACATGAACGGACATGAACTGATCCTGATCATTTTCTTCACGCTTGCACCCTTTCTGGTGCCTCTGCCCATGATGCTGATGGGGGTGCTCATAGCATTTCTGCAGTCGTTTGTCTTCATGCTGCTCGCAACCATTTATATTCAGGGCTCACTGGAAGAGTCGCACTGATTACTCTGTAACTTTATCCTATACTGTCTAGGAGATAACAAAAAAGAGGAGGTAGCAAAGAATGTTGTTTTTTTCAATCTGCGTAATTGCGGCAGGAATCGGCATGGGTCTCGGAGTCGTAGGCCCCGGCATCGGTATGGGTCTTGCGGTTAAAGGAGCCCTTGACGGCACGTCCAGGAATCCGGCGGCCTACGGCAAGCTCCTGACCACCATGATGATCGGTGTTGCCATGATCGAATCCCTGGCAATTTATGCACTGGTTATCTGTCTCATCATCCTGTACGCCAACCCGTATCTGAAGTTCATCCCTGAAGCCGTCAAGGCTGTGGCGAAATAATTTCCCCTGCTGGAGAAAAGAAAAGAGGTGCAGCCGAAACAGCTGCACCTCTTTTCGTTTACTCACCTACCGCTGCGGGAGGACTCATTTCAGCGCCGTATTCCGCAGATACTCCACAAGGAGTCGCACTCCTGTACCGGTAGCACCTTTCGGAATGTAGTGACGCCCCTTGTCTTCCCACGCCGTCCCCGCTATGTCCAGGTGGGCCCATCTCGTTTTCCCGACAAAATTTTTCAGGAACCAGGCGGCTGAGACAGCACCTGCAGCAGGGCCACCCGAATTTTTCAAATCGGCAACGTCACTCTTCATCAACTCCCCGTATTCTTCCCAGAGAGGTAGCTCCCAGACTCGCTCGCCTGTCGTTTCGGCAGCTTTCTGCAGACCCGCCTTCAATCGATCGTCAGTTCCCATCAGTCCGGTGACGAATCCACCAAGGGCAACCACGCACGCACCGGTGAGTGTCGCCACGTCAATTATCGCCGAAGGCCGGCAGGTCTGGGCATAGTGCAACGCATCACTCAATAAGAGCCGTCCTTCGGCATCCGTGTTGACGATTTCTATGGTCTGCCCGGACATCGACTTCACAATGTCGCCCGGCTTCAATGCCCCCCCTCCCGGCAGATTCTCCGCAGCAGGAACGATTCCAACCACATTAACCGGAAGCTTCAGACCGGCAACCGCCATGAGCGTTCCCATGACAGCGGCTGCTCCGGCCATGTCGCTCTTCATCTTTTCCATGCCCTCTCTGGGCTTCAGGGAAATACCGCCTGAATCGAAAGTAATGCCCTTGCCGACTAATGCTATGGGGTGGGCATCCTTTTTACCTCCCGCATATTCGAGAACAATGAATTTGGGGGGTTGGTGCGAACCTTTGGCCACCGACAGGAGGGCTTCCATGGAATGGCGCTCCATATCTTCACGATCCCAGACACGGCAGTCAAGATTGTGCTTCCCAGATATAGCCAGGGCTTTCTCGGCAAGGTACGACGGGGTGGAAACATTCCCCGGCTGCGAGACGAGGTCCCGGGCAAAGAACACGGCATCACAGACTATTCCGGCTTCTTTGACCGCATTCTCCGCTGAAGCCGCAGACTTCTTCCCATCGTGCAGAATCGTCATTGTCTCAACACAGGCTTGCTCTTCCTGTTTCGTCTTGTAGCAGTCAAAAGAGTACCCTCCGAGCAAGACCCCCTCGACGGCAGCATGGACATGTTCAAGCCCCCCGGGGAGAACCATCCCGATTGACTGTATTCCCGGTATGCGCAGTGTTTGTGAGACCGTCCCGCACGCCTGGCGAATTTTTTCACCGGTCAGTTCCCTTTTCTTGCCGAGACCGGTCAGCAGCACCCTTTCCGCGGGGATCCCGCCAAGGGTATCGACCATTTTGACCTTACTGAGCGAACCGGTAAACTCTTTCCGGTTATACAGGACGGAAAGGTACCCTTTCAAGCGCTCATCCAGCAAAGTAAAATAGGGCTCCTGTTCAGCATCTTCAAAGCAGCCCAGCACCAGAACCTGGCAAATATGATCCGCCGGACCACCATCACTCAAAGAAATTTTCATCAACCTGACTCCATTTCCGGTAACTGCCTCGCATCTACCCCTCCGAAACTATCTGCCGGGCAATAATGTCATGGCTCAACCAGCACACCGGCGATACGGGTTTCCAGATACTTCTGAACATCAATATCCCGACGGCACGGAATACGGCACGGGAAAGTTCCGCGCAGACGATTTCTTTCGGGTCTTTGTTCATGTCCAGCAGTTCGGTGGCGCTGTTCAGCATCAGTTCGGCCTGCTCGGCGGTATTGTGGTGCGGCCAGGTATCGAAATTCCTGAATTGCGAGAGGACGGGAGAACGAAGATATGAATTTGCCTTGTCAAGCAGCATGTCAACGGTCATCCCCTCCTTCAAGAGCGCCGCGCATCTGGCGTGGATCTCTTCGGCCTGCTTGCCCCCACCTTCCCTCGTGAGGGCAGCCAGCAAGGGATAGAGTGAAATTTCGACGCCAAGAAACAGGGCGCTTGAATTGGTCTGGATTTCAGGACAATTGAAAACCGTCGCCCTGACCCCTTCCTTCCAGGCATCTCGCGCAATAGCTTCCAGGCGCATCTTGGCCCACCCCTGAAGGTAGGGTGTGTATGACTGCCAGGTATAGGAGCCGTCGACCAGCACCTCGCAACCGTGATAGCAATAAGCCACATAGCCGACGGAACCGCCACGGGCCGAAATACTGCCGCGCAACGGCGCTGTCGCGTCAATCAGATATTTGAATGTATTCGCGGTAACTTCGTCGAAACTCATGCTGCAGAGCCTGCCGACCGGGGAATTCCAGAACATCTCCGACGGCAGATACCGTTCCCCCTGCCCTTTGAAGACCCGGTTCAGGATAGGCATGAGGATCCTTGCGCGCGGGATTCCGCCCGCTATGGTATGGGCAAAGAGGACATTCGCCCCTAAGGGTATCAGACTCTCCAGTTCGGCGACAACCTTTTGCAGATTTCCGGTAAAGCGCTTTGTCCCCGCGGCACAGGATTGTTCTATGGCTTCCCAGTCAAGACTAACCGCATCCCATTCATCGGACTTGACCCCCTTCAACTGATCGATCGGGGATTTTCCCTTGGGACCGGGTTCCATATCAAAACCCGCCTCTAACGGCACATTTATTATAGTTCCGCCAAGGTTAACCTCGGCTTCCGCCCGTTCTTCATCGGACAATTGACGCAAAATTCCGTCCTTGTCACGCCGACCGACGGTAATGCCGATAATCGTCATTCCCGCACGCCGGGCCTCATCCACAATACCGTTCGCATAACCGCGACCGAACAGTTCGCCAAACAGAACAAAAACATCGCCGGCCTTGTACCCGGCCGGACCGGGAAGTTCCCTCACAGGGACATAGTCTGTCATATATTCCACCTTTCAGTTATTCAAAGTCACCACCCGACGCACCCTTGCCGAAGCAAACTCCACGTTTCGAACTCTTTATGAAATCTATGAGGTAACGCACGTCTTCCGTAATTTCCAGTTCGGCCTCAACTTTCCCGACATTTTCCCGCATATTCGGTCCACCGCGAAAAAGCATGGAAAAAGCGTTCTTGAGAGCCCTGACCCGCACAGGCCCGTAGCCGTTGCGTCGCAATCCGACAAGATTCAGGGTCTTGACCGTATGGGTTTCGTCCATGATGCAAAATGGCGGGACATCCCGCGATGTCCTGGACAGGCCCCGCATCATCGCCAATGTGCCGATGCGGCAAAACTGGTGGACAACACAGTTACCGGAGATCAGCGCCCTGTCCTCGACGGTCACGTGCCCCGCCAGCAGCGATCCACCGGCAAGGATAATATTACTTCCCATAAGGCAATTATGAGCGACGTGCGACTGAATCATGAAAAAATTGTCATTGCCGATAACAGTCGAGGTGCCGGCGCGATTTCCCCGGTGAATAGTTGCATACTCCCGAAAAATATTACCGTCACCGACCGTGAGATAGCTCTCGTCACCCTTGTATCCGAAATCCTGGGGGTCATGGCCGACAATCGCCCCGTAGTGGACAACATTGTTTCGCCCGATGGCAGTCCATGGACCGATAACGGCATTCGCCATAATTTTCGTACCGCCGCCGATGCTGGAATAATCACCGACAATCACGTTGGGGCCAATCTCGACATTTTCGGCTATTGTAGCCGTTTTGCTGATACGGGCTGTTGAATCTATCATGCAAACCTCTCAGGAAAATAATCATTGTTACTCGAGGGAACCGGCAAACAGGGTGTATGGAGCAAATCAGTAATCTCCCCGCGTGCTGAGATTTTCGAATCGCGTGTATTCACCCAGGAAAGTAAGGTCAACGATCCCGATTGGGCCGTTCCTCTGTTTGCCGATGATGATCTCGGATTTTCCCTTCAGATCGGGATTCTCCTTGTTGTATACCTCTTCCCGGTACACGAACATGATCACGTCCGCATCCTGCTCTATGGCCCCCGACTCGCGCAGGTCGCTCATCATGGGACGTTTGTCTGTGCGGCTTTCAAGCCCCCGGTTCAACTGGGACAGGGCAACGACAGGCACTTCGAGCTCCTTTGCCAGGGCCTTGAGAGACCGTGAGATCTCCGAAATCTCCTGCTGGCGTGATTCGGGAGTGCCGCTGCCACGCATCAGCTGCAGGTAGTCGACAACGATCATGCCGATTTTATGCTCAGCCTTGAGACGCCTGGCTTTCGCCCTCATCTCCAGTATGGAGATGGCCGGGGTGTCGTCGATGAATATCTTTGCCTTGTGCAGGGAACTGGCGCCACGGGTCAGCTTGTGCCAGTCGGTATCTATGAGATGGCCGGTGCGAAGCCTGCCTGCGTCAACTCTTGCCTCCGAACAGAGCAGGCGGGTAACCAGCTGCTCCTTGCTCATTTCCAATGAAAAAATAGCCACCGGTTCGGGAGGGTCGGCATGAATAGCGGCATATTGGGCGATATTCAATGCAAATGCGGTTTTGCCCATGGAAGGTCTGCCTGCGATTATTACAAGGTCCCCCCTCTGAAACCCCGCCGTCTTTTCATCCAGATCGACATACCCCGTCGGAACTCCGGTTACATGCTCCTTTTTCTCGTAGAGAGTCTCGATATTCTTGATTGTGTCTTTCAGAATGGCGTTTATCGGATAGAAAGCGGGTTTTATCTTGTTTTCAGATATATCGAAAATGACTTTCTGGGCATTGTCAAGCAAATGCTCGATTTCCACCTGTTCATCATGACCTTGGGTAATAATCTCTGTAGCCGCGTTGATCAGTTTGCGGGCCACCGCCTTTTCCTTGACAATCTTGCTGTAATAGCTGATGTTAGCGGCCGTCGGGACGAAATCTACCAGGGTGGCAAGATACGCACCTCCCCCCACCTCATCGAGTTCGCCCCGTTTTTTGAGGGTCGAGGTCAGGGTTATGATGTCGCACGGCTCCCTGTGTTC
>JAGFXO010000035.1 GCA_017861285.1 Geobacteraceae bacterium | reverse complement strand
CGGAAAAGGAACTGCTGGAAAAATCGGAAAACCTGCCGGGACGTTTCAGGGAAGCAATGGACGACGATTTCA
Source organism: Geobacteraceae bacterium (assembly GCA_017861285.1). Taxonomy (GTDB): domain Bacteria; phylum Desulfobacterota; class Desulfuromonadia; order Geobacterales; family Geobacteraceae; genus CAIWTU01. The sequence continues at coordinate 16,454 of JAGFXO010000035.1, read as the reverse complement.
ATACCGCCCTTGCCCTGGGGAATGTCTTCGAGCTGGTGCGTTGTGCGAATAAAGTTGTCGTAGACAACAAGGGGATTTCCCAAGCCGTTGCCGGCATCCTTTCCCGCACCAGGAAAAACCTGCTCGAAATCGGTGAAATCCTCGGGGTATTCACGCAAAACCCCGAAACATACCTGCTGGGGATGAAGAACCGGAAGATGAATGAGCTCGGCATTCCGGAAGAAGAAATCGAAAGGATGATAGAAGAGCGGGCGCAGGCGCGAAAGGCAAGGGACTACAAGAGAAGTGATGAAATCAGGGATTATCTTCTTGCGAAGAATGTTGTCCTGCTGGATTCTGCGCAGGGTACAACCTGGAAGGTAAAGTAGCAGCCTCTCTCAACCCGCCACTATCGTGCCCCATAAACCCGGATGGACGACAATCCTGGCAAGGGCGGATTGTTTACCCATCTTGAAACAGTAGCAAGGAAAATGTTCTGTTTAAAAACAGGAAAGGGCCGCGCAAAGCATGCGGCCCTTTTCATCCCCGCGGCCGGAAACTACGCTGCTCTATTCTCGATGGCGGGTTTGTCCCACTCCCTCTTGAACAGAACCATCGCTTCCCGCATTATATCCGAGACGCTCTTGTGCGTGGAATTCATAATCTCCTGCAGCAATTCCCTTTCTTCATCACTTATTCTCATGGATATCACATTATATCTGGGATTTTCTCTCATCCTTCCCATTTTTTCCTCCTGCGTGTAACCATTATGGTATTAAATTATTTTATGCTGATTGGTTATGCCATATTCGTGCCAATTGATTACCACCTCCAGGCTCAACACCCAAATACCCGAATACAGGTACCCCCCCGGAAATGAGGCTGTTTTCATTCCCATTGCACGGAACGGCAAGTTGTGCCATCTGTGAAATGCCTATGTACAAAATTGCACAAGAGTTTATCCGGGGCCGGGGCCCCGTTCAGCGACCGGCAGCGACTCGCTGTCTGCAGACAGTCTGGGAAAATAGAAAAAAACACCCTAGTGACTAGGAGGGTAAGTCAACTAGGGCATAATGAGGGTTTTACAACCCTCGCAACTCTCTATTCTGTATACTATATAATATCAATGGGGTATCTTTATTTCAAGGGTAAAATACATGTAACCATATAAAATCCAATATATTTTTTTAACCGCGAAGTGAAGTGGCGGCATGAACTGTGTGGAGAAATAAACCCCCTCTTACCGGTGACATCGAGAGCTTTCAAAGGTTGCCACGATGTGCGGTTTGTGATATAAATCTTTGACATATCGACCATTTCGGGCATATTGCCCTTTTTTAATTCCATCTGACCCACAAGCCATTGCGCACGGGAAATTATCGTATGTTGTTGCAACGCTGTCTTTTTTTCTTATTTTTACTTCTGCAGTTCATATTTTCCGCTCCGCTCGTTTCCGCCGGAAGTATAGCCCGCATGGAAAAACTCCCGTCCGGAGAGCATTGGTTCGGCATCTATTTCAATGGTGATCGCGTAGGATTTTCGTATTTAAGGGTGCGCGAGGACAAGAGCGGTTATGAATTCTATGGCGAAAGTGTCGTCAAGATGAACAGCTTTGCTTTTTCACGGGATGCTACGTTCAGGGAAACCTATCGTACGAACAGCGACCTTTCTTTGCGTTCTTTTTCCGTTCATCAGATTATCGATGGAACACCCATGACCTTACGGGGAGAAGCATCCCCATCGGGAATCCGGGTTCTTGTCGAGGCGAAGGGCACGAAGAAAGAAAAACTCCTGAAACATAGGGGGGCGCTCTACCCACCAATGGCGATGAATATCATTCCGCTGATCAGAGGTTTCGAGCCGGGCAGGGTCTACCGGATATCCATACTTGAATCTGAAGACGTGAAGATCAAAAAAATCGAAATTTCCGCTGTGGCAGCGGAAACAAGCGGAACCTCCGGGACAATCCATCTCAGGAACAACCAGTTTCTCGTTGACACCGACACATGGGTAGCTGCTGATGGAACCCCGCTGAAGGAATCGGTCCGGGACGGCCTGGTTGAAACGTTGGAGGAAGAAGAAAAGAGCATACGGAAATTTATCTCGGAATCTGCTCTGGCACGAAAGGATTTCATCACCGATTTCAGCCTGATCAGGACCGAAAAGCCCGTTTCAGGGGTAACGGGACTGAAGGGCCTGACCGTGGAATTGTCCGGTGTCCCGGACGATGCGGAACTTCCTGAAAATTCCGTACAGAAAACGGAGAGGCGTGAAGGAGGAAAAGCCCTTTTCACCATCGACAATTCCCTGTTATCTGCTTCGTCCCCTGCCCCCGCCGGGAATCCGGTGGCGCTTGATGATTATCTGAGGCCGGCACAGGGGATTCCGTCCGACAAACCCGAAACGATTGCCAGAAAAGCCGCAATAGTCGGTACTGAGAAATCCCCGGCAAAGGTTATGGAAAAACTGGTTCTCTGGGTCGCGTCTCAGGCGAAGAACGCGGTTTCCGACGGCAGTTCCCCGGTGGGAACCGGTCCGATAGGCGAAGTCGGCAGCTTGGCTCATGCCCGTCTGTATGCATCCCTGGCAAGGGCAGGCGGAATCCCCACAAAGCTTGTATCAGGACTGGTATACGTCCCTGACAAAGGATTCCTCTACCACAGCTGGGCGGAAAGCTATGTGGGAAAATGGATCCCCGTCGATCCCCTGTTCGGAGAAATTCCCGCAAACGCAACCCACCTGAAGCTGGTTGAGGGGGATTCAGAAGAGGCTATGGTAAAATTGTCGAAATTTATCGGAAACATACAAGCGAAGGTGCTCGATCAGAAATACTAGGTTTCCGTCGAACCCTTCATTGATCGCTGTCCTGCTTGGACGCGACTAAAGTCCTCAGTCATTGAATCTCGATCATTTATTATTAATTACAATATTTTGGAAGGATTATTTATGGACTACAAAGACACCTTGAACCTGCCTGCCACACCATTCCCGATGAAGGCGAACCTTGCCCAGAAAGAGCTTCAAATACTCGATTTCTGGGGAAAGATGGGTTTGTACGACAAACTGCTGGAAGCCGGCAGGGATAAGCCGAAATACATCCTTCATGACGGCCCTCCCTACGCAAACGGGCACATCCATATCGGCCATGCGCTGAACAAGATCCTCAAGGATATCGTATTGAAAAGCAAGAGGATGAGCGGCTTTAACGCCCCCTACGTCCCTGGCTGGGACTGCCATGGCCTGCCCATCGAACTCCAGGTTGAGAAGAACCTCGGTTCAAAAAAACACGAGATGTCGAAACGGGACATGAGGAAACAGTGCCGCCAATACGCCGCCAAGTTCGTGGAAATCCAGAAAAAGGAGTTCGAACGGCTTGGCGTTCTCGGTGAATGGGATAACCCGTATCTGACCATGAACTACGTATACGAGGGGATTACCGCCAGGGAACTGGCGCGTTTCGCCGAAAACGGGGGGCTCTACAAAGGGAAGAAGCCGGTTCACTGGTGCTCTTCATGCGTTACCGCCCTCGCCGAGGCAGAGGTGGAATATGCGGACCACACATCACCGTCAGTCTATGTGAAGTTTCCGTTGAAGGACGACGTATCCGCCCTGATTCCTCCCCTTGCAGGCAAAAAGGTTTCGGTCGTGATCTGGACAACCACTCCGTGGACCCTGCCCGCCAACCTGGCGATATCCCTTCATCCCGAATTCGAGTACGTTGCGCTGGAAGCCGGGGAAGAAGTCCTTATCGTGGCCGATGGTCTCAGGGAAGCCTTTCAGAAAGGCACCGGGGTTGAGGGAACGGTCATTGCCACGTTCAAGGCCACGGCTCTGGAGAAGAAAAACTGCCGGCACCCTTTCTATGACCGGGACTCCATCCTGCTGCTCGGTGAGCATGTCACCCTGGAGGCAGGAACAGGGTGTGTCCATACCGCTCCCGGGCATGGGCAGGATGACTATGAAATGGGTCTGAAGTTCGGGCTCGAAATCTACAACCCGGTCGACAACCGGGGCAGATTCCTGGAAAATGTGGAGTTCTTTGCCGGGCAGTTTGTCTTCGAGGCGAATAAAAACGTCGTTGAAAAGCTCGTCGAAGTGGGTGCGCTCCTGGGTTCTGGCGAAATAGTCCATGCGTACCCCCACTGCTGGCGTTGCAAGAAGCCGATTATCTTCCGCGCAACCGAGCAGTGGTTTATCAGCATGGAAGCCAATAATCTGCGCGGAAAGGCCCTGGAAGAGATCGAGCGGGTCACCTGGATACCGAAATGGGGCAGAGACCGTATCTATGGCATGGTCGAAAACAGACCCGACTGGTGCATCTCCCGGCAACGCTCGTGGGGAGTTCCCATCACCGCCTTTCACTGCACTGCCTGCGGCGAAGCATTTGCCGACAGCACGATCATGGATCACGTTGCTGACCTGTTCACGGAGTACGGCTCGGACATCTGGTATGAAAAGGAGGCGAAAGAATTGCTCCCCGAGGGAGCTACATGCCCTTCATGCGGCAGTGCCAACCTCGAGAAGGAGATGGACATCCTGGACGTATGGTTCGACTCCGGCGTATCCCATGCGGCTGTTCTTGAAAACCGTCCATACCTGGGCTCACCGGCGGACATGTACCTGGAAGGCAGCGACCAGCATCGCGGCTGGTTCCATTCGTCGCTCCTGGAGAGCGTCGGGACCAGGAATACCGGTCCGTACAATACCGTTCTGACCCATGGCTTTGTCGTGGATGGGGCCGGACGTAAAATGAGCAAATCGGTGGGCAACGTGGTAGCGCCGGAAGACATCATCAAGAAATATGGCGCCGAGGTGCTGCGACTGTGGGTGGCAGCCCAGGACTACCGTGATGACATCCGCATCTCCCAGGAGATCCTGACCAGACTTTCCGAATCATATCGGCGCATCCGCAACACCTGCCGCTACATTCTCGGAAACATCTCCGACTTCGATCCTGCCGTCGATTCCGTTCCCGCGGGAAAAATGCCGGAAATCGACCGTTGGGCACTGCACCAGCTCGAGCTTCTGAAGGAAAAGGTTCTCCAGGCATATGAGAGCTGCGAATTCCATGTCCTGTATCACGCAGTCAATTCATTCTGCACCGTCGAGATGAGCGCCTTCTACCTCGATATCCTCAAGGACCGGCTCTATACCAGCAGCAAGGGTTCGCAGCAGCGGAGGAGCGCCCAGACAGCCATGCATCTCATCCTCGACACCCTTGTGAAACTTGTTGCTCCGGTCCTTTCATTCACCGCCGACGAGGTGTGGCAATGCATGCCGAAACAGCAGGAAGAATGCGTCCACCTTGCCCAGTTCCCTCCCCTGCGCCCCGAGCACAAAAATGACGAGCTGGTAGGGCGCTGGGACCTGATCATCAAGGTGCGTGGCGAGATATCCAAGGCCCTCGAAATCGCCCGGACCGGCAAGATCATCGGCCATTCCCTGGATGCCGCCGTGACGGTCAGTGCCCCGTCCGAGCTGCTCACGTTTCTCAAGCATTACGGCGACGAACTGAAAAGCATCTTCATCGTTTCGAAGGTTGACCTGAAAGATGATGTTTTCGGGGAATTTTACCAGGCGGAGGGAATTGAAAAGCTGAAAATCCAGGTAACGGCAGCACCCGGTGAAAAGTGCGAAAGGTGCTGGTGCTATGACGAAAGAATCGGCGGGGATGCGGTGCACCCGACCATCTGCCCGAAGTGCCTCGAGGCGCTGACGGATACGGAATTGCCGTCATGAAATCCAAATACACCCTCTCTCTTTTCGTTACGGCAGTGGTGCTGATCCTCGATCAGGCGACGAAACTCTATATAGACCGAACCATGGAGATGTATTCATCAATCGTCGTCGTCAAAGACTTTTTTGCTATCACCAATATCCGCAACAAGGGGGCAGCTTTCAGCTTTCTGGCAAATTCTCCATACCGCCTGCCCATTCTTACCCTCGTGTCGGTTATTGCCATCATCGCCATTATCGTATTTTTCAGGAAGCTCCGGCCGGACCAGAAACTTACCGCATTCTCCCTGGCCCTCATCTTTGCCGGAGCGGTCGGGAACCTGATAGACCGGGTGCGGCTGGGCGAGGTCATCGATTTCCTCGTCGTACACTGGCACGAACATTACTGGCCGGCGTTCAACGTGGCCGACTCGGCCATCTGCGTCGGAGTGTTTCTGCTCGCCATCGACATGTATGTCGAGGAAAAGAGGCTGAAGCGGGTGAAAAACTGATGTCCGCCACAGATCGACCCCACGATAACTGGGGACAGACATGATAATTAAGGCAATTGTAGGTTCCGGACAGGCCGGGATGCGCCTTGACGACGGGGCACGGCAGCTTTTCCCCCAGTTGTCAAAAACGCGGATTCGAAAGATCATCGACTGGGGAGGGTGCACCATTGATGATGCGAAGGTGCGCGTGGCATCCCGCATTTTACATGAGGGAGACAGGATTGTCATTGGAGTGATCGAAGAGGAAAACTGCCGAGAGCTGGTGTATACGGCGAACGACATGATCCATGAAGACAACGATTGCCTGGCCGTCTGCAAGGAGGCCGGCATCAATTGCCAGCGCACCCCCTACCAGTTGAAGGGCACCGTTGAATTTGCCGTTGAAATGTACCTGAAAAAGAGAGGGACCGGGGAACCTGCACGGGTGGTCCACCGCCTTGACCGGGGAACATCGGGTGTCATGATCTTCCCCAAAAACAGGAAATATGCGGCATATCTGTCCACCCTGCTGAAAGAGGGAAAAGTTGAAAAAACATACCTCGCATTGGCAACAGGCATCCCTGCGCAGCGGGAATGGGAAGTCGATGCGCCGATTGCCAAGATTACAAAATCGTGCTACGGGGTGTCCACTCCGGGAAAAGAGGCGCGAACAAGATTCAGGGTCATTGGTGAAGGATGCGATGCGGTTCTTGTGGAGGCAGCCCCTCTCACCGGTCGCACCCATCAGATCAGGGTTCATCTGGCCCACTGCGGGCTGCCGATCGTGGGAGACGGGACATATGGAGGGGCTCCGGCACCGAGGATGATGCTCCATTGCCTCAGGATGTCTTTCCCCGTGGGCAACGGCCGGCAAGTGAGTATTACCGCACCGGTGGACGAGGCGTTCATTGAGATTTGCACGAACTGGGGAATAGAGATAGCGGCTGGAAGCTAGGGGCACGCAACGGGGTCCGGCCGCTTTTTCCTCTTTCGCAATTCAACGAAAAATCCGCTCAGGATACCGGCACATTCTTCCTCCCTGATACCGGCGGTCAACGCAAAACGGTGATTGAGGCGGGAATCGTTCGACAGGTCGTAGAGAGACCCCGCCGCCCCGCCCTTCGGGTCCCGGCAACCGAAAACCACACGCTCTATCCGGGCCAGCAGGATTGCCCCCATGCACATGATGCACGGCTCCAGCGTCACATAGAGAGTCGATCCGGACAATCTCCATCCTCCCGTTTTGCCGGCCGCCTTGCGGATGGCGATCATTTCAGCATGGGCGGTGGGATCATGTTTCCCTTCCCGCAGATTATGGCCGCGGCCGAGAATCTCTTCTCCCCTTATGAGGACAGCGCCGATGGGCACTTCTCCCCGTCCGGCAGCTTTTTTCGCTTCCTTAAGTGCGATCCCCATCCAGTACGAATCGTCTTTCATGCAACCCCATCCCCAGTCCGCACTGCAATTTCCGTGAAAGATGCTCCCCAAAGCATAGCCTATTGATAGACAATCCTTCCCGGCTTGTCAACGCAATACTGTTTGGGCACAAAGTGTTTTCTCATTTCCAGAACAAAGCAATCACATTTTTCTTGACAAAAAAAGTTGTATAAGTATTATTGCATATACTAAATGTTGCATACGGCAACACGAAATGGTGTGAATGCCCTGTTTGCCGTTTACAAAAAAAACTGATCGGATCATTTCCAACGTTTTGACAACGACCCTCCTTTACCGTGTAGTCAAAAATTACACGCGAACCATGTACCCATCAAAAACAAAAACCGAATAGAGACGCATCAACCAGCCATTCCCGGCGGGTGCATTTCGCCACCGCACAAGAAACGCTGCATGTGAAAGTTGCGCTTTTCCCTGGCGATTCGAACCAGGCGGAATTGCATCCCCTGTACCGACAAGTGGTTCCAGGGATGGAAGAGCCTTCGGATCATGTTCTTACGTTATCGCGCGTATCACTTTTATATAAAATCGAACCTGGCCTGGTTCATCCGGGCTGAGTGACCCGTGAAAAGTCGGAAATACGGACGCTTTCAATGAGGAGGTAGTGCAGATGGAAAAAGACGAAAAATTTGAAGACCCTGTCGAAGACAAGATTGATGAGATGGTAACGAAAAAAGGGGTAACCCGCCGAGACTTCATGAAGTTCTGCGGGCTGATGGCGGCCACGCTGGGACTGGAGGCAACCTATATTCCCAAGATTGCCGAAGCATTGGTGAGCGGACCCAGACCCCCTTTCATCTGGCTGCAGTTTTCCGAATGCACCGGCTGCACGGAAGCATTTCTCCGTTCTTCCAGCCCCTTTATCGACGACCTGCTGTTGAACAAAATTTCTCTTGAATACCATGAGACCATTATGGCCCCGGCGGGAGAAGCCGCGACAAAAAGCCTCACGGATGCAGTGAGCAAATATTCCGGAAAATTTTTCTGCGTCGTAGAAGGCTCCATACCCCTTGCCGGCAGTGGCAACTACGGCATGATCGGCGGCAGAACTATGCTGGAGATCGCCCAGGAAGTCTGCCCGCAGGCAAAAATGATGATCAGTCTCGGTACCTGCGCCGCATACGGGGGACTGCCGGCGGCAACCGGCGGCCTGACAGGAGCGGAGTGCGTGCATGGCGCCCTCAACGGCCTCAATACCATCAAAATGCCCGGCTGCCCGCCCAATCCGGTAAATTTCGCAGCTCTCATCGTTAATTATCTCCTGTTCAGCGATTTCCCGAAACTCGACACCCTGGGGCGCCCAACCTTCGCGTACGGCAGCACGGTGCACAGCCAGTGCCAGCGCCGTGACACCGAGTGGTGCCTGGAAGGATTCGGCTGTCGCGGGCCTTCCACGTATCACAACTGTCCCACCGTAAAGTATAACGACAAGACGAGCTGGTGCGTCCAGGCGGACTGCCCCTGCAAGGGCTGCGCCCAGCCTGGCTTCTGGGACAATGGATCGTTCTTCAACTACAACGGAAGTTATGTCGACTGATCCGGGCATTTTCAAGTACAGACCAGTGAGAAAGGATAGGGATATATGTCAAAAATAGTACTCGATCCGGTGACGCGCATCGAAGGTCACCTGCGCGTGGAAACCGAAGTTATAAACGGCAAGGTCAACAGCGCCTGGAGCACCAGCCCGCTGTTCCGCGGTATCGAACCGATCCTGAAAAACCGCGACCCGCGGGACGCCTGGATGATTACCCAGCGTCTCTGCGGCGTCTGCACCTATGTCCACAGCGTGACATCGGTGCGCAGCGTGGAAAACGCCCTCAACCTGACCATCCCCGGAAATGCGCGCGTCATTCGCAACCTCCTCATGGGGGCGCAGTTCATTCATGACCACATCGTCAATTTCTACCAGCTCCACTTGCTGGACTGGGTCGACGTGGTCAGCGCCCTCTCCGCCGACCCGGCCGCGACAGTCACCGTTGACAGGCAGATATATTCCGGACGCAAGAGAACTTCCAGCTATTTCAGCGGGGTAAAGCAGCAGCTGCAGGCCTTTGCCAAGAGCGGTCAGCTCGGTCCGTTCAACAACGGATACTGGGGGCACCCCGCATACATTCTCACCCCCGAAGAGAACCTTGTCTTTATGGCCAATTACCTGGAAGCCCTCAAGACCCAGATGCAGGTAGCCCATATGCACGCCATTTACGGTGGCAAGAACCCCCACCCGCAGACCATCATCGTGGGCGGAATCACGCTCAACAAGGATCTTACGTCAGCCCGCATCACCGAATTCAAGAACCATGTCACATCAGCGCAGAATTTCGTGAACACGTATTACCTTCCCGACACGACCTACCTGCTCGGTCGCTACAAGGATTACGCTAAGATCGGGATCGCGGACAATCTCATGTCGTTCGGCGAATTCCCGCAAAGCTCCGAGGAGCCTTCCAGCTTCTTCTTCCCGCGCGGCATCATCTTCAACCAGGCGACAAGTTCGGTCCAGCCGGTCGATGTCGGCAATATCAGCGAGCACATAACCCACAGCTGGTACTCCGGCAGCGGCAGCCTCAACCCGGCACAGGGGCAAACCGTCCCCAGCTACTCGGGTATAAACACCTCGGGGCAGTATAGCTGGATCAAGGCGCCGCGCTACCAGGGGCAGCCGATGGAAGTGGGCCCGCTGGCAAGGGTAATGGTAAACTACGGCAAAGGCCAGTCAGCTACGGTTCAACAGGTTAACAGCTTCCTGCAGAAAACCGGCCTGAAGCTGGCGGATATGTATTCGACACTCGGCCGGACCGCCGCCAGGGCGATCGAGACAAAGGTTATCGCCGATGCGATGGCATCCTGGGCGGGTCAGGTACAGGCGAGCAGCCAGACACTCACCATGCCGTTCCGCAAAACTTTTACCATGACCAGCTCAGGTTCGGGTCTGGGGCTTAACGAGGCTCCGCGCGGAGCTCTGGGACACTGGCTGAATTTCTCCAGCCAGAAAATCACCAACTACCAGATGGTCGTGCCGTCAACCTGGAACTTCGGTCCCAGAGACGCAAGCAATGTCCCCGGGCCGGTGGAGCAGGCACTTGTGGATGTGCCTGTTGCCGACCAGGCGCGCCCGCTTGAGGTCCTCCGGGTGATACACTCCTTCAATCCGTGTATTGCCTGTGCCGTGCACGTTTTTGACCCGAAAAGCAAGGCAACCTTTGAAGTCGAATCATTATGAATTGCCGCCGGCAGGTAGTCGCTCGCTGCCAATGGCTCTATGTAGTGAAAGGAGAAAACATGGATTCCAGAAAGAAAAGAAACAACATGGTGAAAGCCCTGCCCGTTCTGCTTGCCCTGCTGCTGTCGGTTTTGTGCGCAGTGGCCGTACTTGCGGACGGGGCGACCGTGTATAACAGTTACTGCGCCAGCTGCCATCGCCTCGGAACGTATGACACAACCGGCTCAGCCCCCGATCTGCTGGGCAAAGGGTCGGCGGTTGGCGGCAAATATACCGCCGGGGCATCGGGACACAAGGGAATAACCCTGACCGCCGCGGACATTACCGACTTGAAGTCGTTTCTGGACAACCCTTCGTCGCCGGGTGCGGCCCTGACAATCACAACGTCCACGTTACCCAACGGTACGATCGGAACAGCATACAGCCAGACCCTGTCAGCAAGCGGTGGGGCACCTCCCTACACGTGGAGCTACAGCGGCACACTCCCCCCGGGAACCGGCATGACGTCGGCGGGAACCATTACGGGCACTCCTTCTGCTGCCGGCACTTTCAATTTTACCGTCAGGGCGGCCGACTCCAAGTCCGTCGCTATTACCAGAGCGCTTTCCATCATCATAGCCGCGGCAGCTTCGACACCGATGTCGTCCGGCGACAAGAATCTGTTCACCACCAACTGCGCCAGTTGTCACACCCCATATGGACTGCAGAGCCGTACCGCATCTCAGATTAAGTCGGCAATCAACAGCAATGATCACGGCATGGGAACCCAAAAACTGAAGTCGCTGACGAGCGCGGAAATCGACGGAATTGCCAGATCGCTGGTACCTTCAACACCACCGTCCACCGACTGCAGCGCATGCCACACTTCGACAACACCCTCTCCATCGCCCTCACCGTCTCCAGCACCTTCGACCGGACAAACGGTCTATGACGGCAAATGCGCCGGCTGCCACAGCCTCGGCACGTACGACTCAACCGGAAACCCCGATTTGTCCGGGAAAGGGTCGGCGGTCGGCAGCAAATATGCCGCCGGTGTATCGGGTCACAAGGGAATCACGCTGTCCGCCACGGATATCAGCAATGTGCAGGCATTCCTCAACGCACACTAGCAGCGCGCGCACAACTTCAGCCCTCTTCGCATGAAGCGGTGACATGACCATAAGGAACCAGGCTGGAATGAGCCTGGTTCCTTACATTGAAACCCGTCTTTTCCTCACTTCACCGATTACGGCCATGGCCATTTTTCCTATAGTTGCCTCACCATGCACTTTGCAATATACTGGATTTCTCCCCCCTGCCCCATCCCCTCTCATGATTCCGAAAATGGAAACGCACTGGCAAATCTCCCGTAACAAAGTATAATTAATCAGTAATTCAGCAAATAACTCCTCATGGGGGGGGTTGTCATGAAGATATACGACATCAGTATTCCATTGTCCGGAGATACCCCCGTTTACCCCGGAGATCCGCCGGTAGTCCTGGAAGCGGCCCTGTCCATAAAAAATGGAGATGGTGCCAATGTCTCCAGGATTTCCCTGTCCACGCATTCGGGCACTCATGTTGATGCCCCCCGTCACATGAATGACAGGGGTGTATCGGTCGACCACCTTTCCCTTGCTCTCCTGAACGGCCGTGCACTGGTAGCGGAAATAGGCGGGACCAGAACAATCGGCAGAAAAGAACTCGAGCGACTCCCCATAAAAGGGGAAGAGCGCCTCCTCCTGAAAACTGAAAACTCCCTGTTTTTGAACCGGCCCGGCTTTACCGAAGAATATACCTGCCTGACCGTCGACGGGGCCGACTACCTGGCGGCAATCGGCATCAAACTGATCGGGATTGATTATCTTTCCATAGAGCCGTTCCACGGTGACGGCAGCATTCACAGGATGCTTCTGGAGCATGGAGTTGTTATCCTGGAGGGTTTGTATCTCGGCGAGGTACCCAGGGGTGTCTATGAACTCGTATGCCTTCCCCTGAAGATACGTGATGGAGACGGGGCTCCCGCGCGCGCTATCCTTCGGCAGACGGCACAGGAGCCGCATCATGCCGAAGTCGACCTGCACACGACGAGATGGCCCCTGGCGTAAAGGCAAAGGGTATGACGAGAAGGAAACAGGACAATCTGTCCGAAGACATTGATCTGCTGAAGCGTCTGCTCAAGGAACAGACGGTGGAACTTGATATTACCCGGGAGAGGCTTCTCCTGGCCAATCAGGTCAAGGGAGAATTCCTGTCACACATGTCCAGGGAACTCCGGACGCCACTCAATAACATCATTGAATACGCTAAGTTTCTGCAGGAGCAGTTTCCGGAAGCTGGCGGCGAAACAAAAAGTCATTACCTTGAAAATATCCTGGAAAACTGCATCAGGGTCCGTTCAATGGTCGACAGGATCCTGGAGCTTTGCAGCATCAATGTCGGGATGAGCCGGTTTCTTCCTGAAAGATTCGGCTTGCAGGCAGCCCTGCAAAAAATTCTTGAAGGAATCAGGGAATCCGCGGGAAAGAAAAAAATTGACCTGAACGTCATCTACAGGGGGGATCCCGGCTCCATTACTGCGGATGAAAAAAAATTCAGATTCATCATGGAAGAGCTGTTGACAAACGCCCTGAAATTTTCTGCCACCGGATCGCAAATCACTATCTCGGCCCGGGAGGTGCGGGTTACTGATGAAAATTCAGGGAAATTCGTGGAAATATCGGTTACAGACCAGGGAGTCGGTATTTGCAGAGAGGAACTGGATAATATTTTTTCAGGATTTGAAAAGGTTGATCTCTCCCATCTCAAGTCCGGAAGTCTGGGTCTCGGGCTTTCCCTTGTCAAGCGCCTGGTGGAATTGCACGGGGGAAAAATCTGGGTGGACAGCTATCCTGGTGAAGGCAGCACCTTTACCTTCATCCTGCCGAAAGGCGGGATCCTGACGCCTGAAAGTACCACTCCCCGGATAATGGTGGCAACCAGCGAACCGAAACTCGCCCAGATGCTCGCCCATTGCCTGAATGAGGAGGGGTACGAAATTATCATTGCCTTCGGCGGTCTCGAGGCTCTCGACAAGGGTCTTTCATCTCCTCCTGACCTGTTCCTTTTAGACCAGTCGCTGCCCGAAATGAGCGGCAATGATGTCTGCCTGCAGCTCAAGTCGCGTGAGCAGACAAGCCATGTGCCGGTACTTATCCTCTCTGCCGTCTCTCCTGCCGGCAGGAGAATGAAATCAGCCCGCATCGGCGCCGACGGTTATTATACCTATCCCTTCGACATGCCGGAACTTCTCACCAAGGTACGAACTCTGATTTTGCAGAAACTCAATTACGAGTACCTGAGAAAAAGTTACGAAATAGCCGCAACGCAGGCATGCACCGATCCGATGACGGGGTTGTATAACCCGCGGCATCTCTGGCATACTCTCGACCGTGAACTGGAAAGGGCAGGCAGGTACGGCAGGCTTTGTTCGGTAATGATGCTGGATATTGATTTTTTTAAAAATTACAATGACTGTCACGGCCATCTGCTCGGGGACGAAGTGCTGAAAAAGGCGGCTGAAATTTTCCGGCAGAATATCCGCAATACCGACATCACCGTTCGCTACGGAGGCGAGGAGTTCCTCATCATCATGCCTGAAACCTCAAAGGAGCTGGCGCAGGTAGTGGGCGAAAAACTTCGCAAAGCCTTTGAAAAGTACCCTTTCCCCCATGAAGAAACCCAGCCGGAAGGCCGCCTTACCATCAGCATCGGCATTTCCACCTTCCCGGAAGATGCCGGAGACTCCAGGACCCTGGTGGACAAAGCGGATAAGGCGCTGTACCAGGCCAAGAAGGGAGGCAGGAACCGGGTCGTCGCCTGGGAGCAGGAACATGTGCTGAGTTTCGAGTTTTGAGTTATTCCGGATACCTTCGCAAAAGTTGCGTGAAAAACGAGAGAGGCATGCCGGGCAGTGTTATACTGTAAGAAGGAAGCAGATGAAATGAAAGGGGGCATTCGCCATGGCAAAAAGAACCCAAGACGATAGGCCGCGGTTGTCAAAGATCATGGGGCGTGATGAAAAGGGTCAACGAACGGCACGCAGCACCGACGTCTATCTGCCCAAAGAGGGACTGAAAGAAGTCTCCTTTTGCAAGAAATGCGGAATCATCTATCGCAACAAGCGGTGGATCCTGGATGCAGCGGAACTGGAAACGGTGCGGTCCGACCCTCAGGCGGTCAAGGTTGTATGCCCTTCCTGCCTCCGGATGAATGACAACAATCCGGGCGGAATGATAACCCTTTCCGGGGAATACCTTGTGCAGCACGAAAGTGAAATTCTGGATCTGATCAAGCATAAGGAAGCATACTACAGGAACAAAAACCCTCTGGGAAGAATCATGGAAATCAGCCAGGAAGGGAACGTTCTCACCATCTCAACCACTGAGGACAAGCTCGCCGAAAAACTCGGACGGGACGTCTACAAGGCCCATAAAGGGGATTTGCACTATCAATGGAGCCAGGGCGAAAAGTTTGTCCGTGTCAATTGGGCGCGGTAAAAAAGTAGTTTTACATGTTGCATATCGGGGATTTTAATTGTACAGCTGGCCGTCAGCGGTCAGCTGTACGTTGTATTGTTGGCTGCCAAGTGCCAGCCGCCAGCTGCAATCATCAGGTACCCTGCGCCGAATCCCCGGAGTTCTGTTCCGGTATGCAGCGTTGTGCCGGGTTTTCTCAGCGTCCTGCCGCTCTGAACAGTGCCATCGCCGTCTTGCCGTCACTGATAGAACCGTCCAGGGCCATTCGCACGGCATCCCGCAACGGGATATGTACTACTTCAATATCCTCGTAATGCTCCGGGAATGCTTCACCCTGGGCGAGATCCGTAGCGAGGAACAGGTGGACGACCTCATCGAATACTCCGGGTGAAGGATGGATAATCCCCAGTGATTGCAGATTGCCTGCGATGATCCCTGTCTCTTCAGCAAGCTCCCGCATTCCGCACTGTGCCGGATCTTCCCCCGGGTTGAGTCGACCGGCCGGTATCTCCAGGAGGTACGAGTCAATTGCCGGACGAAGCTGGCGGATCAGGGACACCGTCCCGTCCTGATGCAGCGGCAACACTCCCACCCCCCCGGGATGACGGACGATCTGGTAGGTATGCCAGCCCTTGTCCCCCACCTTGACTTCCATCTCCTCCAAGTCCACCACCAGGCCTTCAAACAGTATCCGATGATTCCGGGATATCATGAAATATTTTCTCCCTATTGCCTTATGCGACCGGCTCCTCCTGTCACTGGCAAAAGTAATGATGGCAGATGACGCCAAACTTCAACCGGCCCTGAGCCCGGCATCGTTCCTGATAACATTGACGGCTGCCGTTTCGCGATGATTGTTTTTGCTTTGCCTATCCTTTGTGATATGCTTTGTGTAACGGGAGTTTCTGAATTTCCAATCTTCCAGCGAGGGTCTTTTCATGAAAAATATGTTACTGTGGATCTCAGGATGCCTGATCGTTCTGCTTGCCGGATGCACCATGTTCAAAAGCTGGCAGGCAATACCGCCACCGGGAGGCTGCGACCAGTGTCATTCTACTCCCATCAGTAAAAACTGGTTTGCTGCGTACAAGGCCCCCA
>JAGFXO010000107.1 GCA_017861285.1 Geobacteraceae bacterium | reverse complement strand
GGCTCTGCCGAGCGAGCTTGCCCACTTTCTCATGTTCGGTTACCGGATAGGGGAATTCCCCGGCCGGGGTGTGGTGGAGGCGCTGGGCGAAGGCATAGGTGTCAGCGAGGGGGATGTGGCACTCCTTGCCCGTATCTTTTCGGTGTCCGAGGAGCGGAACACTCTTGTTCTCCGCCATGAGAATCCGGACCTGGACCGCAAAAGCTGCCGGATTCTCCATGAAGCGGCCGGGCGCTTCAGCCGGAGCGGCATAGAAGTGGAGTTTCTGCCCACGAAGGGAATTGGAGGCATACTCATCATGCGGGGGGACGTATCGAGCGCCGTCACCGATTCCAATCCGATTACCGAAGGGCGCCCGCTCATGGAGGTCCTTCCCTTGCGCCCGATGGCCACTGATCCTCGGGCCCGGAAAACGGCCGAGGTTCTCAATGCCTACCTCCGCTGGAGCTTCCGGACTCTTTCGGAACACCCCCTCAACAAAAAACGGGTGGAAAGTGGACTTCCTCCCATCAACGCCGTCGGGACCCAGCGGGCCGGGATGATGGGCAGACTCCCGTCGTTCACGGAAAAGTGGGGGCTCAAGGGGCTGATGATCGCCTCAGGCGCCGTTTACCATGGCCTCGGCCGGGTTGTGGGGATGGAAACCCGCAGGGTCGGGGATACGGACGACCCTGGCCGGGACCTTCGGCTGCGGCTTGAGATGGCGTACAAGACCCGGGAATACGATTTCATTCACGTCCATACCAAGGCGACTGACGATGCGGGGCACACAAAGGACCCCACCATCAAAAAAAGGGTAATCGAAGCCATCGACAAGGCGCTTGCCTATGCAGTCGAAGAGATCGTTCCCGATGACGAGGTCCTCTTCATAGTTACCGCCGATCATTCCACAGCCTCTTCCGGAACCATGATCCATACCGGCGAAAGCGTGCCGATGGTAATGACCGGTAAATACGTTCGGAGAGACGATGTCCGGAAATTCGACGAGGTATGCTGTGCCCGGGGGGGTCTCAGCCTCGTTCGGGGAAGGGAGCTTATGCATCTGATTCTGAACTTCCTTGACAAGGGAAAACTCTGGGGTCTCATGGACTCGCCTGATGACCAGCCGTTCACACCGGGCAGATATACACCCCTGCTGGTCGACTGATCCCGTGGAATGGCCATTCCGCCCGACTCGGGAAAATCCGGCAACTCACATGACCACTCGCATATACCAGACTCTTTACAGGTCGCCCATGGTTCGGTCTGCTAACCGCTTCACCGAGCTCACCTTTTTCTGATCCACTTCTCAACGGAAATAACAGGCAGCACGATGGCACCCGCAAGGATAGCAACCAGCCACGCCCTCAGGTCGAGCGCTGCCGATCCGAAGAGGTTCTGGAGCACCGGAAGATACATGAAGCAGGCATGGAGAAGCAGCAGCACCCCGATTCCCGCGAATATCGAGGGATTCGAGAAAATGCCCTGGGAAAAAATCGAATTGCGCAATGACCGGCAGTTGAGAAGATAAAATATTTGCGAGAACGTGACCACGGTGACACAGATGGTCTGTGCTTCAGCGAGAGCAAATTCATGCTGAGCCGCGCTTATGGGATTGGTTCCGAGTATCCGGAAATATTCCCACAGGAAAAGCCCGCAGCCCCCTGCCGTCATGAGCGCCGCCACCATGAGGAGTCGATAGAGCAAGAACCGGGAAAAAACCGGTTCATCGGCCGGCCGCGGCGAACGGAGCATGGCATTCGGTTCGAGAGTCTCGAAGGCAAGGGGAATCGATAGGGTTACACTTGCCACCAGGTTGATCCAGAGGATTTGTGTCGGCGACATGGCCATGAGGAGGATGCTCACCCCCTCGACGGTCACCGTCGGGAAGAAGAACATGGCGACCGAGAGAATGCAGGCAAGGGCAAGGTTTGTGGGCAATACAAAGGCAAGCGATTTGATGAGATTGTCATAGACGCGCCGCCCCTCTTCTACTGCGGCGGCAATGGAGGCAAAGTTGTCGTCCATCAGTACCACCTTGGCAGCCTCCTTGGACACCGATGTGCCCGTGATACCCATGGCAATGCCGATGTCGGCCCGCTTGAGTGCCGGAGCATCGTTTACTCCGTCGCCAGTCATGGCAACAACATGGCGCAGTTCCTGAAGCGCCTGCACGAGCCGGAGCTTATGTTCGGGCGCCACCCGTGCGAAAACGTTGGTACCCATGACGGCGGCACGGAGCTGATCATCCGCGAGGCCTTCCAGTTCCCTGCCCTGC
This sequence comes from Geobacteraceae bacterium, assembly GCA_017861285.1. Taxonomy (GTDB): domain Bacteria; phylum Desulfobacterota; class Desulfuromonadia; order Geobacterales; family Geobacteraceae; genus CAIWTU01. Next base: position 12,763 of record JAGFXO010000107.1, on the reverse strand, counting down.
ATGGCTTTTTGTTCCAATGCCAACAGGCCGAGCTGGCGACCGATGGCTTCGGCAGTGGTCGGGTGGTCGCCGGTGATCATTTTCACGGTGATTCCGGCTCCATGGCAAACGCGGATGGCATCCATTGCCTCGGTCCTCGGCGGATCCATCATGCCGATGATCCCGTCAAACATGAAGCCGCCCTCTTCATCTCCCGGCAGAATCCCTTCGGCTGAAGTGACCCGCTTACGGGCAAAGGCAATCATCCGCATGCCCTGTCGGGCATAGGTCTCTATGGCGTCAGAGGTTCGAAGGGCTTCGGCCTCGCTGAGCATGCACCGCTGAAGTACGGTTTCCGGTGCTCCCTTGAGCAGAACACAGGCCTCTCCATCGATCCGGTGCAATGTGGCCATGAATTTCGTCTCCGATTCGAAGGGGATGACATCGAGACGTGGATACCGATCGCGGATTTCCTCCTCAACCAATCCACCCTTCCTGGCGGCTGTCACCAGAGCAGCCTCCGTCGGATCACCGGTAGGCATCCAGACGCCCGCTTCGTCACGCACAGCGGCATCATTGCACAGAATGGCCGTGGTGAGGATTCCCCGGAGTCCCGGGGGGAGTGACGTCAGCCGGATGCCGTCATGCTCGACTTCACCTACCGGGGCATAACCAACCCCGGAAAACCGATACTCATGTCCTTCAACCCATGCCACCTGGACCGTCATTTCGTTTCTCGTCAAGGTGCCCGTCTTGTCTGAACAGATTACCGTCGTGGCCCCCAGCGTTTCAACCGCCGGCAGATACCGGACGACCGCATTCCGGGACGCCATGCGCCGGACACCGATGGCCAATGCGATGGTGATCACCGCGGGCAGTCCCTCCGGAATGGCCGCCACGGCGAGGGTCACGGCAACCATGAGCGATTCGCCGACAGGCGCATCCTTGACCCAGATGCCGAACCCGACGAGAATGGCAACAACCACCAGGACGGCGGCGGTGATACCGGTCGTGACCCTTGCCAGCTGCCTGGTGAGCGGCGTTTCCACTTGAACTGTCTGAGTGAGCATCTCATTGATGCGTCCCAATTCGGTACAGTTTCCGGTATTGACTACCACACCCGCGGCGGCACCCTGAATAACCAGGGTTCCGCTGTACGCAATTCCGAAGCGATCACCGAGGGAGGCTTCCGGGACTGTTGTCTCCGTATTCTTTGCGACCGGGAGGGACTCGCCCGTCAATGCCGCCTCCTCGATGAGAAGATTTTTCGCACGGATGATGCGCAGGTCGGCCGGAACCTTGTCACCGCTCTGCAGGGTAACTACATCGCCCGGAACGAGCTCTCGAGTGTGAACCGTCACCGGGAGTCCACTCCGGATTACCGTGGCAGATTCGGGAACCATGGCCGCGAGCTCTTCAATCGCCTTTCCAGCACGGTATTCCTGAATAAAGCCGATTATCGAGTTGATGACCACCGCACCGAAGACAACCGCCGCATCGGTGTGCTTGTTCAACAAAACAGATATGAACCCGGCTGCAATCAACAGCCAGCCGATGGGATTGTTCAACTGTCGCCAGAGCATGCGCCATGGACCGCCAGCACTTTTCCGAACCAGTTCGTTGGCGCCGTATTCCAATATCCGCTTGGAGGCTTCCTCCTTGGAGAGTCCCGCTGATTCCGTGTCGAGTGCCGTCAGGACTTCCTCCACGGATAGCGAGTGCCAGACTTTCGGTTCACATTTCATGGAACGGTTCCCCCCCCCTCTTACATACTCGGTACCATCATGTGTGTGTAGAGCACAAAAGAACCAGCAGCCACATAAATATTGCCATAAAAGCGAGACTTCTCATAAAATCCATCCTTTGTTCCAAAAAATAGTTTCATTCTTTTGAATTCTTGTTGTGCAGTCGTTGGGACCGTAGATTTCGGGTTCAGCCGGCAACAACAAAAAAGACCTTGACCCTCGGCGGAATCCGCTCCGGATAAAGGTCTTGCCGACATTCCTTCGTCCCCTGCCCTGACTTTGCAGTCGTAGTAACGGACCACGGGTCAGCCTTTTATCCGGCTGATAGCTACTCCCCTCTACAGGGGTATCAATTATCTTGAATTATGAAATCTTGTCAAGATATTTTGTTGCGTAACACACGGCACCAAAAAAAACTCCATATCGCTTCCGGCGATGAGAAAATGAGCGCGTGTTTTCAAGTGCCAGTCAGCGCATCGCGAAGTAGTTCTTTTGGGGATATTGCCTTTACCTCCAGGCGGATTATGCTACCATTTGGATATAAAGTTTTTGGAACTACCGGTTTTAGCCTTCAGAAAGTACCGTCTTCAAGGCAAGCCAGACATTCAAGGAGGTACATGATGAGTTCTTCATTCAAGAGGATTCTGCTTATGGTTGTCGCTTGTGCCGCATGTATGTTGCCGGTTTCTTCACTCGCCGCAGGTGATCTGACAAACCAGGCACCGATAGAGATTACGGTGCAGCTTGGAAATGAAAAGAATGCGCTCGCTTTCTTTCCTGAAACAATAACTATGGAAACAGGGAAGCTCTACAAACTTGTGCTGACAAATCCAAGCCCTCAGAAACATTATTTTTCCTCCGAAGGAATGGCGCAAGGGGTCTTTACCCGAAAAGTCCAGGTTAACGGTCCGGACGGCAAGGCGATTGCAGAAATCAAAGGTCAGATACGAGAGATAGAGGTGTACCCCGGCGGCAAAACGGAATGGTGGATGGTACCGGTTAAGACCGGGAATTTCAGTGACCTCAAGTGCACCATTCCCGGCCATACTCAAGGGGGGATGACCGGGAAAATAATCATCAAATAGCCAATCGAGCACAACGGACTGCAAGGGACATATACACGGGCATTATTGCATGACCATCAGTCGAAGCAATAATGCCGAGTGATATCTGTTTTTTCTTGAACTAGTGTTTATTTGCAAATAAATTTATGTAAAATGTAAAAATTCCTCCCTCCCCCTTGATGGGGGAGGGGTGGGGGTGAAATTGCCATTATTTCAGCAGGTTGAATCTTCGCCCACCCCCTGACCCCCTCCCGTCGAGGGAGGGGGAAATATCTGTTAATTCTGCAATTTGACACCAGCAAACTACCTGACTCGACCTTCCGAAATTCTATTGCCGTGGTCCGGTCTTTGCGGGCTGTGGTTCACGGGTCCATTCGCGTTGCCGCGATCAGTGCTGCTTTGCGTATTGTTCACCGGTCTGCTCACGGCAGTATTGCCAGGTCTGCCCGGTGCGCTGTAAACGGGCCTGTTCCCGCTCCCTTGGTCTGGTCTCGTCTGGTTGTTGTTGTACTCCGGTCTGCTCCGGTTGCCGTAATCAGGTCTGGACGGTGCATTGTAAACGGGTTTGTTCGGTGCATTGTAAACGGGTCTGGACGGTGCATTGTAAACGGGTCTGGACGGTGCGTTATAAACGGGTCTGGACGGTGCATTGTAAACAGGTCTGCTCCGGTTGCCGTAGCCGGTTCCTATCCACTCGACGCCAATCCGGGCGGAAATACCGGTGGCCGCCCCAATCCCCATAGTGGTGGTAACGCCTGAAATAATCATCCCTGTAGTAATGAATTCTTTCAAAAGGGTACCTGCGAAGGGTATAGGGTATATGGTTGTAATAAGCCGGTGCCCACGGCCCGTTATAGTAAGGAGACGCATACCATGCGTTCCCGCTGAAGAGATAGAAGAGATTGCCCACGAAGAAAAGATCATAAGGGACGCCTACCGCCACATAAAATCCCAGTTCCGGCGGCTCGACAAATTCCGGCGGTTCTTGTAATACCACCGGTTGGGGAGCGTATACAGGGGAGACGGCTGCGGGGGCACCGACATTAATCCCCAAACTGAATCCGACATCGTCGGCATCAGCCTGCGAAACCGGCACCAACAGGGCAAACATTAAACAACTCAGGAATTTTCTCATCTGGGGTCTCCTTCCCGGACCGTTGAATCCCTGGTCCGGTTTTCAATTTGTTGCCCTTTGTTTTCTTTTCTTGCTCTGTATAACGCTCGACAACGGAAAAAGTTTACAGGATTTATCCCCAGAAAAAATCGTGTAGAAAATCAGAGGCGAAAAGGCACCTCACAATTGTTGCCCGAGTCGGCATCCGAAGAACGCAAGCAGTTCATTTTATTTCCCCCTCTCGGCATCGGTCCTCTCGTTAAGGCTCACTTGATAAAAGTTCCTTTTTGAAATTCCTCGAACGCAGTCCGCAATTCTTCTTGAGTATTCATGACGATGGGGCCGCGCCAGCAACCGGCTCTCCCAAAGGCCTGCCGCTCAGGAAAAGAAACCGGACCGGCTTTTCTGTTGAGACTACGACTACCGTGAAGATGCTTTCTCTTACGATACCGTGATTTCTATCTTGCGCGGCTTCGCAACCTCGGCCTTGGGAACCCTGAGCGTCAGGATCCCATTGAACAGGTCAGCTTTTGCCTTTTCATGATCAAGGCTCTCCGGAATAGAGAACTGCCGGTAATAGGAGGCGAGCTCAAATTCCGAATAGGTTGGATTACCAGGCATGCTCCGGGTTACCGGTGCGCTGATAGTCAGGATTCCCTTCTCTACGTTGACCTCCAGTGCATCTTTGGCCGCGCCCGGAACATCTGCCGTTAACGTGAGGCCCTCCTCCGTTTCGATAATGTTTACCGCCGGCTTGATAAACTTTTCACTCGACCTCGTTTCTTCACGATTCGGGATAGTCCTGTCGTCGTTCCATTCAGTCAAGCTGTTTGTTGCCATGGTGATGACCTCCTTTCATCCATCAGTGTTGTCAGCGAAATATACTTACGAAAGCTTGATCTCGATCTTTTTGGGCTTGGCATGCTCGGCCTTGGCAAGGATAACGCGCAAGATGCCGTCACGATATTCAGCTTTGATCTTGTCGGGGTTGATATCTGTAGGCAGTTCCAGTGTCCGGGAGAATTTGCCCGAACCGAGTTCACTCCGATGCACGATCTGTCCCCTCTTTTCAATAAAAGGTTTACGTTCTCCGCTGATGGTGATGGCATTTCTTAACACCGTGAGGTCGGTATCCTTGGGATCAACACCGGGAACCAGCGCATCAATATATACATGCCCTTCGTCTTCACTGAAGTTGACCAGAGGAAAGCGGCGCGACGTTACCGGCGAAAGAAACGCACTCGCCAGGGGCCGGCGATGGATTCCGGCACCTCGGAAGGCCTCATCGATTTCCCTTCTCAGATTGTCCAGCTCTCTGAAAACATCCCAGTTTGCCATGTTCATTGCCTCCTTTCTCTTTGAGTGTTTCTATCAGAAAAATAATTTCGACATTTTCGGATGTCAAGGGGGGGAACACAACTAATTAACTTTCGTCTTGCAGAGTTCAATGCTTTGGGTGCCCTCAATGCCCGGTGCATGAGCGTGAAAATTTGCTACACTTGTAACCATAAAGAACGGACTTTTGGGATGGCCGGCCATGCCTTTTCATCCCCCTGAATTAAGAGGGGAAGTTTTAAAATCTCTCGAAAAGGAGGAAAACACGGTGAAGAGTTTGGCAATTGTCATAAGAGATGACGGATACGACCGCCTTCTGACTCCACTGACCTTTGCTTACGTTCAGGCGACAAAGGGCATTCAGGTGGATATCCTGTTTGTGCTCTGGGCAGTACGGGTGCTCACCGAAGCGGGCTTACAATCACTCAAGATTGACGGGCGACACGCTTCCGAAGAAATGTGGCTTCGAGAGCGACTGGCTCGTGACGGAGACCCGGTAGAGATATATGATTTCCTCAAACTGCTGAAGCAAACAGGCAAGGTGCATTTCTATGGCTGCAGCCTTGCGGCAGCAACGTTCGATGTAAGCTGACGGTATTGTGGACTCAAGTTGGTTCTTGAACGAGAAGGCGGTCACGGCAGATCACTGCCAGTATTTCTGACCAGACCGGCCTCTCCGGTGGAGCCACGAGCGACAGCTCTCAATACATGAAAACTCCAGAGCTGCCGATGGACAGCCCGCTGGCTTGCCCGGGCTTTTTACTGGCTGGGTTGCATGTATGAATGTATGGATAACCGAAATGTAGCAACAGTATCGATCGAATCTATTGCTGTACGCACAAATCATTGCCGGTCAAATGCCGGTCTCCGGCTTGCAACCCGTTCAATCACGGGACTGGTGTTGTTGACATTGAACTTCGGAGTAACAATGTTATAATTTGTGACATACTTGAGGATGATAACGTTGTTTACCAGATACACGGGGCAAGAATTATGCAGCCTTTGAAAAGAAAAAAAATCGGCGAAATACTCGTTGAGAGGGGGGATTTGAACCCTTCAGATCTGTCCCTGGTCCTTGCCATCATCAAAACAACCGGTGAGCGTTTCGGCAAGGTTTGCCTGGTGAATTCCCTCATTACCGAAGAGACCCTTGCGAAGGCACTTGCCGAGCAGTTCGGAATGGAGTACGTAGACCTCAACGGATTCAAAATAGACGAGGCCATCCTCGATATCTTCCCGCATATCTTGCCGCAAGAAGCTATTTATCGCTACCATTTTGTCCCCCTGAAACCGTCGGGAAATGCCCTTGTGCTCGCCGTCGCCGACCCGACTGACGTCATTAAACTCGATGAATTGGAATTTGTCATCGGCAGGCCGGTAATCTTCAAGCTGGCCACGGAATCCGCAATTGAACAAGCTTTGCAGAAGGAAGAAGAGATAGATTGGGACCTCAAGGGGATTTTCGAGGAAAAGCCGGCGGAACAAGCGTGCGGAGCAAAAATTCCTGTCGCCTCTTTTGAAAAGTCAGTACGCTTTTACCGGGATCTGCTCGGTCTGAGCATCAGGAAGCAATCGCTGGAGGAAGTAGTTTTTGATCAGGGGTTGGTTCTTGTCCCCGGGACGTACAACGCGAACTTGCCTGAGGGCCTCACTCTCCGGGCATTGGTATACATAAAGGTATCTGATATTGAAGAGTGTTTTTCGAATGCACAAAAACTCGATATTCGGATCATCTCGAAACTGGCTCAGGGAAACGCAAATGGAAAACTGTTTTTCAGATGTCTCGACCCTGACGGAAACGTAGTTGAAGTATTCCCCCCTTAAACACTCCCGGAGTAACAAAAGCATCTTCGGGGAATGGCGGCAAATCCCTGTAACTAACCACTGCTGACTCAGTAAAATGCCTTTTTCTCCGCCGGGAAAACGCCGATGCTGAAGGTCTGCTTCACCTTCAGAGTCAAACCTTCGACGATTTCGTCCCGACCCGCTCACATACAGCCTGACGATCTGGGCTCTAACCAGCGATCGAAACTTTGGGCATCGGAAGACCGGCCTTAACGCCAAGCAGAAATTCCCCTCGATAAAAAACTTCGGAGGGTTATCAAAAACCACTTTGATAATTCTGTCAAATAAATGTATATTAATCCACCCGTTCGTCTTTTGCCGTATACATTATTTCTATTTCATTTTTCACTTGAAGAATCCTCAATATCGGAAAGTGATACCCTCAGGAGTGAATTTCTACCATGGGAGCAATTTGGAAGTGGTTTTACAATTTAAAGACAAGCTGCAAGTTGCCGTTCGCATACATGACGGCGGCCATAAAAACGGAAGCGGCAAACAGACTTGCCGTCGGCGAACTGGAGAAGCGGGTTGTGGAACGCACGGCTGAATTGGCTGAAACAGTAGAAATATTGCGGAAAGAGATCGCGGAGAGAAAAAAAACCGAGGAGGCGCTGCGGCAAAGCGAAGAGAGATATGCGCTCGCCGTGCTGGGATCAAATGACGGCATCTGGGATTGGAACCTGGAAACGGACGCCGTTTACCTTTCACCCAGATGGAAGAGCATGCTGGGGTACAGGGATGATGAAATTGGCAATAATCATGAGGAATGGAAGAATCGGATACACCCCGAGGATTATCCGAGGGCAAAGGATATTCTCAGCGACTATCTGGAGGGACGTATCTCCCATTATGAATTTGAAAGCCGGATTCTCCATAAGGACGGGAACTACCGGTGGATCTTTAACAGGGGAATCTGTCTCCGCGACAAAGAAGGAAAACCGTGCCGGATTGCGGGGTCACATACGGATATAACCGTCAGGAAACGTGCGGAGGAAGAACTCAGGAAGAACGAAGAACTGCTGAGGATCATCCTTGAAACCCTGCCAGTCGGTGTGGCGGTATTCGACAGGAAAGGGAAAAAAATACTGGAGAACCGGGCGCTGAGAAAAATATGGGGCTATACGGAAGAGACCGGTATCGCCATAGACGACTGCAAAGGGTGGCATGTGGATTCCGGGGAACGGATAAGAAAGGAGGAATGGCCGACCTACAGGGCCTTCAGCAAGGGAATAGCGGAGAAAAGGATCGTTGAAATAGAATGTTTTGACGGAACGAAGCGGACGGTGATCTTGTCGGCAGCCCCTCTCAAAATTGGCGATCAGATTATTGCTGGAGTCAGTGTTGTTGAAGACATCTCTGAACAAAGAAGTCTGGAACAACAGCTTTTACAGGCCCAGAAGATGGAATCCATCGGACTCCTCGCCGGGGGCGTGGCCCACGAATTCAACAATCTCCTGACCGCCATTTCCGGCTGCTGCGAGGAACTCATGGAAGAGTTGGGTGAACAGGACAAACACTGCCGCCCGAACATCAAAATTATACAGTCAGCCGCACGAGAGGCCGCTGAACTTACCCGGAATCTCCTTGCCTTCAGCCGGAAACAGGTCATCAACCTTCAACCGCTGGCTGTCAACGACATTGTAACCAATACCGGCAAACTCCTTGCCCAGACGCTGGAAGAATATATCCATTTCTCGGCGGACCTTTCCCATGAGAAGCTTACCATCATGGGGGACAGCGGACAGATAAAACAGGTCCTCATCAATCTAGCCATCAATGCCAGGGATGCGATGCCCGCCGGAGGGTATCTGAAATTCAAGACATGGCACACTTTCCTCGATGAGCGGGAATATCGGAAGTATGAGTTGGAAAAACCCGGTGGCTACGTCGTCGTCTCCGTCTCCGACACCGGGTCAGGCATGGACGAGAAGACTCTGGAGAAAATCTTCGAGCCTTTCTTCACGACCAAAGAAATCGGAAAAGGGACAGGACTGGGACTTTCCATCATCTACGGTATCATAAAACAGCATAGTGGCGCAGTTGCCGTTGAGAGCACGCCCGGCGAAGGAACGACCTTTACCATCTATCTGCCCCTTGCGGAAGCCGAAACCTCCCAGGAAAAACTGCTGGAAAGAAATCTTTCTGCAGGCGGGACAGAGACCATTCTTGTGGTCGAGGACGAAGAGTTTGTGCGGCATTTTCTGGAAAAAACGCTGGGTAGGGCCGGTTATCGCGTAATAGTTGCTGAAGACGGAGAAAAAGCCGTCACAAAATTTCAGGACCACGGTCATAGCGTTTCGCTGGTTATTTCCGACATGGTCATGCCGAAGAAGAGCGGCCGGGAAATGTATGAGGACATACAGCGTATCAACCCCGACATAAAGGTGCTTTTCATCAGTGGCTATTCGCGGGACATCATCGAAGGAAATGGAGTGCTGGGAGAGAACGTGGATTTTATAGCCAAGCCATTCACCAGGAAAGACCTGTTGGACAAAACAAGAAGCATCCTTGCCTAACCCCCCTGCGCAGATGAAAGTCATCCGTTTAGAGGAATTCGCTTCATAAAGCGCTTCATTGCGGCAGCATTCCTTCGTCATCGATTCACTGCCCATCGCGACACCCGTCACACATCGAATGATGCGACCCTCAAATTACCCTTGTAAAAAGATGTCAAGATGTTGTTAAATTGCCATATATTTTGAAACCGAAATGTTAATGTACTGAAACGGGGGCAATCTGCGGCAATGGAAATGAACTCACGAGGCTTCTGCAGCAACCTGAAATCGGAAAGTACCCTTACTCCCGAAATGAATATGGTAACTCCGGAACTTGCCGACATCATCGATGCCCCGGCGATCCAGTCACTCATGGATGATTTTTATAAACTTGCTCATATTCCCATGAGCATAGTCGATCTCAAAGGGAATGTACTGGTTGGCGTAGGATGGAAGGATATTTGCGTGAAATTCCATCGGGTGCACCCCGAAACACGCAGGCACTGCATCGATAGCGATACGAAGCTCTCCGCGGGCGTTCCGGCCGGGGAGTTCAAGCTTTACAAATGCAGGAACAACATGTGGGACGTTGCAACTCCCATTATGGTAAATGGGCAACATCTGGGCAACATCTTCATGGGGCAATTCTTTTTTGATGACGAAACACCGGACTACGACCTGTTCCGATCACAGGCCGGGAAATACGGTTTCAATGAGAAAGAGTACCTGGCAGCACTTGATGCCGTTCCACGGGTGAGCCGGGAAACGGTGAATACCGGTATGGCTTATTTCATGAAGCTTGCCTCCATCATCTCCCAGCTAAGCTACAGCAACATCAACCTGGCCCGTTCGCTGACGGAACGCGACGCTCTGATGAATTCACTCCGGGAAAGCGAGAAGGGATATCGAAAGTTGGCCAGTCAGCTTGATCAACAACGGAGCCTCTTGCGTGCCTTGCTCGATTCAATTCCTGACCTCATTTTCTATAAGGACTGCGCGGGGGTCTACCTTGGCTGCAACAAGGCCTTTGAAGCCTTTGCAGGGCGGCCGGAAAAGAAACTGGCCGGACTCACCGATCTGGATCTGTTTTCCCGGGAAGTTGCCGAGTTCTTCCGGGATATGGACCGGCAGATGCTGTCACAGGGTACTGCCCGCCAGAACGAGGAGTGGGTTGACTATCCCGATGGCCGACGCATCCTGCTGGACACACTGAAGACCCCATTCTATGCGCATGACGGCAAGACCCTCGGGCTTATCGGCATCAGCCGCGACATCACCGGGCGAAAGCGGGTTGAAGATGCACTGCGCAAGAGTGAGGAAAGGTACGCCCTCGCGGTTCAGGGCACCAACGACGGCATTTGGGACGTGGACCTTGCAAGTGGAGAGGTATATTTTTCGTCCCGCTGGAAAAGCATGCTGGGTTATGAGGACGATGAAATTCCGAATGAAATCGGAGAGTGGATCGAAAGGATCCATCCTGACGACCTGCAGATGGTAATGGATGCGCGGGAAATGTACCTGGAAGACCACAGGCCGGCATACGAGGTAGAATATCGGCTCCAGCACAAGAATGGCTTCTATCGCTGGGTACTTTCCCGCGGAGCATGCATGCGGGATCCTCAGGGAGTGCCATACCGCTTTTCAGGATCACACACCGACATTACGGAACGGATGACTCTGGAACAAGCCGTCAGGGAATCCGAAAAAAAATACCGGACCCTTTTTGAAGAATCCAAGGACATGGTCTTCATCGTGGATGCCGCCGGGAGAATGAGCGATATAAACCCCGCGGGCACGGAACTTCTCGGGTACACGAAGGAGGAGTTGCTCGCCAAGAGTATAGGCCATGATTTCGGCATTCCCTTGAAAGTCAGGGAAGACTTTCTGGAAACGCTGACCAGTTTCGGATTTGTCAAGGATTTCGAGTTGGAACTGAAGAAAAAGGACGGGGCCAGGGTCGTGGTTCATTTCTCGGCAACGGTCGTTCGGGACGATACGGGCAAGGTCGTCGGCTATCGCGGCATCGCCCACGATGTGACTGAGAGGAGAAGACTGGAGCAGCAACTGGTTCAGGCTCAACGGATGGAATCCATCGGCATGCTCGCAGGCGGTATAGCGCATGACTTCAACAACCTGCTGACCGCAATATCCGGCTACGGAGAGATGATACGCGACAATGTACCTGCAGACGACGAACTTTTGCTGGACTGTGTTGATCAGGTATTGAAGGCCTCAGAGCGAGCCACCGAGTTGACCAGGGGCCTGCTCGCCTTCAGCAGGAAACAGGTGATTCACCCGAAGCCGGTACTGGTCAACACCATCGTCCGCAATACCGGCAAGTGGATCAGAAGGATCATCGGTGAGGATATCGAGTTCAGCACGAATTTATCTGAAAGGAAGCTGCCGGTCATGGCTGACATCAGCCAACTCGAACAGGTGCTGATGAATCTTGCGACAAACGCCCGCGATGCAATGCCCTGTGGAGGTTTACTGCGCATCGCAACCGAGGAGGCGCTTGTGCAAAACAGCTCCGAGGCAGATCACGACATGCCGAAACCGGGAAAGTATGCCCGGATTTCCGTTTCAGATACAGGCACGGGCATAGAAGAAAAATACCTGGACCGGATTTTCGAACCCTTTTTCACTACGAAAGAGATCGGCAAGGGGACAGGCCTCGGACTGGCAATGATTTATGGCGCAATCAAGCAGCATAATGGCTCCATTCTCGTTACAAGCGAACCCGGCAAGGGGACTACCTTCAGCATCTACCTGCCGATTATTGATGAAGGTCTTTCCATGGGGGAGAAACGAAATGAGGTGGGGAAACCGGCCTTCGGCGGTTCGGAGACCATTCTCATTGCAGAGGACGAGGAGATGGTCAGGACGTTTATGAAAAAAAGCTTTGAACGGGTTGGATACAGGGTGCTCGTTGCCGTTAATGGCGAGGAAGCGGTGGCGAAATTCAGTGAAAACAGGGAGGACATCTCCCTTATTCTTTCCGATATAATCATGCCAAGGAAGAACGGAAGGGAAATCCTCGAAGAGGCGAGAAAGATGAAACCCGGAATAAAGGTCATGTTTGTCAGCGGCTACACAGCAAACATCATGCACGAAAAGGGCATATTTGAGGAGGGCGTCGACTTCATTACGAAGCCCTTCGTGCAAGACACGTTGCTGCGGAAGGTA
>JAGFXO010000106.1 GCA_017861285.1 Geobacteraceae bacterium | reverse complement strand
TCAACGTGGTCTTGCCATGGTCTACGTGCCCAATCGTCCCTATGTTTACGTGCGGCTTCGTCCTCTCAAATTTCGCCTTTGCCATTAGGAGTTCCTCCTGCAATATACAGTTTTTTAGTCAGTTTCTCTGGGTGTAAACAAACAAAGTATGGAGCCCACAATCGGACTTGAACCGATGACCTCTTCCTTACCAAGGAAGTGCTCTGCCGCCTGAGCTATGTGGGCAGCTTGAAAATGGAGCGGGAAACGGGACTCGAACCCGCGACCCTCAGCTTGGAAGGCTGACGCTCTAGCCAACTGAGCTATTCCCGCGAAAAATCTATGCAGTTTTTTGAATCCGCGGCCCTACGCATTTTCAGTTCAAGCGACTCACGTCTCCTGACGATGCATGAAGATCCCCGGATTCCGCAGCAAATTTATGGTGGAGGGAGGAGGATTCGAACCTCCGAAGTCGTCCGACGACAGATTTACAGTCTGTTCCCTTTGGCCACTCGGGAATCCCTCCAGGTGAAGACCTGATCAATACTTTTTTTATGTGGAGCTGGCGATGGGACTCGAACCCGCAACCTGCTGATTACAAGTCAGCTGCTCTGCCAATTGAGCTACGCCAGCGCATACGTTTTTCGAACCAGCTTTTCTGCAAAAAACACGAAGCTCTGTATATAAATTACTTTGCCCATCATGTCAATATTTTTTTTAGCAAACATGATGTATGAGCAAATTAAATATAACTACACATCGTTGTGAAGGAATTTTCCAGGTATCTGTTCCCGCTTACCGGCGCCCGCAGCACTGCCGTCGGTTAGATGTTCCTCTTTCCCGGCATCCGAACACTCGGGTTGCCGAACAGTTTATGAGCGGCATCCTCACGGTTGCATTCCGTGAGTGCCTGTACAATATTTTTTCGATGCTCGGGGAGATGGTAGAGAAGCAATGCCTTTTGCAGCCTCTTTTCCTTTTCGCTTCTGGGGACATGTACTGCTTTGCCCGTAAAAGGATCGAGCCCCGTGTGGTACATGCACGTGGAAAGGGTGCCGGGCGTAGGCGTAAAATCCTGTACCTGCTCCACCCTCAAGCCGTAGCCCTTGAGAAGCAGCGCGAGGTCGACCATGTCGGTAATGGTGCAGCCGGGATGACCGGAAATCAGATACGGCACAACATACTGTTTTTTTCCCGAACGTCTGCTTTCCGCTTTAAAGTAATCCAGAAACTTTTCAAAGTCCTTACGCCGTGGTTTCCGCATGACGGCGGTTACCTTGTCGACCAGGTGTTCCGGCGCGATTTTCAGCAGCCCCCCGACATGGTGCCGGATCAACTCGGCAAAGTATTCCTGCTGATAATCCTGAAGGTCATACCTGACACCGGAGGAAACTGCGACATGACGAACACCTTTGATTTCCCGGACCTTGCGCATCAGATCCGCTGCCCTCTTGCCGGAGGCGTTCAAATGCCTGCAGACGCTCGGACACAGACAACTTCCTCGTCGGCATTCCTTGAGTAAAGATGGATTTCCGCATGATGTCCCGTACATATTTGCCGTCGGTCCCCCGACATCGGTGATGCTTCCCCTGAACCATGAAAACCCTGTGAGGGCCTGAATTTCCCGAAGTATCGATTCCTCGCTGCGCGACTGTATGATCGTTCCCTGATGCCAACTGATCGCGCAAAAAGCACAACCGCCGAAACAGCCGCGATGCGTAGTAATAGAAGTCTTGATCTGCTCGTATGCCGGTATGGTTTCCCCGTAGGACGGATGCGGCCTTTTCATGAAGGGCAAAATATAGAGAGAATCGAGTTCTTTTTCAGACAGCGGGAACGCGGGAGGATTACACACCAGCAGGCGAGTGCCATGCCTCTGTACGGTTACTGTTGCGCGAAACGGGTTCAATTCCCCGGCGGACAGGCGGAACGCTTCAGCGTATTTTGCCTTGTCTGCAGCAACAGATTCGTACGAAGGCAGTTCCGTGACCGTCCGACAGGTACCACCAGGGCAATAGGAACTGTCGTCACCAATGTACGCGGTTCCCCGGATATCTCTGATCGAGGTAAACGGCTCGCCCTTGCGCATCCGCTCAGCAAGATCCACGAGGGGATTTTCTCCCATTCCGTAAATCAGCAGGTCCGCTTTGGAATCAAAAAGTATTGAACGGCGGACCTTGTCATCCCAGAAATCATAATGGGCAAAGCGCCTCAGGCCGGCCTCGATGCCGCCTATGACAACAGGAACCCCTTTGTACGCCTCCTTGACCCTGGACGTATATATGATGGTGGCCCGGTTAGGTCGTGACCCATGGCGATTGCCCGGTGTATAGGCATCATCGGAGCGCAGCTTTCGAGCCGGCGTGTAGTGGGCAACCATCGAATCCATGGCACCCGCGGACACGGCAAAAAAAAGCCTCGGCCTGCCAAGAACTGTAAACGCCTCTTTGGAATGCCAGTCGGGCTGGGGGATGATACCGACACGAAAACCCCTTGACTCGAGCAGTCGGGCGAGGAGGGGTATGCCGAAGGCGGGGTGATCTATGTAGGCATCACCGCTGACAAAGATTATATCCAGTTCCGCCCATCCCCGAGCATCGGCTTCATCTTTCGTAACAGGAAGAAAATACATTCGTTATCAACCAAAATGCCTGACATCTGCCAATCTGCATTGTTGGCAGGGTACGGCACGAATCAGGGGAAAAGCGGGAGAGTCTCCAATCCCATGGTTTCGGGGAACCCGTTCATAATATTCATATTCTGCACGGCCTGGCCGGAAGCGCCCTTTACCAGGTTGTCGATTGCCGAGACGACAATGACTCGTCCCGTGCGCCGGTCCACGGTAAGGCCGATGTCACAGAAGTTTGACCCCTGGACATGCAGCGTCGACGGGAAACTGCCCTCAGGGAGGACCCTGACAAATGCTTCCCCCTGATAGAATTCTTCATACATCCCGATCAGATCGGATGTCGCGTACTCCCCCGTGAGCTTTCCATAGAGGGTGGATAGAATGCCGCGGTTCATGGGGACAAGATGAGGGGTAAAGGAAATGTTTATCTCCTGCCCGGCAAGCAGCGAAAGCTCTTGCTCAATCTCGGGCGTATGCCGGTGTGTTGCCACACCATAGGCCTTGAAACCGTTGTTAACTTCGCAAAAAAGAGAATCAACCTTCGCGCCCCGGCCGGCTCCGCTTACACCCGACTTGGAATCGGCAATGATCGAGTCGAGCGCGACGATACCCTTCCTGAGCAAGGGCGCCAACCCGAGAATGATGCTCGTCGGATAACAGCCGGGATTGGCAATGAGCGCGCATTTTTTTATCCTGGCCCTTCGGATCTCCGGCAGGCCGTATACAGCCGTGCGCAACAGTTCCGGATTCATATGCGGCTCGTACCAGGCGGCATATTCAGACGGATTCTTGAGGCGGTAGTCGGCGGAAAGGTCGACAATCTTCTTCCCCATGGCGAGGAAGGAAGGTACCACCTCCATGGCGGCCTTGTGAGGCAGCGCGGTAAAGATGAAATCCGCCTTGCCCGCCACCCTCGCCGGCTCAAGATTCTCCAGGATATAATTGCAGCGCCCCCGCACGGTCGGAAAAATTCCCGCAATCGGTTTCCCGGCACTCCTTTCGGATGTTACACAGGTAACAGCCACTTCGGGATGGCCATACAGTATCCTGAAAAGTTCGATTCCCGTATAGCCGCTTGCTCCAACTATCGCAACTTTCAACATTTTTCTTCCCCTCGGCGCTTTTTCTCACGACAGGCAAACAATTTGTTCATGGAAACGGCGTGCACGCATGATATAAAAAAGGGGAAACCCTGTCGGATTTCCCCCCTCGATACACTGCATTGGAAGCCAACACGGCATTAGCGTTTGGAGAACTGGAAGCTCCTTCGCGCCGCGGCCTTACCGTATTTCTTACGCTCCTTGATACGGGAATCGCGGGTAATGAAGCCCGCCTTCTTCAAGGTGCCACGCATCACGACATCTACCTCGAGCAGCGCTTTGGTGATCCCGTGCTTGATTGCGCCGGCCTGACCGGAGTCTCCGCCGCCGCAAACCGTAACATAGATATCAAACTTGTCGACATTATCAGTAAGTTCGAGCGGCTGCTTGACGACCATCTTGGAAGTCTCCCTTCCAAAATAATCATCGATATCCTTCTTGTTGATTACGATCTTGCCACTTCCCGGCTTGAGCCACACCCTGGCAATAGATGATTTTCTCTTTCCCGTACCGTAATAGCTCGTTCCTGCCATCTCTATATCTCCTAATCAAGTAATCAAGTAGTAAAGCGTGCCAGTTATATGTCCATCACTTTAGGCTGCTGGGCGCTATGGGGATGTTCGGGTCCCACATAAATCTTGAGTTTCTTCAGCATCTGACTCGCCAGTTTATTTTTGGGAAGCATCCCTTTTACCGCCTTCCTGATGAGATCGGCGGCATTTTTTTCCAGAAGACTGCCTGCATTAATCGACTTGATACCGCCGGGATATCCCGAATGACTGTAATACACCTTGTCGGAAAGTTTCTTGCCGGTCAGGGCAATCTTTTCGGCATTCACCACTACCACGAAATCACCGGTATCAACGCTCGGGGTAAAACAGGCCTTGTTCTTGCCGCGCAATATGTTGGCAATCTGGGTTGCAACCCTGCCGAGCACCTTATTGTTCACGTCAACCAGATGCCAGCTTCTGGTTACTTCATTTTCTTTTGCGACTTGCGTTTTCATCGAAACCTCACACCATATCTGTAGATAGCAACTCACTACTATTCGTATCGAAAGGGCATAGACTAATGCATGCGGCATTCCTTGTCAAGGAAAAAACTTGTACGACAGGTTTCATTCAATAAAAAACCTCCATGAGACACAATCCCTGGGGAGGGGCTGTAATCCCCACCTTTCCCCTGTCCCGCCCGTTCAGCAATTCCGGAATGTCCTCCGGAGGGAGGGAACCCCTCCCCGCTTCAACAAGCGTACCCGCGATAATCCGTATCATATTCCTCAAAAAGCCGTTGCCATTTACATCAATGATTATGAAATCATCAGTGCGTGAAATCTCCAGGGAATCGATACGCCGCACTGTTGTTCTGGCGCTGCAACCGGCGGCACGGAATGCGGCGAAGTCCTTCTCCCCAACGAAATGGGCCGCGGCATCCCTCATCCTTACAAGGTCCAGTTCAGCCTTTACGTGCCACGAGACAAGGCGGAACAGGGGCGAGCGCCTTGACGTATTCAGAATCGTGTAGCGGTAATGCTTTCCCCGCGCATCAATGCGGGGATGGAATGCGAGGGGCACCTCCTCCGCATGGCGCACCGCAATATCCCGTGGAAGGAGGGAATTCAGACCTTCGGAGAAAGCGCTCAAGGGGATAAACTTGTCGGTACGAAACGCCGCAACCATCCCTCTCGCATGCACCCCCGCATCTGTACGTCCCGATGAACTTATCCGGGTCGGGCTTTTCAGGATTTTCGCGAGAGCCTCTTCGAGAACCTGTTGAATGGAAACACCATTCGGCTGCTGTTGCCACCCGACATACTCTGTCCCGTCATACTCGACTGTCAGTTTTATATTGCGCATACAGACAAGAAACTGCGGACTGCCCGAAAATCAGCCAAGATATTTCTCAGTCAGAATTTCGGCTATCTGCACGGCGTTGGTCGCGGCTCCCTTGCGGATATTGTCGGCGACGACCCAGATATTGAGGCCATTTTCGACGGACTCATCCTCTCGAATGCGCCCTACGTATGTCAGGTCCTGGCCGGCGGCATCAATAGGCATCGGGTAGACCTTATGGGCGACATCATCCACCAGTTTGCATCCCGGGGCATTTTTCAGCAGTTCAAAAGCCTTTGTAACATTTATTTTCTTCTCAGTCTCTATATTGACCGACTCGGAGTGCCCATAGAATACCGGGACCCGCACGGTGGTCGCTGTTACCTTGACATCAGACTCCATTATCTTTCTGGTCTCATTGATCATCTTCATCTCTTCCTTCGTATAACCGTTGGCTTCGAAGGAATCGATCTGGGGAAGACAGTTGAAGGCAATCCTGTGCGGATACACCTTGGCTTCAGCGGGTCGGCCGTTCAGCAGTTCACCCGTCTGAATCCGCAACTCGTCAATGGCCTTCTTTCCCGTTCCGGAGACCGCCTGATAGGTCGACACCACGATTCTTCTGATTTTTCCATAGTCGTGAAGCGGCTTTAACGCTACAACCATCTGAATGGTCGAGCAGTTGGGATTGGCTATGATACCCTTTTTCGTATACAGGGCTATGGCATGCGCATTTACTTCCGGCACTACCAACGGCACATCCGGATCCATCCTCCAGGCACTGGAGTTGTCGATACACACGGCACCGGCCTTCGCTGCCGAAGGGCAGAATTCTTCAGAGCGGCTCCCCCCCGCGGAAAAAAGCGCGATATCGATCCCCTCGAATGCATTGTGGTCAAGAAGTTCGACGACTACCGGTTTGCCCCTGAATTCCAGGATTTTCCCGACGCTACGTTCACTGGCGAGAAATTTTATTTTCCCTACAGGGAAGTTCCTCTCTTCAAGACATTGGATCATCTGGTTGCCGACAGCACCGGTAGCTCCGGCAATGGCCACGTTCCACAGTTTCTTTGCCATTGTATGGTAATCTCCTCTCGACTGTTGACCACCGCAAAGGCAGTCTTGTTCCTCGCATTTTATTTATACTAAAGAATCCTTGTCAACAAAAAAGGAGCTGGGGGGTTCCTCCCCCTGCTCCCCATGTCAATAAATCATCATGTCATATTTTGCAGCAACGAAACTATGAGTGCCGCATACCGAAGAGACAGCTCATCTTCTTCGAATGCGGATAGCGGGGATTTTTTCCTGTCGATCAGCTTACGGCCTTTGCAACCATGTCGCCGATTTCAGTCGTTGAATATCCCATCTTCCCGGCACTCATGCTCTTCATCCGCTGCATTA
>JAGFXO010000222.1 GCA_017861285.1 Geobacteraceae bacterium | reverse complement strand
TGTGCGTTCATTCCCTGATGTGAACAAGGGAAAGTGGCAAGTCTCGAGATATGGTGGAGGCAGCCCGTTGTGGTCACCGGGTGGACGGGAGTTGTTCTACCGCAGCGGGGATGCAACCATGGCCGTTGAGGTGGAAACAGAGCCGACGTTCAAACGGGGAAATCCCAAAGTCCTTTTCAAGGGGATGTACTTTTCTTCTACTCTCCCAAAGGGTACGAGTACTCCATGGGACATCAGCCCCGACGGCAGGAAGTTCCTGATGATAAAACCGTCCGGTGCACCAGCAGGCGTATCCACAGCAGAGAAACCGGCAACCGCGCCGCCACGGCAGAAAATCGACATCGTCGTGAACTGGTTCGAAGAACTCAAGCAGCGCGTTCCGGTGAAGTGAATCGCATTGCACTGATTGTCGGCCTGGAGGAGGCTTCCTCATGATCGGCAAAACGCTCGGGCATTATCAGATCACATCTCAACTCGGCAAAGGCGGCATGGGCGAAGTCTTTCAGGCTAAGGATCAGAAGCTGGACTCGGATAGCTTTTCATAATTTTATTGATTGCCGACTGTCGCTTTTGAAGGAGGGAGGGAATCGCATGGCTGAGCTTTCCGCACGTGTCCGATTTGCTTCAGAAGCAAAACCATTGCCGAAAATGTGGATAGGTTTTTTGCTGGGGATCATCTTTCTGGCGGTCGAAATAATTGACGGCGTAAGATCGCTGAATAGTGAGAGGGAAACCATATTCCCATTTTCTAGGTTTGCTGGCATTGCGGTTTGGCTCTACTGGCTCTATTGTGTGTTCAAATTTCACGATGCTGTCGGTCGAATATTCTCCCTGCTGCCTGCCGACTTCGTAGGCGCTGCCGACGAGCATGGCGTGAGTAAAGGTAATGTGATGAACAGCGGGAAGCCGACCAGTCATGATTTTTTCTCCTGGCCACCGCAATCTTCCGGCCTATGCAGTGGCCCTCACTGGGGACCTTGCTTCTGACACCGAGTATCCGCCGTTTGTCCCACGCGCGGCATCTGTAGTGACGCGGCCTTCGCGATCGGGCTGAACATGCAGGCCTTTACGGCTTGCATTCGAAGTTTTCTGCCTTTTGAGGATCCCCCTGTCCCTTGTACTTCGTGTGAGTCGGATAGGGGCACAGGGGCCGCGTGCGGCCCGGCAGCGACCGACCTGCCGCAATCACGCCTTCGGGAGCGACGCCTTTCTCCACCCAGTCCGTAATCGGCCCCAGCATGTCAAAACTGTCCAGTGCGGCAGAGCCGCCCCGGCAGTGCGCCATTCCGGGGACGAAATAGAAGCGTGACCATTCGAGGGCTTTCTGCTCGCCACCCGTTTCGGCCGCCATCTTCTTATAGTAGGTGAACGTGTCCAGCGGGGAAAACCAGGGGTCGCTTACCCCGTGGTAAAATATGATTTTGCCGTGCGAAGCAAAAGTAGTCAGGTTGGTCCACAGGCTGTCGCCCAGGCGCGAACTTTCGTCGCGGTCTATTCGCGCGGCCAACCGTCCCGCGTCGAATTTCCCTTCGCTGCCTGGCTGAGCAACGGGAATACGGGGACCTGCCAGCAAGCCGGGAAGAAAGCCTTCCGTATCGGCGATGCCCACGTCATAGGGAAAGGGCACATAAATTTCATTGCCAAACGAGTCCTTCGGGCCGGCTAATGCGGTTTTCAGCGCACCGACCTGTTGCGCCGTCAAGCAGCGTCCCGTCTTTTCGCCCTGGCACGTCAGAACCGCCGGGTCATAGCTGCAGGCCAAAGGGTTGAAAATCATTCCGTCGCCTGCCGCATCCATCGTGTCGCAGGCTTTCAGCAGGGAAGCCCTGATCAGCTCCCTGTCGACATCGCTGAACAGCTTTGCGGGATCTCCTTTCCCCGACGCGTCCTTCGGCGCAGCATCGCTGAACACAGTCCCTATATAGGCCAGGGCCAGGTTCGAATGGCCTGTACGCATTGCCGGGTTTCCCACAATGATGCCGTCGAACAACTCCGGATAGCGCTGAGAGAGAATCATCCCCTCGCGCCCGCCGGTCGAACAGCCCGAGAAATACGAGTGTTCTACCGGCTTTCCGTAATATCGGGCAATGAGTTCCTTCGCCACGCCGGTAATGCGTCCGACCGCAAGAAAGTAAAAATCGAGCGCAGCCTTCTGGTCTTCCATAAAGCCGGCATCGAAAGAGCCTTTACCCTGGTGCCCGCTGTCCATGGATATGACCGCATAGCCGCGCGCCAAAGCGGGAGTGTTCCCTGCGGCTTGTGCTCCCAGCGGCATTCCCACGCTTCCATTCAGTCCGCCCCCACCCTGCAGCAGGAATCTCCCGTTCCAGTTCTCAGGCAATGCCAGCGCAAACCCGATGCCGTAGGCCACGCCGTTCAGACCCTTGCGAGGATCGACGATCCCATCTACCCGGCAGTAGGAGGGCATTGCAGATTCGAGTTTCATGACCGCGGGGCCTGAGTTTATCGGGCTGCCCGCCGGCAGCGCCGGCATCTGTTCGGTCTTCCGGATGGTCACGCCCGTGACCTGCGCATCCATCATCCGTGCACAATCAGCTACCGCGGACGATGCCACGGATGTGCCTCCGGTAAACCAAAGGGTCAGCGCAAAAAATCTACTCATCGCTTTGTTCATGAATAAAACCTCCGGATTAGAGAAACCAGTCCTGACCTTGAATCCAAGGCTGCCATTTGCAGAACCGCAGGAAACTCATATTATACACGGCGTCATAAGTCGTAGGCTGTTGTGAACCGCCAAGACGCCAAGGTCGCCAAGAGACCCTTGTCCTGCTGTTTGATTTCACGGCATCAGGCATGCCCGGAGCCCGTGCTATGAAACAGAATGCGGTCGTTCTCGTCATCCTCGCCTGGAGCATTGCGGCCCTTCACGGGTGTCTTGACGGTTCCGTCATAGCTTTTACTGAAATGGTGTGCCTTTTTGCACCCCGTTATTGCATTGGCCGGGCTTAGAGGGTTTTTGGGGGGGGAAGTACATGCGCTTTACAGCCGCTTCAGATTACAATAGCCGGCTCAACGTGAATCCGGAGACGATATGAACGTTAACGAATGGCCCAGCGGTGATGTGACGATCAAGATTGATTACGACAAGTGCACGGGGAGCGGCGCCATCCTCCATTGACTCCCTGGAGTCCTATGACCGCGAACTTCTGTTTGGACTCCACTTTCTGCAGTGCTTCCGCGATCGCGAGGGCTTTGTACTTTACAAGGCGCTATGGTGGCATTAATCGAATCCTGAGGTCCTTACCTCAATGTGAGGAGTAGAAAAATCTTCATAAACTT
Source organism: Geobacteraceae bacterium (assembly GCA_017861285.1). Lineage (GTDB taxonomy): Bacteria > Desulfobacterota > Desulfuromonadia > Geobacterales > Geobacteraceae > CAIWTU01. Next base: position 40 of record JAGFXO010000222.1, on the reverse strand, counting down.
ACATCACTGTGCATCAAGATGCTTTTCTATCGCGACAGCG
>JAGFXO010000105.1 GCA_017861285.1 Geobacteraceae bacterium | reverse complement strand
TATAATTCCTTCCCCACCAGCGCTTCCAATTCTGCCCTCTTGATCTGATAATCGGCAACCGAATCGTAATACTCCCGTTCGTAATTGAACAGGGTTACCCTGCTGTCCAAAAGGGTCAGGAAATCAACTTTGTTGACCCGGTAGCTGATGGTAGCCGATTCAAGTGATTGCTGCGCCTGCGGGATTATCCCGTTTTTGTAGAGTTCCACCAGTTTTCGCCGGCGCTCAAGCTGGGCCAGAAGGTCGGAAACACCTGCGCTTATACTGTTTTTGAGGCTGTTCAATTCCTCGGTGGCCATCCTGGCTTCCATATTCGATTCAGCGACGGCCGCCTGCCGCCTCGCTCTCTGTACGGGGAGGTTGAAGGTAACTCCAAGACCATACATATCGAGCCCGCTACTTCCCATTGCCGGGTCGCGCTGCATGTATTCAAGAGCTACAGTGAAGTCGGGAAGGTAGTCCTTTTTCGCCAGCTTAAGATCCGCGCCTGCTTTTTCGACAAGGGCACGGTTGCTTTTCAGCAACGGATGGTTGTCTTCGGCAATACTTCTGAGCTGTTCCGCGGTTGCCGCGAGCGGAGGTATCTCAGGGTCGGCAATCCGTCCTACCGGTGTATCGGCCGGGCGGTAGAGGAGCGCATTAATTGCTGCCTGCCGGGATTTCCGCTGCTGCTCCAGCGATATCCTCATATCGAGCATTCTGGAGCGCTCTACCTGGGCCTTGAAGATATCCTGCTGCACACCCTGGCCAACGGAATACTTCGTTTCGGCCAGGGTGACGAAGTCATCGAGAATCCTGATATTCCTGTCCACGATAGCAAGTGATTTGTCGATAAAATAGATCTGGTAGAAGGTTTCCTTGACCATGCGCACAAGTTCCAGCTTACGCTGCTCAAGCGTCCACTTGTATGAATCGGCCTCTTTTGCCGCCGCCTCCCCTTTCAACGCCCTCTTCCCCCAGAACGGCAACTGCTGACTCACGCCGATTACCTTCTGAGTCATGCCATCCCTGTTGAAATCGAACGGCGAACGGATAACCCCGTTCTGAATCTTCAGCATCAACATCGGGTCCTCAAGGGATCGGGCCTGCTCAATGCGGTTGTTGAACATCTGCCACCGGGCCTCGGAGGCTTTCAATTCCGGGTTGTTGGCAATGGCAGTATCGATGAGTAGTGAAAGGTTTTCGGTGGGTTTATTGTCATCTGCAAAAATTGGTTTCAGCAATAAAACAAAAAAAAGCACGGGGATGATCATAATGAGACGCATTTCCGGCACCTCCCGGGGATTCATAATAATTGCTGGTATTTTCGAAATAAACCAGATCCGCATGAATTTGATTTATGCGTGGGGAGTCAATATCTTCAGGCGATCACTATGGTTTCATTGTACCATACTTCCACGAATGAGACTATTTGCCGTATTGAGCGAATCGAAGATTTTTTATTTATAGCCGGTGCTCTATCCACCCACCGCCCAGGACCTTGTCTCCATCATAAAATACCACCGCCTGGCCGGGAGTAACCGATTTCTCGCGCGTAGTAAAGCGGACTTCGGCACGATTTCCCGAGAGCGGCAGGACGCGGCATGAGACCGGGTTATGGCGGTAACGGATCTTGCAGACGACATCTACCGGCTCACGGGGCTCCTCCTCAACCCAGTTGATTTCCGATGCGAATAAACCTTCACTGTAAAGTTCATCCCGGTGACCGACAATCACTTCACGCCTGCCGGCATCTAAGCCAAGAACATACAGAGGATGAGGCCAGGCGATGCCGAGTCCCTTGCGCTGCCCCACCGTATATTTATGAATCCCGGTGTGATTTCCGACAATTCTCCCCGTACTGTCAACAATCTTTCCCGACATTTCCATATTTCCGCGTTCCTGCTCCAGGAAACGGATATAGTTGTTATCAGGGACGAAGCAAATATCCTGGCTTTCGCTTTTTTCGGCGACGGGGAGTGAATAGTGGGCAGCCAACCGCGCCTGCTTCTCCAGTTCCCCGAGCGGAAAAAGGACCTTCGATAACTGCCCCTGGGTAAGGGTAAAGAGAAAATATGATTGGTCCTTTCCCGTATCGTGTCCCTTGCACAGGCTGTACATGCCCGCGCCGCTGCGCTCTATGCGGGCGTAGTGCCCCGTGGCAAGAAAATCCGCACCCAGAGCGAGTGCATTGTCAAGGAGGATGCCGAATTTCAGCCTCTGGTTGCAGCGGGCGCAGGGATTCGGCGTCCTGCCGGAAAAATATTCATCGACAAACTCCTGGACAACCAGCCTGCGGAACTCATCCTCGAAATTGACCACGTGAAAAGGTATATCAAGCTTGTCGGCAACTCTTCCGGCATCAAAAACATGGGCCTGGGAGCAGCATTGGCGTGTTCTCTCTTCATGCCCGCCGCCCGATTCCTCCGCTGTCCAGAGTTGCATGGTCAGCCCTATGACATCATAACCTTTCTCCTTAAGCAGGGCTGCGGTAACCGATGAATCCACCCCACCGCTCATTGCCACAACCACTTTTTTCCTTCGTTCCTGTCCTGTCGTCAAAATCCGTTATCCTCTCATCTTTTCGTCATCATTGAAGGGGCATCTGGAACTGCCATTCCGGACATAAATCAGGGATAAGTTCCCCTGCTGTCCAGTACTTCATATCTCTTCGATCATTGTTGATATTTTAGATATGCTATCTGTTTTTTTCAAGCACTTATTTTTTACCTTATTACTAGTCATAATAACCGGGGCTCTTTTTCGTTAAAGCAGGCGTTTAACGCAAAAAGGCCCCGGTTTTCACCGGGGCCTTTTTTTGTAACACATGGAGTTATCTATTTATTAAACCCTTGTCACATTGGCAGCCTGGAGTCCTTTGGGACCGTTGACAACTTCGAACTCCACTGCATCGCCTTCAGAAAGGGATTTAAAACCGTTACCGGTAATTGCGGAGAAATGAACAAACACATCCCCACCATCTTCCTGCTCGAGGAAACCAAAACCCTTGCTGTCGTTAAACCACTTCACTGTTCCTTTTACCATGTACTTTGTTTCTCCTGTTTTTACTTTTAAATACATCCCGAATGTTCCGCGGACTTTTGGTACGTTACAGGTTAGCAGACATATTGTCAAGATAAATAATGCCCGACCTGAAAATATAATCCTGAATAGTTTTCTTCGATGCTTATTCCGATATTCTCAACACTCCGTTCAGCGTATTTCCTTCTCTTTACGCTTCCAGGTCGGGACAGAGGGCGAGTCAGCCGTATTTTCCTCTTTTTGCGGCCACCCCCGGGCCACAATGGCAAGATACCGCAATGCATCAACGGCCAGTCTGGCAAATACATTCATCATGTATTTTACCAGTTCACACAGCATCCACACAATGGCACCGAGGACCAATATGAAGAGCCCTTTCAGAATCACGGTGCCGTTTCCCAGGCCGCTGATCCCATTCCATATCATTAACACAATCTGCATACCCATTCCTCCCCTGCTCGAAAATGAATTAAGGCTAAAAAAAACGGCCGCCGTAATCTTCTCATCCCCTCGGCATTCCCTTTTAAATATACCTTGCATAGAAAGTTAATCCATGGGGATTTTTATGCAATTCATATTTTTTCTTCGCTATTTATAGTAAAAATCAACCGATAAACGAGCAGCAGTAATCCACAATCTCTTTTACCCTGAGTTTAAAGACCGAGTCTCCCGGAACGTCGAACGATTCACCGCCTTTTACCGCCTGCCATTCGGTTTTTCCGGGTAGAAGCACGTCAAGTTCACCCGACATGATCTCCATGAGTTCAGGAGAGCCGGTGCTGAATTCGTAATCACCGGGCAGCATGATCCCCAGAGTCTTTTTGCAGCCGCTGTCAAAAATGACCGTTCTGCTGGTAACCCTGCCTTCGAAATAGACATTCGCCTTCTTCACGAGCGTTACATTCCTGAATTCCGACATTTTCCACTCCTTTAGAATAATTTCATGCTACAGCCATTTGTAATCGAGATATGTAATCGTGTCAACAGAGGATTTGGTTCCCGAACGTTGACTTTTCCCCGCTCCACGGTATAGTGAAATGCATGTTCAGTTGATAATCAATCGGATATAGTAGGGAGGGCAGGCCATGCAAGACATTTACACAACCCTGGTTGAAGATCTTTCCATGCAGACTCTGGTAAAAGCGCTTGATAAAGTCGGTATGACCGATGTTCTGAAAGGAGCGGGTTCTTACACCCTGTTTGCCCCGAATGACGAAGCATTTACTCGAATGAATATCGAGAGCGTTCTCAATGACCCGGCCAGTCTCAAATCGACCCTGACATATCATCTGGTTCCGGGCAAGTATATGTTCGATGATATCAAGGAAATGGAAACTCTTGGAACCGAAAACGGGAAGTCCCTCACTGTAGCCTTCGATGAAGGTGAAGTAGTGGTTGACAATGGAAAGTTTGTAAAAACAGATATCGAATGCAGCAACGGGATCATACACATTGTCGACAATGTTTTCAAACCTGAATTATCGGGATGGTATCGTGAAGAGTAAATAAATGTCGTCAGTCACCCGTATCCCATGAGATGAAGGCCTGCGCCAGGCAGGCCTTCTCAGACGACTGTCGGGGATTTCTCACTGTTCCTTTTCAAATCCGCCCTTCTCCTGGCATTGCGGGCATTTCTGCGGCTTGCAGCGCCCTTCCTTCGTGTAGCCACAACTTTTGCATTTCCAGATTGCCATGATAACAGCTCCTTTCATACTATAAAACAGGGAATTTACCAATCCGGGCGTTCATGCTATCCCGGCAAGTTCAAGCCGCCCCCCCCATCGGCGCAGCAGTTCGCGGCGCATGGAGATATTTTCCGGAGAAGAAAGGGCAGGATCTCTGCCTATGATGGAAAACGCCTCTTTCCTCGCCTGCTCCAGGATTGCGCCGTCGCGAAAAATGTTCGCAACCCTGAATTCGGGCAAACCGGCCTGGCGCGTTCCGAGAAAATCACCCGGCCCGCGTATTTCCAGGTCCGCTTCCGCTATTGCAAAACCGTCCGCCGTTCCCTCCATGACATGCAATCTTTTTTCCGCATCGGCAGTCAGTTTCCAACCGGCCAGAAGAACGCACCGGGACTGGTTGCTGCCGCGCCCCACCCTTCCCCGCAACTGATGAAGCTGTGAAAGACCGAAGCGCTCCGCATGCTCAATAACCATAACCGTAGCATTTGGAACGTCTATGCCTACCTCGATGACGGTAGTCGACACAAGGATATCTGTTTCGCAGGCCTTGAAGGAACGCATGACCGCTTCCTTCTCTTCAGGCTTCATCCTTCCGTGCAGCAATCCTATTCGCAGGTCGGAAAACACCTCATGGGCAAGATGTTCCGCCATCTGGGATGCTGCCTTGAGTTCCGATTTCCCGCTTTCCTCCACCAACGGATAAATGATATAGGCCTGCCGTCCCTTCCGGACCTCATCCCTGACAATTCCATAGACACGCTGTCGCTGCGATTCATTACAGATTCTTGTCGTTACGGGAGTCCTTCCCGGAGGGAGTTCATCGATAACCGAGAGCGACAGGTCGCCGAATACCGTCATGGCAAGGGTGCGGGGGATCGGGGTGGCGGTCATAACGAGGATGTCGGGATTTTGCCCTTTCTTTTTCAGGGAGCCCCGCTGCAGGACCCCGAAACGATGCTGCTCATCGATGATACCCAGGCCGAGACGGGCAAATTCAACCTTTTCCTGAATGACCGCATGAGTACCGACGACTATCTGAAACTTTCCGGAAGAAATGTCCTCCAGAATCCCGATTTTTGCCTTACCCTTCAATCCTGAGGTCACCAGGCAGGCATGGATTCCCAGTTCGTCGCAGTAGCGGTGAATATTCAAATAGTGCTGCTCGGCCAGAATCTCGGTGGGTGCCATAATGGCGACCTGATAGTCGTTTTCCACCGCAAGGAGCGCGGCCAGAAGGGCCACAATCGTTTTCCCGCTTCCCACATCGCCCTGAACCAGGCGGTGCATGGGGTGTGCGGCGGACATATCGTTCTTGATTTCCGTAAGCACCCTTCTTTGGGCATCCGTAAGGGAATAGGGAAGCATTTTCAGCAACTGGCGGGTATATTTATGGGTAACCTTGAACGGAATGCCCTCATCGATGGCGGTGCCGTGTTTTTTCAGCGCCAACCCCAGTTCAAGGTAAAAAAACTCGTCGAATGACAGGGTCCTGTGGGCGGGGGTCGACCAATCGTTGAGCGCCCGCAGATCCGCCGCATTATCAGGGAAATGCGCTTCCCGGACCGCTTTGTCGACGGGCAACAGCCCATAGCGGGTCATCAGTTCCGGCGGCAGACAGCTGTAGAGGTCGCATGAAAAATTGTCCACGACTTCCTTGAGGACCTTGCGCATGGTTTTCTGATTCAGCCCTTCTGTCAGGGGATACACGGGCACAGTGCGACCAAAATTGACCGGATCGGCAGCCATGATGGCAGCCAACTCCCGCCCTTCGGCAATCCAGTCCACATCGGGGTGGTGTATCTCGCGCTGCAAGCCGAACTGGGATACCTCGCCGGTGAAAATCCCCTTCTTCCCCGGCTGCCAGACTCCCTTCATATACCTGGGATTGAAATTAAACCATTTCAGTACGATCGTGCCGGTATCATCACCCACTACTGCTTCGTAAAACCTTCGCCCTCCCTTTGTGGAGGCGGGCCCGGCGCTGATGACCCGGGCATGGAAAACCTCCGTGCAGCCGGGGCGAAGCCCCGCCACCTTGCGCAACTCGCGTCGATCCTCATAACGGATTGGCAGCAGGTACAGGGCGTCCTCCACCGTTGCTATCCCTTTTTTCGCCAGGATTCCGGCAAGTTTCGGTCCGACACCCTTGATATACTGGATCGGGGTTTCCAGGTTTTTGCGGTTAATGGATTGTTGAAGTTCGGAATCGGGGGGGGCTGTACTGTTGGGTTCAATACGGGATATCACGGCAACGGACCCGCTCGGTTCGATCAGAATGGAGTCTCCCGGCAGCAAGCCGAGAAGATTTCTGATTTCATCCGGTATAACAATCTGTCCATCAGCAGTAAGTTTGGCAACAGGCATGGAGCAACCTCGCTGCTCTCTTATACACGGATGGCCGGGAATTTGTCAATTGCCGCAAAAAGCGTTTTCATTCTGCATACATCACTGCTCATGCATATTGGATATCGATTATCTCGTATTCCTTGATCCCTGACGGGACCTTGGCCCGGACGGTATCGTCAAGTCTGTGGCCGATCAGTGCCCGGCCCACCGGGGAAGTGCACGAAAGCTTGCCCAGCTTGATATCCGCTTCATCTTCACCGACAATCCTGAAGGTAACCTCCTCTTCGGTAGCCGTATCATAGAGGGTAACCGTAGCGCCAAAGACCACCTTGTCCGGTTTGAGGTTGGAAAGGTCGACCACATAGGCCCGGGCCAGTTTGTCCTTGAGTTCCTGAATTTTCCCCTCAATGAATCCCTGGCGGTTTTTTGCGGCATCGTACTCCGCGTTCTCGGACAAGTCACCGTGTCCGCGTGCCTCGGCAATATCCAGGATTACCTTCGGGCGTTCTTCCCTGATGAGGCGTTTCAATTCCTCCTGCAGAGCTTCAAAACTTTCTTTTGTCATGGGTACAGAATGAGACATTTTTCCCTGCTCCTTAAAACCACCGGGGCAGCCTTGCAGCCGCCCCGGTTTCCATTACCTGATACAAGATGGTGTTGAAATGACGAAAGGCTATTCTCCCAGATAGTCCTGGAGAGGTTTCACATCCAATTCCTTGCGCAGCATGGCGATTATACCGTCGACCGCCGCCCTGGCCCCTGCCGTAGTGGTAAAATACGCAATATTGTTCATCAGTGCATTCCGGCGGATAGAAAAAGAATCCGCAACCGCCTGCGCCCCCTGGGTCGTGTTGATCACCATGCTTATCTCGTTATTCTTTATGGCATCAACAACGTGCGGTCGGCCTTCGACCACCTTGTTTACCACCTGCACGGGAATTCCCTTTTCCTGAAGAAAAGTCGCGGTTCCCCGCGTTGCGACCAACTCAAACCCGATATCATACAGCTTTTTCGCCGCATCGACAATATGTTTCTTGTCGCAATCCCGAACACTGATGAATACCTTTCCCGACAAGGGCAACTTGACACCCGCCCCCGACTGGGCCTTGGCAAAGGCAATGGCAAAGTTTTCGTCGATCCCCATGACTTCACCGGTCGATCTCATTTCCGGACCAAGGATGGTATCCACACCGGGGAATTTTACGAACGGAAATACGGATTCTTTTACCGCTATGTGTCGCGGTTCTATCTCTGCGGTAATTCCAATCTCCTTGAGCGTTTTGCCGGCCATGATGCGCGCGGCTATTTTGGCGAGAGGCCTGCCGGTCGCCTTCGACACGAAAGGCGCGGTTCTTGAAGCCCGCGGGTTGACCTCCAGGATGTAGATGACACCATCCTTCACGGCAAACTGGACATTCATCAACCCCCTGACGTTCAGTTCTAGGGCCATGAGTTTCGTCTGACGCTTTATCTCCTCGCCGATATCGGCGGCAAGGGAATAGGGTGGCAGGGAACAGGCAGAATCTCCGGAATGGATGCCCGCTTCTTCGATATGCTCCATAACGCCGCCAATGATCACATCCTGGCCGTCGCAGAGAGCATCCACATCTATTTCGATCGCAAAATCAAGGAACTTGTCGATCAATATGGGGTGCTCGGGTGAAGCCTGGACGGCCGTATGCATATACCTGCGCAGGTCATCGATGTCATACACGATCTCCATCGCCCGTCCGCCGAGAACGTACGAAGGCCGGACAACAACGGGGTAGCCGATTCTTTCGGCTATTTTCTCCGCCTCTTCGAAGGAGCGTGCGGTCCCGTTCTCAGGCTGCCTGAGGTGCAGTTTGTGCAGCATAACCTGGAAACGCTCCCGGTCTTCGGCCATGTCGATGGAATCGGGAGAAGTACCGATGATGGGAAC
>JAGFXO010000221.1 GCA_017861285.1 Geobacteraceae bacterium | reverse complement strand
ATCGACGGTTTCACTGATGAGGATCTGCGCAGCCACATGGAAAAATTCTATGTTCCCCTCAATGCCGTCATAGTGGCTGCCGGCCGCATAGACCGAAATTCCTTTTTTGCCGCATGCGCCGAACATTTCGGTTCGTGGAGCGGGGAACCTGAAAAATCCATGATTGAAGCAACCGACGATCAGACCGCACCACAAACCCTGTTCGCCAAGGATCTCGACAGCCAGGTCGGCTTGCAGATTGCATTCCGCGGCTTCCCCCGCAACGACAGGAGAATAGCGCCGTGCAGGCTCATCAGGAGAATCCTTTGCGGAGGAGGCAGTTCCCGGCTTCTCATGTCTCTCAGGGAAAGGCTGGGGATCGTCTATTCGGTGAGCGCGGGAATATCAGCTTACGAAGAAACCGGGTGTTTTGCAATCGATCTCTCCACGGCACCGGAGAATCTCACCCTTGCCGTGGAGGAAGTGTTGAAGGAAACCTCCCGCCTTGCACAGGAACCGGTACATCCCGACGAACTGGTAAGGGTGAAAAACGGTTATTTTTTCGATCTGGATTACAGTAGGGATTCCACCTATGAGATGGGGGTGCGGTACGGCTGGGGAGAGTTGATGGGAATTCTCCGGGATATCGAGGAAGACCAGGCCGAGGCGGCTGCCGTCAGTCCCGGGATACTCCGGCAGACGGCAATGACACTGTTTGCACCCCGGAACATCAATCTGGTGGCCGTCGGCCCCTGGAAGGCCGCAGACAAGAAAGAAGTGAAGAAGATCATCGACCGGTATGCGAAAAAATTCCCTGCTGCTGGGTAATCGTCATTCCTGCTTCTTCAGCCCGACCTCGACATACTCGCATACCGCCGCAACATCGCAGTGTCCCCTCTCCCACAGGCTTATCTCAAATTCGTATTTTTGTTCTCAGCAGGGCCATGCGGGCGGCGATTTCCGCACGTCGCTCCTGCGTGGCAATCGGTGAATTGTGCGCTACAATGTAGCACATAGTCTGAAAGCAAAGTTCAAGACATCCGAAGAAATCAAAAAATCAATGCACCTTTGTCTTTATTGGGAGGCGGATCATGATGATTTTCCTTGCGGGAGGTACGGGATTTGTTGGAGGACACGTTCGGAACATTTTGCTTGAACACGGGAATTCCATACGACTCCTTACCCATCGCAACATAGCCGGGGCCGTTGAAAGAATTCAGCTTCTCAAGGGTGATGTGACGAAACCGGAAACCTTCATGGACGCATTACCGGAATGTGATGCCGTAATCAACCTTGTGGGGATTATCCGTGAATTCCCCGGCAGGGGGATTACTTTTAAAAAACTCCATGTCGAGGCAACCGGAAACCTGATAAAAGCCTGCAAACATGCCGGCATCAAACGCTACCTTCACATGTCGGCACTCGGTACCGGCCCGCATGCAGTTTCCCGCTACCACACGACCAAGTACCAGGCTGAACAATGCGTGCGTGATTCGGGGCTTGATTATACCATCTTCCGCCCCTCGATCATCTTTGGACCAAAGGATGACTTTATCAATAAACTGGCTTGTTATATCAAAGACTATCCGGCAGTCCCCGTGATCGGTGACGGCATGTACCGCCTGCAGCCGATAGCCGCGGATGACGTTGCGCGCTGCTTTGCCCTGGCGCTCCATATGCCGGAAACCATTGGAAAGACCTATGAACTCTGCGGTCCGGACCGGTTCACCTATAATGAGATGCTCGATTCAATAGCGAAAGTCCTGGGCAGGTCGAACGTTTCGAAACTGAATACCCCCGCGGGTCTTGTCAAACTGACAGCCCGGCTCATGGAGAGATTCTCCTTTTTTCCCATCACCACTGACCAGATAACCATGCTGCTCGAAGAAAACATCTGCGATGGAACATGGCGGGAAATGTTCGGATTCCCGCCGACACGTTTTGCGGAAGGGATCAAAAGCTATCTGAGGAAGTAATAACTGAAAGTATCGGCATGACAATTTTTCGCTGAAATTTGATTCATGTCAAAGATTCCCGTGACGATTGGAGGTATCGTACAGCCATCGCAAGCGTGAGAACCTACATCGTCCTTGCAGGATGGATGCAACGACCATTAAAAAGGGGGAACAGGAACATGTTTTGTCATCAGTGTGAACAGGCAGCAAAAGGGGTGGGATGCGACGCAATGGGAGTCTGCGGCAAGAAGCCGGAAGTGGCTGCACTGCAGGACAACCTGCTCTACGGGCTGAAGGGACTGGCATTCTTTGCCGACAAGGCGCGCGCCTTGGGAGCGAAAGACCCCGCAATCGACAGATTTATCCTCGAAGGCCTCTTTTCCACAGTAACCAACGTCGATTTCGATCCGGCACGGCTTGAATCTGTCATGAAGCAATGCAGCGAACTCAAGGAAAAGGCCGAAAGCCTCTACGAAAAGGCATTCAAGGAGAAAAATGGTATAGCCGCTCCGCAATTCACAACTGGTCCTGCGACCTGGTCGCCCGGGGCAGACCTGGTGAAGCAGGGAGAAGAGCACGGCATC
>JAGFXO010000104.1 GCA_017861285.1 Geobacteraceae bacterium | reverse complement strand
GAAAGTGCTCATTCCTGCTCCCCGCAGACCTTTGCCGGTGAGCAGCATTGCCGCCGCCCTCAAGTAGCATGCCCTTTTCATGCCATGTATGCACACAACCTCGAAAACCGGTTCAAATATGCTCGCTTCGGGAGCTATCATGCATGTACCGGCATATTTGGAGGAGTTGCAGACAATAAGGCTGTGACAGTAACGTGTACTTCCGTCCGAGACAACCTCCATGAGATCGGTCTCCCATCTGATCATTCCCCGGACAGCGGAAAGCATGTAAGCTCCCTTTCCCAGAAGCCTTTTTTCCCTGATTTGCACACCCTGTACCACGGAAGCGTCAAAGCCGACTCCCGCCATGAGAAGGAAATATCTCCGCGAAGTATCTTTTTCAATCAGGCCGGCAGAGATGGATTTTGTTCTTCCCCGGGCGATTCTCTGCAGGGCGTCTTCAAGTGACAGTATGGAGAGCTCTTTTGTCAATACATTGGATGTTCCTAAGGGCAGCACCGCAATTGTGGCGGTGCCTGGAGTAAGTCCGTTGAGAACCCCGTTTACGGTTCCGTCCCCTCCGCCGGCAATGATGAGGGGGTTTTCGTTTTCGGCACAAATTCTCCGTGAAATAATTGTGGCATCTTCCAGGTTGTCGATGAAAAAAAGACGGGGTTCCATGCCGGTGGAATCGAGAAAGGATTGTACCTGATCAGCCTTCCTTTGTGAAAAGGTTCCGGATAACCGGTTTATGATGACTGAGCATGTTCCGTGCAAACTCTCTCCTTGACGGGAAATGGGGCTGCGCGCCAAGCAAGCGACAAGATTTCTCCCAAAACCACGGTTGTCCCGGCGCAAGGTGTGCCCTTCCGGAAAGTATCGTTGAACGTCGGGTTGCGTGCCGGAGCCGATTGTTTCAGGAATTAAATCATGAAGAGATAGACCTGTAAAGAAATTGATGGTAAACGAAACATCTGATTATGAAATTCTTTCCAGGTGTGGTACAGTTTTATTCGCAACGTATCCGGTCTGAATCCGGAGCCGGCGAAGCGGCCCGGTTGCCGGGTAATCTGCAGATGAAATCTTCGGCTCTTTACGCGGTAATTCCGCACCGCGGTGTACACCCGGCGCGATCACGGGGCAAAGGCCCACGAAAATAAGGAGGGAATATGGCAGACAAAAAAGTTACGGTTCTGGCTACATTCAAGGCGAAGGCGGGGAAAGAGGATGCGTTGAAGCAGGCGATCATGTCCTGTGTGGCGCCGACCCGCGCCGAAGCGGGATGCATCAATTACGACCTGCATCAGTCCTCCGATGACAAGGGTTCGTTCATGCTGTATGAAAACTGGGTGAGCAAGAAGCTGCTCGAGGAGCACCTGGAAATGCCCTATCTCGTCGATTTGAAGGCAAAGGCAGGGGATCTCTGCTCCGAGCCGATCGGGATCACCCTGTGGGAGATGATCAGTGAACCTGAATGAACTCGATGGAATGTGAATGACGTAGCCGGGGAATGAATTCCCCGGCTCTCCTCATTCTGTCGCAGCACGACAGTTCAAATATCCTACCCCAGAACAGCCTCTCTGAACGCATCAATGCCCATCTGTTCGACGATGCGGCAAAGGCGTTGTTCCTTCTTCGGTTCCGCCTTGTACCAGGTAATAATTTTCTCGATGATCGCCAGTACTTCTTCGTCGGTCGCGATTTCTTCCACCAAAACATCGGCAATCCTCGGCCGGGTTCCCGAATTACCTCCCACCAGGATTTTCCAGCCTTTCGGGGTACCCATTACCCCTATGTCCTTGACCCACACTTCGGAGCAGGAAAGCATGCATCCGGAAACTCCCATTTTCATCTTGTTGGGGAGCGACATGGCATGGTAAATGGAGTCGATTTTGAGTCCTAGCCCCACTGAGTCCTGAACCCCCCGTTTGCAGAAGGTCGTGCCGGGACAGATCTTTACGCTCCGGACACAAAGGCCTATTGCAGCGCCGGGTGTCTGGTCCAGGTCTTTCCAGACATTGTCCAGATCCTCTTCCTTGATGCCGACCAGCGCGATGCGCTGCGCCGAGGTCAGCTTCACCGCCTGAATCTTGTACTTGTCCGCAACATCGCAGATCTTGCGCAGGGTGGCCGTATCAGTAATGCCTCCGGGGATATGCGGTGCGATTGCATATGTCTCCTTATCCCGCTGAAGGATGGCGCCTTTTTCGAGAATATCCTTTTTCATGTGACCCTCCGAGTATTTGTGAATAACCTGATTTTATTACCATACTTCCGACAGGAAGGAAAGGGGGCTGACCCCGTTTTTTGAAAAGCGGAAATCCCGGTCCGCATACTTGACGGATTTCTGCGACTCTAGCTGTTTTCAGCCCAATCCATGTCATCTTTTATATAGCGGGTGCAGAGTATGCAGAATACTGCCGCAAGGGCTATTGCAAGAGGTGTCGTGAGAAGTGCCGTTCGCAGACCCCACATGTCGGAAAACCATCCGAGAATGGTGGGGGAGATTGCGTCGCCCAGTGCGTGGATAAAGAAAATATTGATGGCGAAGGCCATGGCGCGACATCTCCGGGGACTCACGTTGACGATGACCGTGTTCAAAGGTCCGGTATTGAAGAACAGGAAAAATTCGGCGAAAAACATGGCTGCCAGGCATGCCGTCAGGGATGGGGTTGCGATGGCGTAGGCGGCAATGGGGGTGCCGACAAGAAAACCGGCTCCTGAAACCAGCAGATAGCCCTTTTCGCTTTTTTTCTGAAAATGATCGCCAAGCCGGCCTCCCGCAAGGGTGCCGGAAATACCTGCCACAACAGTGATAGCTCCGAACAGGGTATTGCCCCTGGCCACTTCCAGGTGGTGGACCCGGTACAGGAAGGTAGGCATCCATTGGGCCAGGCCTCCCATGGCGAAGGTCATGGCGGCCATCGCGAGGGTGTTGGTGACGAAGGAACGGTTACTGAAGAAGGACAGATACCGTTTGCCGAGGGATTCCCGCGGCTTCTGTGCCGCCCCTTCTTCACCAATGCGGGATGGTTCTCTGAGAAACCAGACGACTATGGCCAGTGCGAGGCCTGGTGCCCCGACCATGAGAAATGCCGCATGCCAGCCGAAATTTTGCCCGAGAATCCCTCCGAGCAGGTAGCCGAGGGCGCTTCCGACCGGAATTGCCAGGTAAAAATAGGACAGGATCCTCCCGCGCCGTTCCCGCGGGAAAAAATCCGACAGAAGGCCAGGCGAAACGGTGCCGAAGCTTGCCTCGCCAATTCCCACCGCGGTGCGGGCCGCCAGCAGGTGGCCATATGCGGGCGCGAACCCGGACAGGGCCGTAGCGAAACTCCAGACGGCCACTCCCGATGAAGCCAGCTTGACCCGGTTGCCGCGGTCGCCGAGCCATCCCAGCAGCGGCGCCGAGCACATGTAGCAAAGCATGAAGGCGCTTCCGAGAAAGCCGAGGGCCGTGTCAGAAAGGTTGAAATCGGTTTTTATGAGAGGGAAAACCGCGTACAGCACCTGGCGGTCGATGTAATTGAGGAGGTTGACGGCCATAAGGAGCGCCAGTGCATAGCGGCTATAGGCGGGGGTGGTGTAGTCCGGCGGAAGGGTTTTATTTTTCATTGGGCTTCCATGTGATAATTATGTCGAAATGTATATGTGGCACAGGGCAAAAGGCAAAAAATCCGTGATTTGCTGCCGGCCGTCTTTTCGCAATCTACGGGATGAACAAGCGATAGGAAACTGTCAACGACCCCCATAGTGCAAACAACAGTGCAGTGGAAGTATACATGAGCCGTATTGCCCCCCGATAGGACTCCAGTGACAGTTGTTGCTCCGGGTCGCCGATGGTCGGTTTTTCCACCAGTATGCCGAAATAGCGGTTCGCCCCCCCCAGTCTCACCCCAAGCGCTCCGGCGGCAGCAGCTTCGGGGATGCCGCTGTTCGGCGAGGAATGGTTTCCGCCGTCGCGGAGCATGATGCACAGGGCATTTTTTGCGGAAAGGCCGGCAATCAGAGCTGCGGCGGCAGTCATCAGCACGCCGGTGATCCTTGCCGGCACCCAGTTGGCGAGATCGTCGAAGCGGGCCGAAGCCCAGCCAAAGCGGATATACCGGTCGTTCTTGTATCCCACCATGGAGTCCAGGGTGTTGACTGCCTTGTAAGCCAGTGCCAGGGCGGGGCCTCCGAGCATCAGGTACATGAGCGGTGCAATTACTCCGTCCGAGGTGTTTTCCGCCACGGTCTCCACCAGTGCCCGCCAGATTTCGGGTTCATCGAGGTGCTCGGTGTCACGCCCGACAATACGGGAAAGAAATGTGCGCGCTCCCTCAAGGTCGCCAACTTCCAACCGTTCCGCAACCTGCTTCGACTCCCCGTGCAGGGAATGGAGAGCCAGGCAGGTAAAAGAGAGCCAGGAGGATACCACGAAACCTGCAACGGTGTGCAGAGTGTAAGCTCCCAGCAGAATAATGTTTGCTGCAGCAAGGACTCCACCGACTATGCAGACAAGGAGGATTGTCCCGCCGACCCGTTCGTTGCTGAACACGCGTCGCAGGGCCTTTTCCATGGTTGTGATTGCCTTCCCGATTCCGACCACCGGGTGGGGTAACCAGCGTGGGTCACCGAGAAGGAGATCCAGGGCGATAGCGGTAATCAGTACGAGGGGATCCATGCTATGCACTATTCAACCCCGCAAATCCCCAGCAGCCGATTCATGTCCAGATGCCGCTCCAGATGTTCCGCGAGAAGATCGAAGGGGTCTTCCCGGTTGCAATCACTGGAGACAGCAGGCATGCCTTTTTCCCTCCTGAGTTTGTTGAGGAATGCATTCCTGAATCCATGGGCGTCGAATAGTCCGTGAAGGTAGGTGCCGAATACGCGGCCGTCAGCGGAAACCGCACCGTCCGAGATCGTGCCGTTATTGCCTGACCGGCGCTTCAGTTCTGCAAAAGGCTGGGCCGCGGGTCCGAGAGTCGTTCTCCCCATATGAATTTCGTACCCGGAAAACGGTTCCGTGCAACCGGGTGCTATGGAAAAACCGGACGGCAGGAGTTTCCCTTCTGCCTGGTGAGTCTCCTTGTCCGGAAGGATAACGGTCTCGGCATCGACAAGCCCCAAACCCTGCGCCTCGCCAGCGGAAGATTCGATTCCGTCAGGGTCGAGAATCCTGGTCCCGAGCATCTGGTAACCGCCGCAGATGCCGATCACCGGACCGCGAAAATCCTGAATCTGCTCGAACAACCCCTGTTTTTGAAGAAATTGCAGGTCGCCGATGGTGGACTTGCTCCCCGGCAGGATAAGGACATCGAGGCCCTCAAGATCATGTGCCTCACTGATGTAGCTGAGGAAAACATCCGGCTCGGCTTCCAGAGGATCGAAGTCGGTGTAATTGGAGATCCGAGGTAATCGTATGACTCCAATGCTGAGTTTGCCCTCCCCGTGCCTCGTGCCTTGTGCCCGCCTTTCCAAAGCCACACTGTCTTCTTCCGGGATACGGAAATGTCTGAAGTAGGGTACAACCCCGAGAACCGGTATGCCTGACCGCTTTTCCACAAAATCGATCCCCGGTTTCAGCAGGGATGGATCGCCGCGGAACTTGTTGATGATGATTCCCCTGATCCTTGAACGCTCCCCGGGTTCGAGCAGTTCCACGGTGCCGATGATCTGGGCGAAGACTCCGCCCCGATCGATATCCGCTACCAGGACGCAGGGGCAATCGGCCATCTCCGCAATCCGCAGGTTGGCGATATCGTGGGCTTTCAGGTTTATTTCGGCTATGCTTCCGGCGCCCTCGATGACAATGAATTCGAAAGCTGATTGAAGGCGGGCGAAGCTTTCGGAAACATTGAGAAGTGCATGCTTCTTGTAGTTGTTGTATTCCGCAACCGACATGTTGCCGACCACTTTGCCCTGTACGATTACCTGGCTGCCTGTATCGGAATTGGGTTTCAGGAGGACCGGATTCATATCCGTGTGCGGCATGATGCGGCAGGCCTGTGCCTGTACGGCCTGGGCGCGGCCGATTTCCCCGCCTTCCGGGGTGGCGAAGGAGTTCAGCGCCATGTTCTGCGACTTGAACGGAGCCACTTTGATGCCGCGATTGTTGAGGATCCTGCAGAACCCTGCCGCCAGGACCGACTTCCCAACGTCCGAGGCGGTACCGACAAACATCACGGCGCGCGAAGGCACACCTTGGCAAAGGGCAAAGGGCAAAGGGCCACGGTGTTTTTCAGATTCTCCCTTTGCCCTTTGCCCTTTGCCCTTTGCCTGAACTTCGTACCCTCTCGGTGTCACCATCCGTCCGTGGCCGTCAACAAAAGTGGCTGAATTGCCGATGATGACGAGGGAGAACATGTCGATCCGTTCGACGGGCATATCGACAAGAGTGGTTATGATCTTTTCCTCTCCGTCCCGACAGGCGTTGCGCACGATGCCCACGGGGGTGAGCGGCGAGCGTGAGGCAAGCAGGATAGCACGTGCCCGTTCGATGTGCAGGGCTCGACCCTTGCTGCGGGGGTTGTACAGGGCGATTACGAAGTCCGCCGTTGCCGCTGCAGCAAGTCTTTTTTCGATGGCCACCCACGGCGTCAGCAGGTCTGACAGGGAGATGACCGCGAAATCGTGCATGAGCGGCGCTCCGAGCAGAGCTGCCGCAGCCTGCACAGCTGAGATGCCGGGAACTACGATTATGTCGATATCACGGGCGGGGTTCGAACCGGCCAACTCCAGCACCAAACCGGCCATGCCATAGATTCCCGCATCACCTCCGGATACGAGCGCCACGGCCCTGCCCTCGGCAGCAAGGCGGATTGACTCTTTGCAGCGGTCTACCTCCCGGGTCATCCCGGACGAAAATACTTCCTTTCCCGCGAGAAGAGGCTCGATGAGCTTCAGATAGGTTGTATACCCAACGACCACCTCGGCAGATTCGATGGCTTCACGTGCCTCGTACGTGAGGTGCTTCAGGTGGCCGGGACCGATGCCGACGATGTATAACTTTGCCATCAAAACCTCACTTTATC
>JAGFXO010000034.1 GCA_017861285.1 Geobacteraceae bacterium | reverse complement strand
ACCACCTTTTTTTGCTCCTCGGGAGACAGCACCTTGGTGATTCCGGTGGCGTTTCCGATGCTTGCGCCCATACAGACGCAGGTATCCATGGCCGAAAGCGGTGGCATGAATCCGAGCGTATAGCAGCCGATGTCACCGGATACGAATGCACCCAGCCTGTTCAAGGCAAAAAACACCCCTCTATGGGGACACCCCGGGCACATGTTCGGCGGTCGCGGTGGCAAATTCTCTCTTTGCGCAAGCGCGGGCGTTTCGATCTTGAACGATTTACGCACGATACCGGGGGTAAGTTCGCCGCAAACAGGCAATATCTCTTTCCCCACTACTTCGATACCGAGGCATCTGACCTGCTCTTCGATGAAAGGGTCCAACTCCTCGACAACGTATAATTTTCTGACTTTACCGGCAAAAACGCGAATCATTTTCACGGGAAGCGGATAAACCATTCCGAGTTTCAGAACCGATGCATCCGGAAGTGCCTCACGGACGTATTGATACGAAATGCCTGAGGTGATGACACCGACAGACGGATCCCGCAGCTCCATCCGGTTTACATCGAGAGTCTCGGCAAATTCCACGAGGTCGGAGAGCCGTTTCTCGACAAAGGTGTGACGGAGTCTGGCGTTACCCGGCAACATGACATATTTTGCCGCGTTGCGGTCAAGTTTCGGGGAACGCAGGCCGGTTATCGGGTCCGACGTCTCGACAACGGATTTGCTGTGGGAAATGCGTGTCGTGGTTCGCAGCAAGACCGGGGTGTCGAACTTTTCGGAAATTTCGAAGGCGAGTTTTGTAAAATCAAGGCATTCCTGCGAGTCAGCCGGCTCCACCATGGGAACCTTGGCAAACTTGGCATAGTTCCTGTTGTCCTGTTCATTCTGCGATGAATGCAGCTCAGGGTCATCTGCCGTAACGAGAACAAGACCTCCGTTCACACCGGTATAGGAGAGCGTGAAAAGCGGGTCGGCAGCAACATTCACCCCGACATGTTTCATGGCCGCCAGCGCCCTGCCCCCGGCAAAGGATGCGCCGATTGCGACCTCGAGGGCAACTTTCTCATTGGGTGCCCAGGAGGAGTCAATGCCCTTGTAGTGAATGATGTTCTCCAGGATCTCCGTGGACGGAGTGCCCGGGTATGCGCTGGCGACCGAAACTCCTGCTTCATAGGCGCCGCGTGCTATTGCTTCGTTGCCGGAAAGAATTTCTTTCATGGACAGGGGTTTCCTTTGATAAAGTAGGGGGGTACTCCCCGAAAAGCGCTGAAAATATACAGAATAAGGCGTTTTGTGTCAACTGCTTTGTAATTCGCGGCAAACAGGATTCTTTCTTCAGGGGGAATCAGGACGGATTGAAAACATTACACCTTCCAGCAAACCGTAATCACACACCTTCATTCTATCGAACCCGAAACTTTCCATTGTCCTGACGGTAAGCAGTGATCCGGCGATGATGAGATCTTCCCTTCCCTTCTCAAGTCCCGGTACCCTCAACCGCTCCTCCAGGGACAAGGGGGAGAGTTTGCGCAGAATATCCCTGATAGAATCCAGTGACAAACAGTAATTATTAACCTTACGGAAATCATAATCATCCATTTTGAGATGAATGGCGGCGAGGGTGGTTGCCGTTCCCGCTGTACCCACAAGAGTCGCGTTGGTCATTCCTTTACCGTAACCGGCCCTATCAATGTCAGCAGCAAGATTTGACAACTCACGGACAATTTTTTCATCCATCGCCTCCCTCGTCACTTTGCCCTCGGTAAGCCTTACTACTCCCAATGGCAAACTTTTCGTAAAAAGAGGCATGCCCCCCCGTGTCAGCGTATATTCAGTACTGCCCCCCCCGATATCGAAAAGAAAAAAGTGGCCTGATCTGTCATCGAGACCTGAAAGGACACCCTGCAAGGTAAGGAGCGCCTCCTCCTCCCCGTCGATAATTTCAAGGTGTATGCCTGTACCGTCAAAAACTTCTTTCACAAATTCTCTTCCGTTCGCAGCATCACGAACAGCGCTGGTGGCAACCGCCCGATAGTGTGTCACGTCATGCATTTTCAATAAACCGGAGAAATCCTTCAATGCCTTGATCGTTCTTTTGCGAGCCTCCGCCGATATGCCGTTTTTTTTCGTAAAACCACCACCTAGTCTTGTAATATGCCGTTGGAGCAGAACCGGTTGTATCCGCCCGGATGAGTCGATAGAGCCGATCAAAAGCCTGGCACTGTTTGTGCCCAGATCAATAGCCGCAATTTTATCCTGCATTATATGGCACCCCGTTGATTCGTTATTATCTCCTGCGACAATTCACCTATCCTCTCAAAAGCAGACACAATATCCATGTACAGCAAGCCGGCGATGACGGTACATGCGCCACTGCTCAAACGGACGGTATGATTTGTCCTGAGCTTTTCCCTGAGCTCGCGCACGGACTTCTGTATCGAGCAGGCATTGTCGAAAATCTGCCGTTCGGGGCCGTCAAAAACCTTTGCAAGCAGCTCCAGCATTTCGCCAACTTTTGCGGCCAGCACCCGGATTTCACCCATGGCGGCATCGGAGAAGTAAACATTCGCCTCCTTCTTGCGTTTCAGGAATTCATGAATCATTTCGGAACAATCGCCGATATCTTCAAGGCCGTTTACCGTCTGAAGCATTATGGGGACCCCCACCGATATTTCCGGCGTAAGAGGCTGCCGGGCAAGGACTACGAGGAAGTTTGAGATGTCTTTCTGGAGGGCATCCAGGACATTTTCTTTCTGTTTAATACTTGAAGCCCTTCTTGCATCGTATTCTTCGAACATCCGCACTACGTCGCAAAACATCGATCTGGACATTTCCGCCATTCTCCTTACCTCGTTTCTGGCCTGAGAAAAAGCGATTACCGGTGTATTTGTGACCCTGAAATCAATGTATTTGAGCCGTGGCTCCATATCGATATCTTTTTCAAAGCCCGGGAGAATTTTCGATGCGGACCTGGCAAAAAAACTGATAAGGGGCAGGAGCAGAATAACCCCGAAAACACTGAAAATTGTGTGGGCGTTCGCGATTGAACGGGAAATGTCAGACTGAGGATATAATGGCAGCATGGATGAAACCGGTCCATGCGCTGGTGTCCCGGTTCCGGCACCATAGGGCGAAAAGAAATTTACCAGTTGAAAATAAAATGGGAAAAAGAGAAGGACAATCGTCAGAAGAATGAGTGCCATGATGAAATAGATCAGTACGGTCCTCTTTGCATCCATTGTACCGCTGATGGCGCCTATTGCGGCGAGCCAGACAGTCCCGAGGACTTCCCCGGTTACCATTGCCACAGCGGGTTCGAACTGTAACAACCCGCTGCTTGCAAGGGCGATAATGATTCCGATGGCCGCGCTTCCGGACTGGACAAAGAAAGTCAGCGCCGCTCCCAGAAAAACTTCGACAATGTGCCAGGAAGGAAAATAAGCCTGATAAACCGAGAAGACAGCACTTTCTTTCAGAGGGGAGAAATTGGCTTCCATGACATTCAGTCCGAAAAAAAGAAGACTGATTCCCAGCAGAACTTCTCCAAGATGCACCCGCTTGCGTCGCTTGCTGAAAAACTTCAGAATTGCGCCGATTAATATACCGGGAGCAGCAATGAAGGAAATTCTGAAAGCGATCAACTGGACTACGAACGTGGTTCCCAGGCTGGTTCCTACGAGCATTCCGAGCGCCTGATAGAGCGACAGCAAGCCGGCATTGACTAAACCGATGATGATAATGGAAGCGGCGCCGCTCGACTGCAGCAGGGAGGTCAGGCAGCTTCCCAGAAAAGCCGCGCTGAAACGGTTACCGGCGAGCGTTTCCAGGGAACGGCGAAGCCTTTCTCCCGCAAGCCTCTGAAGCCCTTCCGACATCGTCTTCATGCCGAGGATAAATAAACCCAGCCCGCCAAGCGCTTCGAGAAGCATCAGAAATGACATTAATGTGTCTCCAGAAGACCGGACAAACAGTAAACATGAACGGTGCGTTTTCCAAGCGAAAATCGCGGCTCAAGACATTATAAAGGGAATCTGCGGGGGAAAGCATCAGCAATTCCACAGATTCCCTTGAGAGAGGCCTTTTGAGATAACACTGACATTACTTTCTGCGACTGTCAGCCGTCAACTTTTTCCTTGAGTTCCTTGCCTACCTTGAAAAATGGCAGCCTCTTCGGTTTTACCTTGATCGGCTCACCAGTCTTGGGGTTTCTTCCCGTGTAAGGTTTATAATCCTTTACCACAAAACTGCCAAAACCTCTTATTTCAATCCGCTCACCCGCTTCCAGAGCACTGGACATGGAATCGAATATCGTGTTGATTATTTCTTCCGATTTTTTGAAAGAAAAATCTTTTTGCTGCGCAAGAGCTTCTATCAGCTCAGATTTGTTCATGACATTCCTCCTCTTTAACGTAAAGAATCATCCTATATTCAATTCAGCAGGCTCGTTGATCTCAGTGAAACTTTTTGTTTTTTTACAGAAAATTCAATATGATTTGAGTTTTTTCTTCTCCGTCAGTTCATTTATGAAACATAGCCGTCCCAAATTTCTGTCATTATTTAGAGCAGCTTTTTCTGATTTTGGCACAATTGCTCCCGACGGCACCCTTTTCAGTGGCCGTTTTACAGAGCCATCGGGAATTCCACTGTATTTTTCTGCAAATATCTCTCCCAAAAATCAGCCACAACTCTCCGGAACAACATCTTCGGACCAGAACCGCAAAAAGACGCCGCTGCAAACAATACTCAATTCATCGGCACCGTTCCAGCAGCGTGACGCTTTCTATGTGGTATGTCTGGGGAAACATGTCGACCGGACGGCTTTTCACCACATCATAGTTGAGCTTTTTCAAGTACGCTATATCTCTGCCCAGAGTGGGAGGATCACAGGATATGTACACGATTTTTTGTGGGCGTAATGAGGGAATGAGCCTGACAACTTCGGCCGCGCCTGCTCGCGGGGGGTCAAGCAATACAACGTCGAATTTCTCTCCTGCTTCGATAAGTTTTTTCACTCCCGCCACAGAATCAACTGCTTCAAAACCGGCATTCCGCAAGCGGTTTTCATCCCTGTTGCGCGCTGCGTCCATGATGGACTGTTCATATTCCTCCAAACCCACGACCTGACGTGCGCATCGTGCCAGGGGAAGCGAAAAATTTCCATTCCCGCAATACAGATCGAGTATTCGCTCATTCCCGCAAGGATGCACCCACTTAAGAACCGTATCGATCATCACGTTGTTTTGACTGAAATTCACTTGGGAAAACCCGCCTCGTCCCGTTTTCAGCACCAGCGGACCAGGCTCGCGGAAGACCGTTTCATGGATCGTGTAGGAGATGGCTTCTTTCCCGTATACTTTCCTGATAGTCGTCTTGCGTCCACTCTGCAGGAAGACCCCGGCTGCGCGGTTGAGGTTGTCTCTGTTGTTGTTGAGAAAATCAATCAGAACTGTACGGTTGCCGCCGATATAATGGAAGATCACGATGACATCGCCATCATCACCGGTGGAAATATCTATTTGCGGAATCTTGTCAGGCTCAGGGTACTCCCCAAGTATCGCGCTCAATTCGGAATACGAAGTGTTGACGGCTTCGCACGCGATGGCGCACCGTCCGGGCAGATTGACCACATAATGCGAACCGGCCATAAAGAAACCGATATGCCTTTCCCCCTTGGCAAAGCGCATCTTCAACTGTACTCTGGAACGGTAGCCATACGGTTCGGGTGCAGCTGCAACCGGTTCTATGCAGGATCTATCAACCCTTCCCGTCCGCCAGAGTATTTCGGCAAAAATGTCTTCCTTGGCCTTCAGTTGAGAATCATAGGCAATGTGCTGCCAGTCGCACCCACCGCATGTACCGAAAACCGGGCATTCCGGAACCGCACGCCGCGGCGATGGTTCCAGAACCTCGAGGAGTTTCCCTTCCAGATATGATTTTTTTTCCGAGGTGATGGCAATGCGCACTGTATCGCCATGTGCGGTGTAGGGGACAAAGCACACCTTTCCATCCACGCGGCAGATACCGGCGCCGCCAAAAGCCATCTTCTCGATTGTCGCGGTATGTTCGCGCACAAGCCCTCCCCCTCAGGCGACCTGCCTGCCCGGTCTTCGCTTTGCTTTCGTGTATCGGGAGAGAACAAACTTCCCGGGGAAACTGGCCCTGGAAAAGTACGGCAGCGAGTGATCAATAAAATTTTGCATCAACATTTCCCGGACGTATTCAATGCCGGTGGAGGGAACGCCCATCTGCTCTAAAATGCGGCGGTACGAAACTCCCTCCCCAAGCAGCTTCCGCGCCTGCAGGAAATCCTCCCTGTCTTCGAAGTATTCCTCGCACACCGGAACTTCACAGATTATCTCGATCTTTACCAGGTAAAAATCTCCGTAATACCTGTACGTACAATCATGCATGAATACAGTCAGGCCATTCGCCAGAGGAATTTTTTTAACGAGAACATTCATACGGTATTTCTTCCGGAATAATAGTTCACAAGAAGGGTAAAACACTTCGCGACCGGATATCTCCGGAAAAAAGGGGATTACAAAGTAATACTTTTGCCGGCATCATGTAAAGTATTTTTCTGCCCGTACCGCCTGGCAGCCATGTTCGGCGAGAAAATCCGTAATGATTTTTTTCAATGGTGCTCCAGGCTGCTCGCTGATTTCATATGAAACACGAACAACAGGCTTGTCCAGGGTCATCAAGCGCCGCAGATCAACAGGGGTTGCGCAAAGAACCACATCGCAGGGGCAGTTGCGTATTGTTTCCTGAAGGTCGAGTGTCTGGAGCAGGCTATAACCCATGGCAGGAAGTACCGGCCCGATATGGGGATACGAACGGAAAACCTCCGCAATGGAACCGACTGCGAAAGGCCGCGGGTCCACAACATGTGACGCGGAAAACATTCCTGCGGCGGAAAGTCCTGCCCCGGAAGGCATGCCGCCGTGAGTTATGGTCGGTCCGTCTTCCACCACCAGGACTCTCTTTCCCGCAATAGCCGAAGGATTGTCGACTCCGATATCCGAGGCCGTATGCACGATGACGGCATCAGGATTGACCGATCGTATGGCAGCTTCCATCCGGCGTATCTCGGCTGCATCCACCGCATTGATTTTGTTTATGATAACCACATGCGCACGACGCAAATTCACTTCGCCGGGGAAATACGCCGTCTCATGTCCGGGGCGAAGCGGATCGACAACGGTCAACTCCAGATCGGGGCGAAAAAACGGGAAATCATTGTTGCCGCCATCCCAGACAAGAATTTCTCCTTCATTTTCCGCCGCGCGAAGTACCTTTTCATAGTCCACACCTGCAAACACAATCGCCCCTCTGTCGAGAAGCGGTTCGAACTCCTCTCTTTCTTCGATGGTGCAGCGGTACCCTGAAAGGTCTTGGGAGTTGGCAAACCGCTCGACCTCCTGTCCGGCAAGATTTCCATAGGGCATGGGATGGCGCACCACTACGGGTTTACCGCACTGCTGCCGGATCATTTCAGAGAGATATCGCGTCACCTGGCTTTTCCCGGCCCCCGTACGAACGGCGCATACGGATAGTACCGGCTTACGGCTTTTCAGCATGGTTGCATCCGGCCCGAGAAAACGAAAGTCGGCTCCTCGTGAAAGCACCAGCGAAGCCTTGTGCATGACTTCCATGTGAGACAGGTCACTATATGCGAAAATTACCTGCTCAGCCCGATGTTTGCTGATCAGTTCAGCGAGCTTCGATTCGTCGTAAATGGGTATGCCGCGTGGATAGAGCTGTCCTGCCAATTGTGGCGGATACCGGCGATCGGTTATATAGGGAATCTGCGTGGCAGTAAAGGCTACAACCCGGTATGCGGGATTGTCCCTGAACACCATGTTGAAATTGTGAAAATCGCGCCCTGCGGCACCCATGACAATAACTCTGGTTTTTTTCATAAAAGGGTTTTTACTCCTGCTTCAAGGATCTCGACCCCCTCGTTAATCTCCTGTTCCGTCGCTATGAGAGGTGGAATAAACCTGATCACGTTTCTCTCCATACCGCACCCGATCAGAATAAGCCCTTTTTTCAGGCAGAAATCGAGAACCTTCTGGCAGGCATCCCCGGCAGGCTCACCATTTTCACCGACAAATTCGATCCCGATCATGTATCCACACCCGCGAACACTGCCGATAAAGGGATGGCTCCCGGAGAATTCACGAAGTCCTTGAAGAACTGCCTCACCGGTGGTTGCAGCCTTTTCCAGCAAACCGTCTTCCCTGATAACCTCGATTGTCGCGATGGATGCAGCGCATGATACGGGATTTCCCCCGAAAGTGGTCCCGTGTGAACCGGAGGGCCACTTCTCCATCAATTCCCGCGTTGAAACCACGGCGGAGAGGGGGAATCCCGATGCAATCCCCTTGGCTGAAGTAAGAATGTCCGGCACTACCCCATGACAGTCCACGGCAAACCATTGTCCGGTTCTCCCCATTCCAGACTGAACTTCGTCAGCAATCATGAGGATTCCATGTTCCGTGCACAATTCTCTCAAACCTGACAGGAAATTACCGGGAGCGGGGAAATACCCACCTTCTCCGAGTACCGGTTCAATGATGATTGCCGCCACTTCCCGGGGAGAGATGACCCTTTCCATAAACTCCCTGAGAAAAGCGAGGCAGTGAAGATTGCACGTCCCGCGTTTGCAGCGGAAGGCACAACGGTAGCAGTACGGATAGGGAACCTGATAAACAGAGGGGAGCAGCGGGTGATAGAAATTGCGATACCGTGAGGAACTCGTCGTAATGGAAACCGCCCCTAGGGTCCGGCCGTGGAAGGCTCCGGTAAACGATATGATCCCCTGCCGGCCGGTAACGTACCGGGCAAGCTTCAATGCCCCTTCTACCGCCTCTGCCCCAGAATTGCTGAAAAACAGCATGTCGAGGCCGTCCGGCGTTATTGACACAAGATGCTCGGCGGCAGCGACGGATGTCTCGTTGTAATATATTCCACCCGTATGGACGCAATGGAGTAACTGATTGCGAACCGCCTCGAGAACGCGGGGATGGTTGTGACCAATATTGAGCACCGCAAGACCGGAAGAAAAATCCATGTATTTCCTGCCTGCATCCGTGTAGACATGGATACCTTTGGCATGGGCTATCGTCATGGGGTAATACATATGCAGTGCCGGTGTGAAAACCTTTTGAGCTCTCCGCACAATGGGGTCCGCTTTCTTCATAAGTACCTCGAAGACAGTTATTTATCTATCTGGGCCTTCTGCAATTTTCCGCTGAAATCACGGTAAATCACCTTTATCCTGCTGTAGAAATCGAGAGCACCGCCCTTCCCGCCCGCTTCCGGATGCCCGGAACCCGAGTGCTTCCAACCACCGAAAGGCAACTGGATTTCCGCCCCGATCGTGGAAGCATTGATATAAACGAGGCCGGTTTGCAGATCCCTTTCAGCCCGTGCGGTAACGTTTACATTTCTGCTGTAGATGGAAGCGGAAAGGCCGAACGGCACACCGTTCACGATGCTGATCGCCTCGTCGAGGCAGGAGCTTTTCAGTATACTGACAACAGGACCGAATATTTCCTCGCGGGCAATACGCATACCGGGTTCGACTCCGGCGAATATGGTCGGCTCTATGAAATATCCATAAGCACAATCGCCATCAGTAAATCGATTCCCTCCGGTTACGAGTTGCGCACCTTCCACAATTCCGATCTCTATATATTCCATGATCTTTTTCAACTGCTGTTCGCTCACGACAGGCCCCACATGGGTTTCATTCCGGAGACCACCCCCAAGCCTGAGTTTTTGGGAGGCAACCCTGAGTTTTTCAATAAACGGTTCATAGATATTTTCGTGAACCACGATCCGGCTGGCAGCGGTGCAACGCTGACCGGATGTACCGAACCCTCCCCACAATACCCCTTCTAGAGCCAGCGAAAGATCCGCATCATCCATGATGATGATGGCGTTCTTTCCTCCCATCTCCGCTGCCACGGGGCGATGCATCCCCCC
This sequence comes from Geobacteraceae bacterium, assembly GCA_017861285.1. Taxonomy (GTDB): domain Bacteria; phylum Desulfobacterota; class Desulfuromonadia; order Geobacterales; family Geobacteraceae; genus CAIWTU01. The sequence goes on along the minus strand of JAGFXO010000034.1, from coordinate 6,670 downwards.
GAGCAATCCCTCCAGCCGTTCACCCGCATCGCATGAACCGGTAAAAGACACCGCATCGATATCCGCATGAGTCGCCAGATATTCCCCTATTTCTTCACCCGGGCCGCAAACCATGTTCAGAACACCCGCCGGCAGCCCCGCCTCCTCCATCACCTCGACCAGCGCAGCGGCACACGCCGGTGTCAGGGACGAAGGTTTCAGGACCACCGTGTTGCCACATATCAGGGCGGCAAAGATTTTCCATGCGGGAATGGCAATGGGAAAATTCCAGGGGGTAACGAGAGCCATCACTCCAATAGGCTCGCGCACGGTTTTGCAGTCTTTGTCGGGAAGTTCCGAAGGAGCCGTTTCACCATAAAGCCTCCTTCCCTCCCCCGCCATGAAAAAAGCCATGTCAATGGCCTCCTGCACATCACCCAGACCCTCAGGCAGCACTTTTCCCATCTCGCTGGTAACGAGTTCTCCGAGTCGGTTTTTTTTCCCGATCAGCAGTTCACCGGCACGGTATAGAATCTCTCCCCGCCGCGGGGCCGGTGTAAGCCGCCATCCATGGAAAGCCTGCCTGGCAGCGAAAACCGCACGGTCGACATCCTCCTTTTGCGACAGGCTCACAGTGGCAATGGTCTTGCGTGTATCAGCCGGATTGAGACTGACAAAAGTTCTGCCGTCCCGTGATTCGACCCATGACCCTGCTATGAAATTTCTTACATGAATGGACATGAACGCACCCCGCGTAATAAAGTATTATGCTAATAAAGGGTAGCAGAATGCTCTGCCGATGCAATCCACGCCAGTCATAAAGTACCAATGCGTCCGCGGCGGGAATTGTTGCTTGCATTTTTTAACAAATTGATTATAAAATGTTTCGGTTAATTATATCATTTCATCGAAGCAGCAAAAGTGAGGATACCTGCATGAAAAAAGAAGAGGCAATAGAAGTTGAAGGAACGGTGATCGAACCGCTTCCGAATGCGATGTTCAGGGTCAAACTGGAAAACGACCACATAGTGCTTGCGCACATTTCCGGCAAGATGCGCAAATTTTTCATCAAAATACTCCCCGGTGACAAGGTGACTGTGGAACTCTCCCCTTATGACCTTACGCGCGGTCGAATAACCTACCGAGCCAAGTAGTCCCCGTCCACACGAAGGAAATACTCTCCAGAACGGTGCATCGCCAGTGATTTTGCCGGCTGACCGCCCGTTTACCGCTCCTTATAGCTGATTCGATAGATGGCGCCTGCCCTGTCATCGGAAACGAGCATGGCGCCGTCGGGCATGACAAGAAGGTCAACAGGCCTTCCCCATGCGCGGTTTTTTTGCAGCCACCCATCGGCAAAAACCTCATAGCCCGCAGCACGACGATTTTTGAGACGCACAAAGGTAATCCTGTACCCTATGGGTGTCGTGCGGTTCCACGAACCATGCTCGGCAATGAAAATCTGACCATGATATGCCTTCGGGAAAGACTTTCCAGTATAAAAACGCATGCCGAGGGGAGCCACATGGGCTCCTAGATTCATTGCCGGAGGAATCGCTTTTGCGCACCTGTTCACAGAACTGTACGTCGGGTCCGGAATATTCGTGCCATAACAGAAGGGAAAACCGAAATCCATTCCCGACACGGGCGCATGATTCAACTCATCGGGAGGAAGATCGTTCCCAAGCCAGTCCCGACCGTTGTCGGTGAACCACAATTCTCCCGTTACCGGGTCCCAATCGAATCCGACCGAATTGCGCACCCCAAGCGCAAATATTTCCAGCCCGGCTCCATCTTTCTTCATGCGCATGATCGTTCCGTAGCGGGGGTCTTCCGGACGGCAGATATTGCAGGGAACACCGACCGGGATATACAGCATGCCATCGGGACCGAAGCGGATGAATTTCCAGCCGTGATGGCGATCCGTGGGGAAACTTTCATGTATCGCAACCGGGGTTGGCGGTTCATTGAGGTTTTCCTCGATCCTGTCGTATCGAAGTATGCGGTGTACTTCAGCGACATAGAGCGACCCGTCGCGGAAGGAGACGCCGTTCGGCATGTTCAGTCCAGAGGCAATCGTAACGACCTTACCCGCACGGTGCGTTCCTTTCAACTCCGGCAAGGCATAGACCTTCCCCTCATCGCGCGTGCCGACAAAAACCGTACCCCTGCTTCCGAGCGCCAGCGAGCGGGCACCCGGGACATTGCCCGCATACACCTCGATCTGAAAACCGGATGGAAGACGGATTTCTTCAAGTTTGAGTGCTCGCGCACTGCATGAGGTCGTTGCCGAATAGTACCAGAGCATCAGAGAAACGAGCAGGACAAATACAATCAGCATACCGATTTGTGTGCCGCGCTTTTTCATTGTCGTTCCCTGAACTTTCTTATCCTGGTGTACCGCATGATGTAAGTATAAGCCATTCAGCGTAGATTCCTTCGGCAGATACGATTTTTTTCTTAACAAATTGATTTATTTGGGGTAAATTTAGCAGTTTTCAAAATACCGCTGAAAGGAAAACTTTTATCTATGTACACTGTTTCTGATTTGAGAAAGGGATTAAAACTCACCCTTGACGGGGAACCATACATCGTCATCGCGTTCGAATTCTCCAAACCCGGCAAAGGCCAGGCCCTCTACCGCACCAAGATGCGCAACATGATCAATGGAACGATTCTCGACCGGACCTACCGCTCCGGTGAAACCTTCGAACCCGCCCGCCTCGAGGAGAGGACCATGCAGTACCTGTATAAAGAGGACAATAACTACTGTTTCATGGACAACGAGACATACGAGCAGATAGCCATCAGCGAAGACCTTCTCGGTGACACCAGGTATTTTCTCATCGACAACCTGATGGTCGATGTGCTGATGTTCGGCGAAAAACCGATCGGCGTCAATGTTCCCAATTTCGTAAATCTTCGCGTAATCCAGACGGACCCATGGGTAAAGGGCGATACGACCGGAAGCGATTCCAAGCCGGCGACTGTCGAGACCGGTTATGTCCTGCGCGTTCCCCCATTCATCGAGGAAGGCGAACTGATAACCATCGACACCCGTACCGGCGACTATTCCACCAGGGTCAAAGGCTAGTCCGTGGTTGCCAACCGGCTTTCGGCGGAGCGCCGGCGGCGACTCTCCGTCAGGGCTTCAATTATCAGGGGAATACGGAATTTTTTTGCAAACCGGGAGTACCTCGAGATGGACACGCCCCTGCGTATTCCCGCCCCCGCCCCCGAATCCCATATCGATGCGATACCCTCGGGAACATGGTTCCTGCATACCTCCCCGGAACTGTGCATGAAGCGCCTTCTTGCGTCGGGTTTCGAAAGGATCTTCCAGATATGCCCCTGCTGGCGGGAAGGTGAGCGGGGGAACCTCCATCTTCCCGAGTTTACAATGCTTGAATGGTATCGCTCCGGCTCTGACTACCGCGATCTCATGGATGAATGCGAGTCGCTGCTGACGGGCATCGCGCCGCTGGCAGGACACGGGGGAACGATTTGTTTTCGAGGCTGCTCAATCAATCTGGCCTTGCCATGGGAAAGGATTACCGTGCAGGAGGCGTTTACCCGGTATGCTGCGGTTTCCATGGAGGAAGCGCTGGAAGGAGATTGCTTTGACGAGGTCATGGTAACCGATATCGAACCGCGGCTGGGAATTTCCCGACCAACGTTCTTACTCGATTACCCTGCCGAGAGGGGGGCTCTCGCCCGTCTCCGGGAGGATGATCCCACCGTCGCGGAGCGTTTCGAATTGTACGCCGGGGGACTGGAACTGGCCAACGCATTCACGGAATTGACCGATCCCGTAGAACAGCGCCTGCGTTTTCACCATGAAGAATCATTCAGGCGTTCAATGGGAAAATCCCCCTACCCCGTCCCGGAAAAATTTCTTGTCGAACTGTCCTCGATGCCACCGGCGGCCGGTATTGCCCTCGGGATTGACCGGCTGATCATGCTCCTCACCGATGCAGAAACGATTGACGAGGTGGTTTCCTTTACCCCCGAGGAACTCTGACACACCTAGTCGTCAATGTCCCGGTATTCAATCAGCTCTCCCCTGTAATTGCGTAACAGTAGTGTTTCCCCCCGATCGGCCACACACTCAGGGAGGACAGGAATTTTCCCTTTGCCCCCAGGGGCATCGATGACGTAATAAGGGGTTGCCATTCCCGAGGTATGTCCGCGCAATCCCTCCATTATTGCGGTTCCCGTCGCTACACTTGTGCGGAAGTGTCCCGTACCCTGCACAAGATCCATCTGATGGATGTAATAGGGGCGAACCCTGATGGCCAGGAGCATCTGCATTAGTCGCTTCATGGTATCGGGATCGTCATTTACCCCTTTCAGCAACACCGTCTGATTGCCCAGAGGGATACCGGCATCCGCCAGGCGCGAGCAGACCTCTCTCGAACGGGGAGTTATCTCCCGCGGATGGTTGAAATGGGTATTCACATAGAGGGGATGATAGCGCTTCAGCATCCGGCACAGGCGCTGTGTAATGCGCTCCGGAAGGGTTACCGGCACCCGGGTACCGATCCTGATCATCTCCACATGGGGGATGGCGCGAAGCCGGCCCAGGATCTCTTCCAAATCGCCATCGTCAAGAAGCAGGGGATCTCCTCCGGACAAAATGACATCCCGAACCGCCGGAGTATCAGCTACATAACTCAGGGCTGCATCATGCGCCCCTTCCGCCATGACGCCATGCGCACAGCCTACATGGCGTTTTCGCATGCAGAACCGGCAGTATACGGCACACTCGGATGAAACGAGAAAGACGACACGGTCGGGATACCGGTGGATGACTCCCGCAACGGGGCTGAGCCGTTCTTCGTCAAGCGGGTCGGGAACTAGGCAGTCAACGGCAAGTTCACGGGAATCAGGGACACATTGCAGCCATATGGGGTCGCCCGGTTGTTCTATCAACCCCAGGTAATAGGGTGTAATCCTCATCGGATAGCGCTCTGCCACTGCACCGAACGCTGAAACGTCAATACCGAGGCGCTCTCCCAGTTCCTCAGGGCTCGTTATGCTGTCGTGCAGACTTTTTCGCCACTTTTCCATCTCTCGCTACCTTTATTCACACCGTTGCCATATCGTTTTCAAACGGGTCAATTCCCTGCCGTCCCAAGCATTTGTTATCTGGTGCAGGAATGAAGGGGGGTCATAATTCCCCAACCTGTCAGTCCTCGCAAGTACAGTATCTCCATGGAATGCCTCCCCACGGTATGAAATCTCGATTTCGGAAAGCCTGCAGTTCTGAAGTACGTCACCCGGCATGCTCTCCAGAGCCCATTCAACGTATACGGTATGATTGACATGACGATTCATGTCAAGGTCTCCCATTCGCACCCGGAACGACTTTTCCTCTGCCCATTCCCCTGATTTCTCCAGCGTCCTGAAATCATCAGTCAACGCCCTGGTGTCATGGACAGGCAGTTCCGCAAAAACCGACTCAATCTTCACGGGACGTTTCGTATCCATGTTGACGATAACCCACGAGCTCGTCGCCAGCGCCAGGATGTTATCCATTTCGTCAGTCAACTCGAATTCCCGCAGCGCGAAAATACCCTCGACAGCCGAACGCCAGGTGCGCACCTGCAGTGTTTCCCCAACTCCCGGACAGCGTAGCATCCGGACATGGTAGCGGGAGAGGACCCAGGTCATATTCTTTTTCTGCAAATCCATCACCGAATGGCCTAGTCTGAGCGAATGCCCCGATGCCGCATCCTGAAAATAATCGAGCATGGTTACAGGGCTCAATGTCCCCCTGAAGTCCGCTTCATAATACCTGACCAGGTACTGTTTCGTGAAAATCTTTTCCATCTCTTTCTTTCTCTATCAGGACAGACGTTTTCTCGAGTGTGGATTCATCGATCTTTCCTCAGATGACGGCGAACCATCAACTGGCCTGCCATATCGATCATGATTATGCCGGTTACGAGAATCAGAAAAACAGGACTCCCCTTGGAATAAGCAATGCAGTTCAACAGCGTGTAGAGGGCAACGACTCCCGACAGGAACCTTCTCATACCGTGCAACGTTCTCTGTCCATCATCGCCATCCTCAGTGCCGCGGCACAGCAGCGGAGCCAGATGGTATCCGATCGACACGTCAAAAAGCACGAGGACAATATTGAGTATAAAGATGTGTGCGATATAGTTGTCCATGGAAACCTTTCATGCACGGACTGCCCGGCTGGGGCCGGTCAAAGAGTATACAGGGTATCATCGTGAGAAGGAGGAGTAAACTTCCTTTTCAGCCCCCTCATCCCCTCGCGGCTGAACGGATTTTCGCCATCGAACAGATCCCCCATCTCTTCTTCGATTTTTTCGGGGTCCTCACCCGACTCAAGGCGCCGCATTGCCTCTTCCATTCCAGTTCCGAGGTCCATTCCGGTAGCTTCCGTCAGCTTTCGCATGAAACGGGCCATCTGTCGCGGATCGTTTTCGTCGAGCCCTTCCATTTCTCCTGCCATGGCCTGGATTGCCTGTTCCATCCTCGCCTCATCCAGGTCCGGCATGCCCTCCACCGGCTCCTCGTTCCTTCCCCGGGAAAAAGCAAATTGCGAAACCTGACGCTCCAGCTGCGATCGGCCACACCGCGGGCAGTCGGGACGCTTATCCGTATTCACGCGGCGTGAAAGGAAATTGAAAATAGTATGACAATCACTGCAGTAAAACTC
>JAGFXO010000007.1 GCA_017861285.1 Geobacteraceae bacterium | reverse complement strand
CAATTAATCACGAACATGTTGCGCTTCATAGCCTTGATATAATGGTTACCTCATGGACATATGGTAATGTATCATCACGTATTAATAATGAGTTGCTTCCTATGATGCTCCAGAATATTGCATTAATATTTAGCGTTATATTACCTGGTTCAGGTGAAGAATGTTTTGCTGAAGCGTGCAAAACGCAAGTATAAGCAGGAAAAGATGGCTATTTCTGTTAAAAGAGCGCTTTGAATAATACCAAGGGCAAAGAGATAGTTATTGCCAAACAACCTCCTTATCCCGTTCACGAACTGAAAAGATATTGTCTGTCAACATTATCGCAAAATTGTTTAACCCGAATCCGCAAACCTGTAGCTGACGTACTTCTGCCAACGGCATTCGGGGCAGTTTTTAAACTGGGCCCCCTCTGGGGATGCGAGCACTACCTTGGTTTTGTTAAAACTGCAAAAATCGAAGCACTATTTCGCTCTCAGATGGGACTTTTTGCCGGGTTGAGGACGGACTGCCCCCTTGCTTATGTTGTTTGCTCTTTGACAATCTCGGTTTTACTTATGGGTTTAAGGGCGATATGTCTACTTTTTTAATCTCCAATTGTCAGGTATCTTTCATCATGTTATATGCTGTTATCGCCTGATAGTGTGACAAAATGTAACATTGATTTTATTGAAAAAAGAGAGTATATAGAGAAGTTTATTAAATTGGATTAGTTGTCTTGGAAAATAGCTGTCTTATCATATTCAACACTTCGTTATGAACAAGGATATGGAAGTGATAAATTGTGAATGTCTTGTATAGCATGTAAGGCAACAGAGGCTATCGGATTATCTGAAATGTATATATTTTACTCCCGGCTTTTCTACGGTATAGAAAATTCGCTGATATGAATATATTGGCAACAAGATCAAGATATGAATAAATTCACTAAATATATATTTGTTGGCATGCTGAATACCTTGTTTGGATATTCCTTGTTTGCGTTATTTATTTTTTTGGGCATGCATTATTCACTGTCAGTCTTATTGTCTACAGTGATAGGAATTATATTTAATTTTAAAACAATTGGACTACTGGTATTTAAAAATAAAAATAATTCTTTGTTAATCAAATTTGTTACGGTCTATGTTATTACCTATTGTCTGAATGTCGGTTTATTGCATATATTTAAGGAAAATAACTTCAATATGTATCTAGCTGGCTTCTTGCTGTTATTTCCGATAGCTCTTATATCATTTTTGCTTCACAATTCTTTTGTCTTCAGGGAGAAAAAGGCTATATGAGGCTTGTCAGTATAGTATCACCTTGCTATAACGAGCAGGACAATGTGGAGGAGGTTTACCGTCAGGTCAGGGAAGTATTTGCCGGACTCTCTGCATATCAATATGAGCATGTTTTTATTGATAACGCTTCAACAGACAATACAGTTTCAATTTTGAAAAGGTTGGCCGAAGCAGACAGAAATGTGAAAATTATTGTCAACAGCAGGAACTTTGGTCATATCAGGTCTCCATTTCACGGCCTGCTTCAGGCAAGTGGGGACGCTGTAATACTGTTGGTCTCCGATCTGCAGGATCCTCCCGAGATGATCGCGGACTTTATCGAGAAATGGGAGCAGGGTTATAAAATAGTGCTGGGAGTAAAAACTCAGAGCAAAGAAACAATGACAATGTTTATTGTCAGGAAGATGTATTACGAGTTTATCAGCAGGCTTTCCGAAATAGAACTGACAAAAAACAACACCGGTTTCGGCCTTTACGATAAGCAGATCATAGAGATATTACGGAGTGTCAAGGACCCGTATCCATACTTCAGGGGGCTCATATCCGATATCGGTTTTGAAAGCGCCAAGATCGAGTATACGCAACCTGTGAGAAAGAGAGGGATCACAAAGAACAATTTCTACACCCTTTATGACATGGCAATGCTGGGTATTACGAACCACTCGAAAGTTCCCCTTCGTCTTGCAACTATGCTCGGCTTCTGCGTTTCCGGAATCAGCCTGCTGGTAGCGCTCGGGTACTTCGTTGCCAAACTGCTGTTCTGGAACACCTTTGACATTGGGATTGCCCCATTGACAATCGGCCTGTTTTTTTGTTCAGCAGTTCAGCTTTTTTTCATAGGGATAATTGGTGAATACGTGGGTTCGATACACACACAGGTGCTCAAAAGGCCGCTGGTAATTGAAAAAGAAAGAATCAATTTTGATTGACGCGTTCAGTGCATTAAAGGAGAAGTAACTTCAATCCGCCTGTGAAAATGAGTGTTGAAAAGCAGAGTTTCTATAGTCTGGGCTGAGGACTCCGAACAAGGCAAATCGCTGAAAAATCATGTAGCAGTATTTTGTTGTGGTAGCGAAGCAAGCAATAAGTTGTTTCCCGAATTCTTTTCAAATTTTGGAAAAGGTAATGATACTGCGCCTCCTGCCATCAAGTACGGTTGAAACGCCTGTAGTAATTGTTCTGGTTTGGTTCTCTCGTCTGGACATTTTGGATGGCCATTCAATCTGCCTCGGCCCATGCAGCAATGTCGCATCTCAAAAATTCAGAACCCTCGTATGTTGTCAGCCCGCAGCACTTCCAATAACCCGCGCTCCAGGCGTAATCGCACTAATACCTGGATAAGCCTTTTTGCCTCTGAGAGAAGATCCTTTCTGCAGCCAGGCATTTTTGCGTCTCATCCAAAATTCATGGAAGTCATTCCGATATCAAATATACTACTTTAATAAATAGCATGGAATTAAATATGCTTGCAGCAAGGAGAGTATGTAACAAGTCAAAGGCGTTTATCGCCTTGTTCCTTTAGCGATTTGGCAAGTTCGGTCCTGTAGAACCCGAGTAAATTATCTGTCAATAAGGATACGAAATTTTATCAATTAAATCCTTGTAAAATTGTCTTTGGAGTATTCAATGATTGGTCAAAAAAATAATGGCATCAAGCAATACCTGACACAAATATTTATTGCATTATATTTTATAATATTTTCAATCGGAATTATATCTATTTTATATATGGTGTCAATGACTTTAACCGATGTATCTCAGATAGACTCTCTGAATAGATGGGTGGTCAATTTCTGGTATCCAGAAAAATCTAGAGAAATAACACACTATATTCTATGTGTTGTGGGTGTTGCAGTATATTACATATTATATTATGTTATGACAAACAATAAAAAAATCATAACGTATAAGCTTAATGATAATATTTATTCTATCAATAATATTATTATAATATTATTAATCAGTCTTATATCGAATATATTATTGTCGTTGAACCTTAGACCTGGTTTTCATAACATCATCCCAAGAGCAATGATATGGGGGATAATTTTTATAATACCTTTTGCTGTCAATATCAAAAAAATCAATATAATCTTTGAAAAAATAATTACTTTTATAACTCAGACAAAAATATCATTTATACTGCTATCTTTGGTCACAATAAACCTGTTTTACATTATATATCCATTTGTATTTCAAGATCTTAAAATCATGAACGAATTTTGGGATATCCCAGAAAAGACCATCGTACATAATAAAGTAATCGATAACAATAATTACATAATTAAAAATAAATTGATAGGAAGGAATATAAAATATGACGTCGAAAGTAAAAATATGCCGACCAATGATTTCTCATTAAACCCTTTTGCGAATAATAATGAAAATATATTGCAGTTGGGGGATCAGATTTATCATGACAGTAATGTTTTAAGCTTGATAGGGCCAATAGATGAAATAATTGAAAATATGAATGCAAATGAGTATAGAGATCGTTTGCGTCAGTTGTATATGATGGACAATAAATATAAATACAAAAGCACATCCGATACGAAGGAGCAGACGGAGTTCATAAAAAATAATTTTACAGAATTACAATGTCAAGTCTTAAACAGATTTTGGATACATCATCATAATCATGTGATAGGCCCGATAAATGAAATGAATTTGGGAAGAGATGTGAGTCAAATATATATGCAATATGGATGGTTAAACACTGTATTTTTGAAATCAATTCTTAACAAATTGGGCGGTATTAATTACCATAACTACTCCAAGTTGTTGTTTTCTTTCTATTACATATATTACGTGCTATTCATTGCATTAATGTTCCTGATATTCAGGCAAATTAACTACGTGCTTCCAGTGACAATATTACTGACTGCAGGTTTAAATAAAGTAAGTTATCCATTTTTTTATATTGCACCTGGCATGAATCCAATCAGGCATTTCTTTGATATCTTTGTAATTTATTTTCTGTATTTGTATCTTAAAGACAAAGATAAAAAACGTAACAAATGTTTTCTTGCTTTCTCCTTGGTCGCAGCATTATTAGGTATCTTAAATAACAACCATGTTGGTATGTTTACCTTGATTTCATTGGTAATTGCTCTAGCCATGAAGAATATTCTCGATTGGAAAAATAAATCATATTATGAAATGCTTATAATGTCTGTGGGTGCCTCTTTAGGAATATTCACTATGAAATACAGCAAAGTGGGTGCTCAATATATGACTGGTTATTTTAAGGCTGGACTTTTGGGATTTGACATGGCTGGTTATATAATGCCGATAATATTTGCAGCAATAGGCTCATACTATATAATACTGATAAAGCAATATAAGAATGAAAATCTGCTGAAATACATTTGTACGTTCCTTATAATGTATTCCCAAGGCCTTTTGTTATATTATGTCTGGGGATCAGACATAAACCATTTTATCGTATTTTCACCATTATTTGTGTTTTCTATTATATTATTGATAAAGTTGGTTGTTGAGAACCACAATATTCTGCAAAGAAAACGGCAATACCTCTATGCCGGTATATTGACAATATCTCTTTTAGTATATGTCCCAAGTGTGTTTAGTTTTTTTAAACAAAAAAATGTATTCGATAATATATTCAAATCACATATTACTTATGAATGGGATTTGCCCACTGCAAAATTCATATCAACAATGAATCCGGAGTATTTCTTAGATTCAATCAAGTTAATTCAAAAATATTCTGACAAGAATAATATATTTATAATTTCAAAATATGACAGTTTTCTCCCATTCCTTGCTGGAAAATACAGTGCAATGCCATATTTCGATGTTTCATGGTACTTAATTACTAATAAAGAAATCGATGAATGTATCAAAATTATCGAAAATAATAAGCCGAGGATACTATTTGTTGATACTGATATAGACAGATCATATGAAATAGATATAGTAAGTAAATGGTCGTTACTAGGTGTTTTTCATAAGGAATCTTTGTTGAGATATCAAAGGTTGTATATGCTTAAAAAAATTTATAACGTCATAAAAGAACATTATGTACCAATAGAAAAAGCAAAAATAATAACAGCATATGAAAGAAAAAACTGAATAAAAATATATTAGATAACAAATAAGTTTTCTAATATAGGTATAAAAACTGAAATGATATTGGAAGGATCAGGGAGGGTGTGAAAAGATAGTATTTATTTGTCAGTCATCTTTTGGTATGGTTATTTCTTTTTAGATGGTTAGCGGCCAGGTAAATACCATCATGCTACAACTTTTCATTTGCTCATCAGTATAGGTCGCTCCTATCTGTTGTAGTCGTTGACTATATCCTTCGCTAATATCCGGTCGGGGATTAAAAGCGATTTGTTGATCTTATGTGTGATTGGCCATGTTCTTGCTCCTGTTTGAACGCCTGAACTGGAACCTTGCAGGATAAGAAATCTTGATTGTATTGTAATTAGTGTGCTATTATAAGCACTTTGATAATCATCAGGTGTATGTTTTGAACTGCTGCGGTTGAAATTTACCCCTATTATTATTTTAGCGATTCATAAAATGATAGAAGCGCAATAACAATATTACAAAAAAATGTCTGATCAAATAGTTTAAAATTGAGATGAGTCTTTTTACTGTATCAACGGGACAATATTTTTCCGGAAGAGCAATCAAATTTATCAAACAACCTCACAATTTCAAGATATATCACAGAGACGTCTATCTTATAATTAGTTTGACAGAGGCTGAAATTGATAATGGTTAGCTTAATTCAAATTTACCACAAAGATGATTTGATGGCATTTTATAATTGATGGGCTGATAAGATAGAGTATCAAAATTAATTTTATAGGCAGGTGTCATATTATGAAAACTGTTATACTTGCTGGTGGATTCGGGACACGAATCAGTGAAGAATCACATCTGAAACCAAAACCTATGGTCGAGATAGGTGAGAAGCCGATTCTTTGGCATATCATGAAAATCTATTCTTATTATGGATACAACGATTTTGTCATATGCTTGGGCTATAAAGGATACTGTATAAAAGAATATTTTGCCCATTATTTTCTGCATGAATCTGACATAACCTTCGACTTCCGAAACAGCAATGAAAGGATTATCCATCAGCATAACGCCGAGCCATGGAAAGTGACACTCGTCGACACAGGCATAGAAACCATGACTGGTGGAAGAGTTAAACGGATTAAACATTATATAGGTGATGAAACATTCATGCTGACTTACGGTGATGGAGTTTGTAATGTGAACATACAAAAATTGGTCGAATGCCATCAGGCACATGGAAAGTTGGCGACAATCACGTCGACTCAACCTGGTGGGAGGTTTGGCGCCCTGGATATAAATCATAACGGTCAAGTAGCAGGTTTCCAGGAAAAGCCAAAAGGGGATGGATCGTGGATTAACGCCGGCTTTTTCGTGATGGAGCCTGAAGTGTTCGATTACATTGAAGGTGACCGTACCCTCCTCGAAAAAGAGCCACTTGAAAATCTAGCCAGAGATGAGCAACTTGTGGCATACAAACACTCAGGATTCTGGCAACCGATGGACACTCTTCGCGATAAGAATCATCTGGAGGATCTCTGGAAATCCGGGAGTGCTCCCTGGAAATTGTGGTGATAGCATGCAGATCAAATTGAACTCAATTGAAGCTGCTTTCTGGCGCGGGAAAAAGGTATTCGTAACCGGTCATACAGGGTTTAAAGGATCGTGGCTTTGTCTTTGGCTTCATGCGCTGGGGGCAAAGGTCACCGGATATGCCCTAGAACCTCCTCACGGCCCGAATATGTTCACAATGTGCGGCATTAGTGATTTAACGACTTCAATAATAAATGATGTCCGGGACCCGGCTCTTGTGAAAGATGCCCTGGATTTGGCGGCTCCAGAGGTGGTCATTCATATGGCTGCGCAACCGCTGGTGCGTGTTTCATACGCCGAGCCGGTGGATACTTATTCCACAAATGTTATGGGAACTGTTAATCTGCTCGAGGCCGTCCGCCTTAGCAAGAGTGTAAAATCGTTTATTAATGTTACTACCGACAAGTGTTATGAGAACAAGGAATGGTTTTGGGGGTACAGGGAGAGCGAGCCCTTCGGAGGATATGATCCATACTCCAACAGCAAGGCGTGTTCCGAACTGGTGACTGCCGCATATCGAAGTTCTTTCTTCAACATTGCGGATTACGCTAGACATAATGTCGGGATTGCATCGGCAAGGGCGGGAAATGTGATCGGTGGTGGTGATTGGGCCACTGACCGGTTGATCCCCGATTGTGTCAGGGCGCTCCTGAAAAAAGAGAAAATTATTGTCCGGAACCCTTTGTCAATCAGACCATGGCAACACGTCCTGGAACCATTGTCAGGGTATTTGACGCTTGCGCAACGCTTATATGAGGCCGGACCTCAGTATGCCGAAGGATGGAATTTCGGCCCCTTTGACGAGGATGCAAAGCCTGTTGAGTGGATTGTTAAAGAGTTTTGCGACCGGTGGGGTGACGGCGCAGAATATGTTGTCGAAAAAGGCAATCATCCCCATGAGGCCAATTATCTGAAGCTTGACTGTTCCAAGGCCCGAATGAAGCTTGGCTGGCGTCCACGTTGGGATCTTGATAAGGCGATTGACAAAATCATCGAATGGACGCATGCCTTTAAAGATGGGAAAGACATGAAAGACTTCACTCTTGGGCAGATAGAGGAATATTGTTCAGACATGTAAACGGGACGTATCTGCATATTACATTCATAACTTACGGAGATTGTGTGGAAACTTTTTCAAAACTTGAACTGGAACTTAGACGGCATGTTATCGAGGCCGCCGTAAAATATTACGAACTGGTCCATGGTATGCCGAAAACTTTCAAACCCGGCTCTCGTATACCATATGCCGGCAGGGTATTTGATGGGCGTGAAATCGAAAACCTGGTAAGTGCTTCTCTTGATTTCTGGCTTACCACTGGGCGTTATGCGGAGGAGTTTGAGGAGAAATTTGCGAAATTTCTCGGCGTCGAGCATTGTTCTTTGACCAATTCGGGCTCATCCGCGAATCTCCTCGCTTTCATGGCTCTGACTTCTCCAAAACTTGGCGAAAAGAGCATAAAACCTGGAGATGAGGTTATAACTGTTGCAGCAGGATTTCCTACCACGGTGGCACCCATTATTCAATATGGGGCGATTCCGGTCTTTGTGGACATTGAACTTCCCACGTACAATATTGACAGCGCTCAGCTTGAAAAGGCTGTTTCAGAAAAAACAAAAGCAGTTATGATTGCCCATACGCTGGGCAATCCCTTTGATATCCAGTCCGTCAAATCATTCTGTGAACGATATGGTCTATGGTTGATCGAAGACAACTGTGACGCTCTTGGATCACGGTATTCATATAACGGTGAGTTGATCTATACCGGAACCGTCGGCCATCTGGGCACATCAAGTTTCTACCCTCCTCATCACATGACGATGGGAGAGGGAGGGACCGTCTATACGAATGATACTACCCTGAAACGCCTTGTGGAATCTTTTCGCGACTGGGGAAGGGATTGCTGGTGCGCGTCTGGTCGTGACAATACTTGCGGAGATCGTTTCACACAACGGTTTGGCGAACTACCGTACGGTTACGACCACAAATATGTCTATTCACATTTCGGCTACAATCTGAAGGTCACGGATATGCAGGCGGCAATCGGTTGCGCACAACTGGAAAAACTTCCCGGATTTATTGAGGCGCGCAAGAGCAACTGGAAATTGCTGCGTGACGGAATGGATGATCTGGCGGACTTTTTCATACTTCCAGAACCTGCAGTGAATACTGATCCGTCATGGTTCGGTTTTCTCCTGACAATCAGCGAACGTGCCGGTTTTACCAGAGAGCAAATTGTTACCCATCTTGAAGCGAAAGGCATCCAGACCAGGATGCTTTTCGCCGGGAATCTTATCAAACACCCCTGTTTCGACGAGATGCGCCGGTCAGGTGAAGGATACCGAGTCGCCGGTGAATTGATAAACACAGACAGGATCATGCGTGACACTTTCTGGGTCGGTGTATATCCGGGAATGACGACGGAAATGCTGGATTTCATCTCTTCTCAGATACATGACTTCTGCACAAAATTTAGTAAGTAAGAACTGACATTATCGACTGAGGATTTGTCATGGTGAATCACCTACATCAGGATTTAGACCAAATTCTCGAAAATACTGAACACTTATGGAATGATATTCGTGGTGGGCGGATTTTCATTACAGGGGGTACGGGCTTTATTGGTACCTGGATGTTGGAGAGTTTTGCCTGGGCAAACGAAAAACTCGGCCTGAACGCTCGCGCCCACGTATTGACAAGGAATCCGGAGGCATTCTTTGCCAAAGCACCGCACCTTGCCGTAAGCAAGTCATTCCGTTTTCACCGAGGTGATATACGTACGTTCGAATTCCCAAGCGGTTCCTTCTCCCATATAATTCATGCTGCGACAGAAGCAAGCGCAAAACTGAATGCTGAAAACCCATTGCTCATGTTGGATACCATTGTTGAAGGAACCCGGCGGACTTTGGAATTTGCCCGCCAATGCGGCACGCCGTCCTTCCTGCTCACGAGTTCGGGTGCGGTATATGGTAAACAGAGGCCCGAAATTACTCATATACACGAAGACTACAACGGAGCCCCGGAGCCCCTATGTTCTTCTTCCGCGTATGGTGAGGGCAAGAGAATTGCCGAGTTGTTATGTTCTATTTACTCCGAAAAATTCGGGATAGAGGCAAAAATTGCACGTTGTTTTGCTTTCATAGGTCCCTATCTGCCTTTGGACACCCATTTTGCTATCGGTAATTTTGTTCGCGACGGTTTGCTGGGGAGATCGATTCAGGTACTCGGAAACGGTGTTCCATATCGCTCATACCTTTATGCGGCGGATTTATCTACATGGCTTTGGACAATTCTCTTTCGAGGGATGACTTGCAGGCCTTATAACGTTGGATCAGAACGGAGTATCAATATCTCGGATTTGGCCGAAACAGTTTCACGCTGTTTTCAACCGTCCTTGCCAGTTCGAATAGCGGAGAAAGTAGTTGAAGGGGTCCCGGTTCCGAGATATGTACCTGCAACAGAAAGGGCTCAAGTTGAATTGTCATTGAAAGTGAGGGTTGATCTGGAAGAAGCGCTTAGTCGCACAATTCGGTGGCATAAACGAGACAAGTGGTAAACATCATTTGCCTTTGACATCCTAACGATTTATGTGCGGACATGTTTGCCGTCACATCCAAGGTTTTGGAGAATGAGATATGATTAAGATATCCGATTACATAGTCAAGAGACTCGTCGAATACGGTGTTAGACATGTATTTATGATCACCGGCGGAGGGGCCATGCATTTGAACGATTCGGTCGGCAAATGCGGGGAAATTGAATTCATCTGTAATCACCATGAACAGGCATCGGCTATAGGGGCCGAGGGATATGCACGTACTTCCGGGAAAATCGGGGTAGTTGTTGTTACCAGTGGTCCCGGTGGAACGAATACTCTTACGGGAGTAATCGGCCAATGGCTCGATTCAGTTCCGGCGCTTTACATATCCGGCCAGGTCAAACGGGAAACCACGATAGAGCGGTGCAGGGATCTTGGTTTGCGTCAGTTGGGGGACCAGGAAATCAACATTGTCGATATAGTGCGCCCGGTGACTAAATTTGCCACCATGGTGAATGAACCAAAAGAGATACGTCATCTGCTTGAGAAATCTCTTTACCTGGCTACGCACGGACGCCCCGGCCCGGTCTGGCTTGATGTACCCCTGGATGTTCAGGGGGCGCTGGTTGATGAAAGTTCATTGCAGGGATACGATCCGGGACAAGATCTGATCCCATCTGCGGGTACGGAATTGAAAGACGAGGTTTCCGAGGTGATGCAATTGCTCAGGAAAGCCGAGAGGCCCGTGATTCTGGCTGGCCAGGGCATCCGACTGTCCGGGGCTCAGGGGCTTTTTCTTGAAACCGTTGAGAAGATGAGGATTCCGGTTGTTTCGACTTTTTGCGGTTACGATCTGATACCAACAGAGCATCCATTATTCATCGGCAGAATAGGTACAATAGGTAACCGGGCTGGAAATTTTGCACTCCAGAACGCAGATCTGCTCCTTTCAGTGGGATCACGGAACAATATCAGGCAGATCAGCTATAATTGGAGTGCCTATGCACGGGCTGCCACCCGGATAATTGTAGATATTGATGCAGCGGAATTGAATAAGCCGACTGTCAGGCCTGATCTGGCAATCCTGTCCGATGCGGGTCTCTTTCTCGAGGAAATGAAGCTGCAGACAGAGGCCGAATACTTTCCGGAATGGAAAGGATGGCTCGAGTGGTGTCATGCTCGTAAGGAGCGTTATCCCGCTGTTACCTCGGCGCACAGGGTGCCGCGAGATAAGGTTAACCCATATTATTTCATAGAGGAGTTAACAGCACTTCTTAAACATGATGCAGTGATGGTTGCCGGCAACGGTTCGGCATGCGTAGTCCTGTTCCAGGCGGGCAAGGTAAAGGAAAACCAGCGAATTTTCTGGAATTCAGGATGTGCTTCTATGGGTTACGATTTGCCTGCGGCTATAGGTGCCTGTTTCGCAAACGATAAAAAGGATGTCGTATGCCTTGCCGGGGACGGCAGCCTGCAAATGAATATCCAGGAGTTGCAGACCGTTGCGTATCATCAATTGCCGATTAAACTTTTTGTACTAAATAATAATGGTTACGTTTCAATCAGACAAACACAAGATGCTTTTTTCGATGCCCGTTACGTGGGTTGTGATTCCCATAGCGGTGTGAGTTTTCCCGACACTGTAAAGATCGCGCAGGCATATGGTCTTGCAACAGAAATCATCGATAGTCACCACGATCTCAAGGGAAAAATCGGTCGAATTCTCGACAAACCGGGGCCTGTTGTTTGTGATGTGAGACTTTCAGCCGACTATAAATTTGAACCGAAACTTTCCTCCGAACGCAAACCTGATGGCCGCATTGTGTCAAAACCTCTCGAAGACATGTATCCTTTTCTTGACAGGGAGGAATTCAAGGAAAATATGCTGGTAGAGGAATGGCAGCAAGGTGAAAAGGGATGACTTGTGATATGAAGAAGGTAAACTGAAAGAACGTTAATGACGGAGGCTATAGGATGAATGATCTTGAAATGAGGATGATTGACGCATTGATTGACTTGCGTGAGAACTATCATGTAATCGGAGTCAAGGCTGAATTCGAAGCGGAAGGGACCCGTTTGGAAGAAGCCATGAGACTGAAAGAAGTTGTTTCTAAAGCAGGATTGGACCTTACGGTCAAGGTGGGAGGGTGTGAAGCCATTTTGGACATGTATCAGGCAAGAGTTATAGGAGTAACTCACATCGTCGGACCCATGGTTGAAACACCATACGCCTTGAAAAAGTACCTTGGTGCGGTAAAGCTGGCTTTTCCCGCTGAAGAACGCAATCAAGTCAAGTTTCTGATAAATCTTGAAACAATTGATGCATACAGGAATTTTGATCGCATGCTTGAACTGGAAGAAATACATGACCTTGACGGAATTGTCTTGGGCAGGGTAGATCTGACCGGTTCGATTGGGAAGACGCGGGAATATGTGAATTCACCGGAAATTCTAGGAATCGCACGGGATATTTTCAGTAAAGCGAAATCGAGAAACATGGAATGTGTCGTCGGTGGTGGTGTTTCCAAGGAAACGGTGCCGTTCATAAAACAACTTCCTGAAGGATATGTCGACCGTTATGAAACGAGGAAAATTATTTTCAAATGTCCCGATGCGCTGAATAATGATTATGAAAAGGGTATTCTGAAAGCAGTCGGATTTGAATTGATGTGGCTTAAAAACAAGCGAGACTATTATCAGATGATTTTCGAAGAAGATATGCACCGCATTCAAATGCTCGAAAACCGTTACGACAAACTGATAAAGGAAGCCGGAGGCATGTACGAATAATGGCCAGGACCGCCCTTGTAACCGGAGCCTCTCGCGGCATCGGAGCTGCCATCAGGGAAAAATTCGAAAAGGAAGGTATTGCCGTCCTTGCGCCGCGTCGGGATGAGTTAAATTTGCTTTACAACGATTCCATCGATTCTTTTCTGGCTTCATTGCAACATCCCATCGATATCCTTATAAACAACGCCGGAATAAATTATCTGGCCGGGATACCTGAGATATCGCTCGATAATGCGCAGGCAATGATCCAGGTAAACCTCTCTGCGCCAATGCGCTTGGTGCAGGGTCTAGCGTCTTGCATGAAAGCCGCGGGTCAGGGCAGAATTGTCAACATCAGTTCGATTTTCGGGATTGTCTCCAAAGAACGACGTCTGCTGTATACAACGACCAAAGCAGGCCTTATCGGTATGACAAAAACTCTGGCAATTGAATTGGCGCCATTTAATATCCTCGTCAACAGCGTTGCTCCCGGATATGTCATGACAGAGTTGACCATGCAGAACAACTCCGATGCGGAACTGGACAAGATACGGACGACCATCCCCATGGGACGACTCGCGGAACCTGAGGAAATAGCGGAAGTAGTCTCTTTTCTTTGTTCAGACAGGAACACCTACATTACCGGTCAGACCATAGTGGTGGATGGAGGTTTTACTTGCATGTAATCAAACTGCAGTCCAAGTTGCGTGAATATGAAGCCCATTTTTTGGATGATAATGGTTTCATGGTTGCCCTGCAAAGACACGAAAACTGTGTGTATGTCATTGATAGCAATGTATGGCGGATATACGCTGGTACCTGTTTCAGAGATATACCGAGGGCAGACTTGATCATTTTCCCTGTCAGTGAAGATCGAAAATGCCTAAGAAGTGTTGAAGAGCTTTATGAAAAATTCATGGAGCGTTCCGCAAAAAAGAATATGACTCTGATTTCGATCGGAGGGGGAATAGTTCAGGATGTAACGGGATTTACCGCTTGCACCCTCTATCGCGGTATAAATTGGGTGTTTGTCCCCACAACGTTACTCGCTCAGGCAGATAGCTGCATAGGGAGCAAAACTTCATTGAATTTCAGGGGATTCAAGAACCTTGCCGGTACATTTTATCCTCCTTCACAAATACTTATTTATCCTCCGTTTTTAAAAAGCTTGGAAATAAGGGACTATCTAAGCGGGCTCGGAGAGGTCGCAAAGCTTCATGTAATGGGTGGCGAGCAAATGACATCACATATGATTGAACAGCTTCCATTACTGTTGGAGAGAAACCTTGATTCGCTGGAAAATGCTATATTTAGCTCTCTTCAGGTGAAACAAAATTATATGGAAGGTGATGAATTTGATGCCGGAAGACGAAATCTTCTTAATTTTGGCCATTGCTTCGGCCATGCGCTTGAATCAACGAGTAATTATTCAATACCACATGGAACTGCAGTTGTACTTGGCATGATGTTCGCGAACCTTGTCGCGAAAAGCCGCGAACTTCTCTCGGCTGAGAAGTGCGATTTCCTCAACAACCAACTTTTTGCTAAACTGCTCGTAAGCTCGGTCGATCCCGAGAATATCAAATACGACGGAATCCTTAAGGCCATGAAACAGGACAAGAAAAGAGTGGGAGAAGGTCTGGTAATTGTCCTCATGAAAGATGATCATACGTTTGTGAAAGTTGTCGATTTTGCTGAAAGCGAACTGGCGGCAAGTCTTGAAGAGTATACCAAGTTTTTTAAAACTCCCTGTACCCTGTAATTGAGACAAAATGACCTGATTTTGTGCTGTCATGGTGCACATAATTAATTGATATTTCAAGAGAATATGTATACGCAGTTTTGAGCGTCATTCGGATGCAATGTCTTTCTACCTTACAGGGAAGAAAGGCGGCCAATTTATTGAATAGAAGAGTATGTTACCATGTGCGATAAAAATCATTCGAAATATTCTCAGTTCAAGGGTTCAATGTGAATCAAGCCGATCATCATCTTTCTATAGTTATTCCCACCTATAATCGATCTGAGTTTCTTGACCATTGTCTTCAAGTTCATATCCCTTTAGCAAAAGCATATAATATTCAAATATTTGTCTTTGATAACGCATCATCCGATGCAACGGCAGAGGTCGTAAAGAAAAGAATTGAAGAGTACCCGCTTATTCAGTACCATTGTACCGAAACAAATATAGGGCCCGATAAGAATTTCGAACGCGCCCTTAAATATCCAAGAACTGATTATGTCTGGCTTTTAGGCGATACCTATCAAATATCGTCTGATTTGCTCAGCTATTTTTATGACCTTATAACAGTTCAAAATAAAGAGTATGATGCCATTGTCTTTAATGTACTAGGAAGAGTATGTGACGTGCCTCATCAAGATTATTCAGATCAGAATAAACTGCTATCAGATTTAGGTTGGCACATGACATGTTTAGCGAGTCTTGTTTATAACTCTAAAGTTATTGCCAAAGCTGATTTTGAACGATATCGAAATACAAATTTTATACAAATTGGTGTTATCTTTGAGTATATAGCAAGTAAAGATTTTCTCATTCATTGGGTTGATACTCTTTCTGTACAGCCTATATCCATTAAAGGCCTCGAAAAAGTAAGCTGGCAGAATCAAACCTTTGAAATATGGGTAGAGAGGTGGGCAAATTTCGTATTTTCTTTACCACCTTCATATGAACTTCACGCAAAATTAAAATGCGTTAAAGATCATGGGGTTAAATCAGCTCTTTTCTCTCTCAAAGGCTTATTAATTCTCAGGAAGTTTAATGTCCTGAATTATAAAACTTATAAAAAAAGCTCACATCTTTTCTCATTTTCAATAAACTATCCAAAAGCTGCTATATATCTAATAAGTTTATTGCCTAAATTTATTTCTAGGAAATTAATAAAATTAAAATTTATATCGTAAGATTGAGGGGTGACGAAAGGAAATGCTTTTATTTTATGCAGTTTTGCAGAATGGTTCTTGCCAGATATTATTGCAAAGGCAATGAAATTGAAGACTTTGTGCAAAATCCCTTTGAACTCAACGCGTTGAATGTAGATTTTGTTGGATCTACGGATACTATTTTCAAAGTAGAAGAAAAAATATGCGGGAAAGCTCTTTCGGTTGATATTGTTGCATGCGGAATCGAAAAAACATTGACCGATCAATTGCTTTTTGAAGAATGTTTCTGACCTCCCCCAGGGTCTTTCCCCAAATCAATGACAAGAATTTGAAAAAGGAAAATTGATGCCCCCGGAGCGAGGAGAGGATACTCCCCGCCGAATACAGTCCAAATCCGACATAGCAAATAGATGATATTAAAGGAGACAGAATGCCATACGAAAAGACAAGCATCCCGTCCGGCGGTATGAAGATTACTATCCATGACGGCATCCTCAACGTTCCCGACAACCCCGTCATACCCTTCATCGAAGGCGATGGCACGGGTCCGGACATCTGGAAAGCCTCGGTACGGGTTCTGGACGCTGCCGTGGATAAGGCATATGCGGGAAAGAGAAAGATCGAATGGATGGAGGTCTATGCAGGCGAGAAGTCCTTCAACAAGGGACTTGGATGGCTCCCCGAGGAGACTCTCGATGTTTTTCGCGAGTTTCTGGTCGGCATCAAAGGGCCGCTGTCGACGCCTATAGGGGGCGGCATCCGTTCGCTGAACGTAGCGCTCCGGCAGGAGCTGGACCTGTACGTCTGCCTTCGTCCCGTACGGTATGTAAAGGGTGTCCCTTCTCCGGTCAAGCGCCCCGAACTGGTGGATATGGTGATCTTCCGCGAGAACACCGAGGATATCTATGCGGGCATCGAGTGGCAAGCCGAAAGCCTGGAGGCGGAAAAGGTTATCGGCTTCCTTCAGCAGGAAATGGGAGTGAAGAAAATACGTTTCCCGAAAACATCGGCGATCGGTATCAAACCGGTTTCGCAGGAAGGGTCAATTCGCCTTGTCGAAGCTGCGATCGAGTATGCGCTGCAGCACGGCAGAAAATCGGTGACACTGGTGCATAAAGGGAATATTATGAAGTTCACCGAAGGTGCCTTTAAGAGTTGGGGTTATGAACTTTCAACGACGAAGTACCGCGACAGAACAATCTCTCAGCGCGAGTCGTGGATCATCGGCAACAAGGAGAGGGACCCCGGCATCTCCAGCGAAGAAAATGCACGATCAATCGAACCCGGATTTGATAACATGACACCGGCGCAAAAAGAGAGCCTCGTGAAGGAAGTCGAGAAAACACTCGAACTCTGGCCTACGCACGGCGACGGCAAATGGAAGAAAATGCTCATGATGAAGGATTCCATTGCCGATATCACCCTACAGCAGACCATAACACGCGCTGACGAATTCGATGTGATCGCCACAACCAATCTGAACGGCGATTATCTGTCAGACGCACTTGCCGCCCAGATCGGCGGTATCGGCATAGCTCCGGGGGGGAACATAAACTATAAAACAGGACATGCCATTTTTGAGGCGACTCACGGTACAGCCCCCAAGTATGCCAACCTGGACAAGGTAAATCCAGGGTCGGTGATCCTGTCAGGAGTAATGATGCTCGAATATCTGGGATGGGTTGAAGCGGCGGGACTGATTAACGCTTCGCTGAGCAAAACCATCAGCGCAGGCAAGGTCACCTATGATTTTGCCCGGTTGATGCGTGCCGAAGGCACGGGCGACGTTACCGAACTCAGGTGTTCCCAGTTTGCCGATGAGATCATAGGAAATCTGTGACATCTCCGGGTGGGTAAGCCAAGAAACGGTTTACCCTGCCAAGGTTTTGCCCTTTCGATGTCAGAAGAAAGTGAGATGATTCTTGTTTGAGAGATGATACCGGTCTTTAATCCTTAATGGGAGGGGAGGAAGGCATGGCGAGGAAGAAGATTGCGCTGATCGGGAGCGGGCAGATTGGCGGTGTTTTTGTTCAACTTGCGGCAGCACGCGAATTGGCCGACATTGTACTTTTCGATATTCTTGAAGGTGTGCCCCAGGGGAAGGCACTCGATATCATGGAAGCTTCACCTGCGGCAGGCCATGATATACATGTGCAGGGGACAAACAGGTACGAAGATATCGAAGGATCGGACCTGGTGATCGTTACTGCCGGCCTTGCCAGGAAGCCCGGCATGAGTCGCGATGACCTGGTAACAACCAACTCGAGAATCATGCGTTCAGCGGCCGTTGCCATTCGCGAAAACGCGCCTGATGCGCATGTAATAGTCATCTCGAATCCCCTTGATGTTATGGTGACCCTCTGCCACAGAATAACCGGTTTTCCGAAAAACAGGGTTATGGGTATGGCCGGCATACTTGATTCTGCCAGGTTCGCCGCATTTGTCGCAATGGAATTGCAGGTTTCCGTCAAGGATGTTCACACCCTTGTCCTTGGTGGGCACGGGGATGACATGGTGCCGCTCATCAGATATGCAAACGTGAATGGAATCCCCGTCATGTATCTGCTTGAAAAGAAGTATGGTGCCGAGAAGGCGATGGAAGTAATGTCGGAAATCGTAAAAAGAACGCGATATGCAGGGGGGGAAATTGTTGGTCTGCTCAAGACGGGATCTGCCTTCTATTCACCCGCAACTTCAGCAATGGCAATGGCGGAGGCGATTCTGAAAGACCAGAAGAGGGTCCTCCCCGTGTGTGCGCTTCTCGAAGGTGAATATGGCGTGAATGGATATTTTGCCGGAGTGCCTTGCGTTGTCGGTGCCAATGGAGTTGAGCAGATTATCGAACTGGAATTGAACCGGGAAGAACGGACAATGTTCGATGAATCGGTTTCACATGTAAAGGCCATGGTTGATAATCTGAGCCTTTGATTCTTTTTGAGATGTTTCGTAACATCCCGGACCGTTGCACACGGTTTCAATAGAGGAGTGAACAGTAGATGGAAAAACGACTTCCTACCATCGAGATTAATGAAAAATACTGCAAGGGATGTCATATCTGCGTCGAGTTTTGTCCTACCAGGGTTTTTGAAATGAAAGGCTTCATCGCCACCGTAAAAAATCAGGAGGCCTGCATTGAATGCATGCAGTGCGAACTCAGATGCCCTGATTTCGCAATAAAAGTACTACCTTAATATCGCCCGGAGGTTTGTAATTTGAGCAAGATAGCATTTCTGCAAGGCAACGAAGCCTGTGCATACGGAGCCCTTTATGCCGGTTGCAGGTTTTTTGCCGGTTATCCCATTACTCCGTCGACGGAAGTAGCGGAGGTCATGGCAAAGGAACTGCCGAAGGTCGGGGGGAAATTCATCCAGATGGAGGATGAAATCGGCGCGATGGCCGCAATAATCGGCGCATCGCTGACCGGCGTCAAATCACTGACCGCAACTTCTGGGCCCGGTTTTTCCCTCAAGCAGGAAAATCTCGGTTATGCGTGCATCACGGAAGTGCCGTGCGTGATAATAAACGTAATGCGCGGCGGTCCGTCGACCGGGATGCCGACGGGTCCAAGCCAGTCGGATGTCATGCAGGCAAAGTGGGGTACCCATGGTGACCATCCGGCGATCTGCATAGTCCCCGCCTCCGTCCAGGAGCTTTTTACGGAAACAGTCCGTGCCTTTAACCTCTCCGAAAAATACCGCATGCCGGTTACCGTTATGCCTGACGAGATCGTGGGGCATATGCGCGAGAGGATAGAGATCCCCGAACCCGGTGTCATACCCTTGACAGACCGGACTCCCCCTTCCGTCGAACCCGAGGAGTACAAGCCATACGACACACGGTTCGGCGATGTCCCTCCTCTCGCGGCGTTCGGTTCGGAGTACAGGTTCCACGTTACCGGTCTCAACAAGGCCGAGGACGGTTTCCCGACGACACGGGCGGAACTGGTTCAACAGGAAGAAGAGCGGCAGATGCGTAAAATCGAGGATCATATCGATGATATCGTAAGCTACGAGGAATATATGCTTGATGATGCGGATGTGGCGGTCGTGGCATTCGGTTCCACGGCCCGCTCGGCACGGTTTGCCGTGAGAGAAGCCCGCGAGGCCGGCATCAAGGCCGGCCTGTTCCGTATTATAACGTACTGGCCTTTCCCGGAGAAACAGATCGCAGGGATTGCCGGGAGAGTAAAGGCCATCATTACCCCTGAAATGAACCTGGGCATGACTTTTCATGAAGTCATGCGCTGCGCCGCGGGCAAATCGACGGTATCGGGCATATTCCGCGTCGATGGAGAACCGATCAATCCCGGGCAGATTCTGGATAAGATAAAGGAGGCCCTGCGGTAATGTCTTTCGATTATGAAAAATATATAAGACCGGGGAAACTCCCTCACATCTGGTGTCCGGGCTGCGGTCACGGCATCGTCATGAAAGGGCTCATCAGGGCAATGGATGCCCTCGGGATGAAAAAAAACAACACTGCCATCGTGTCCGGGATTGGCTGCGCATCCAGATTACCGGGCTATATCGATTGTTGTACTCTGCATACGACCCATGGGAGGGCTGTCGCGTTTGCTACCGGCATCAAGATGGCAAAACCGGAGATGCAGGTCCTGTGTGTCGGCGGAGATGGTGACGGCGTCGCTATCGGCGGCAACCATTTCATCCATGCATGCCGCAGAAATATAAATATTACCTACCTCATCATGAACAACAATATCTACGGTATGACCGGAGGCCAGTTCTCTCCAACCACGCCGACCGGCGCGAAAGCCTCGACAACGCCCTATGGGAATCCTGACCCGCCATTCGATATAGCCAAACTTGCAATCGGGGCGGGAGCGACTTTCGTAGCCCGCGGTACGGCCTACCATGCGAACCAGATAGAAAAGCTCCTCGTTGAAGCGATCCGGCATAAAGGCTTTTCCGTTGTGGAAATACTGGACAGTTGTCCGACCACCTACGGGCGACGCAACAGGTTCAGGTCAGTTGTGGAAATGATGAATAATCTCAAGGAAATCGCCGTTTCTGTGCAGGCGGCGGAGCACATGAGCCCGGAGCAGATGCAGGGCAAGGTATTGACCGGTGTGCTGTACAGGGACAACAGGCCGGAATATGTTGAGGAGTACCAGAAGGTCATCGAGGCTGCCCAGGATTTTGCCGGATAATACTCTATTGACTGTTAAGATATGGGGTACTTCGCGTCGCCCCGAAAGAATTCGAAAGGAAATCGACCGATGTCCAACAGGTACGAACTCAGGTTTTCAGGCGCCGGCGGTCAGGGACTGATTCTTGCGGGAATCATCATGGCGGAGGCGGCTGCAATTTACGACGGCAAACAGGCACTGCAATCGCAGAGCTACGGGCCTGAGGCGCGTGGCGGTGCTTCCAAGTCGGAAGTCATCATATCGGACGAGCCAATCGATTACCCGAAAGCCACGGCTGTTGACGCGCTTCTGGCGCTGACCCAGGAGGCGTGCGACAAGTATAGTGGCGACCTGAAAGAGAACGGCATCCTGCTCCTGGACTCGGATCTGGTGAAAAAGCTTCCCAAGGGCAAATATCGTGTGGTCAAATTTCCCATTATAAATACGGCGAAGAATGAAGTCGGCAGGACAATTGTCGCCAATATCGTTGCCTTGGGAGCAATGGTGGCTCTGACAGGGATTGTGTCAAAAGAAAGTGCCGAGAAAGCGGTGCTCGCACGTGTACCCGAAGCTTTTACGGACTTGAATCGCAAGGCGTTTCTGGCGGGTTATGAAAAAGCCGTCGCGGCAAAAAAGGGGTAGGGGCAGTGCAGTTACATATCAGACCATGCCGGAATTGAATGCAGTGCGCTTCAGTTTTTGCCGAAAAAGAGTATTCTGTAAGTATGAATGCTTATAGGGGAGGAGAATATGCCCTCTGAACTTTGCGACATGTCTCTCCGGCAGACCCAGGAACTTCTCCGACTGACTGACAGCACCCTGCAAAACATCTGCTGCAGAAGGTTCACAAGCGAGGAACTGTACGAGGAAGCCCTGAGCAGGGTGTTGGGGGGCAAGGGGAGGCGCGGTCCGGGCAGCATTCTGCTGGTTTTTAAAAATGGCGACGGCAAGTATAGTGGCCGGGTTTTTCACCTGCTCGCGGATGGTATGGCCGAATCTGAAGAAATTACCTTCGATCCGGCTTCCGCGTATGCAACCGATATGTCGAGCGCTGATATAGTTATTTCGAACTGGTGCGATGACTGTGAGAGTGTCGGGGAATATCAGGATAATTTCCATCCCGCTGTCAAGGCTTATGTTGCAAGTCCGATCAAGAATTTCGTCTGCAACCGGATTAGCGGTGACCGGCCGGGCGTTATTATCGCTTTCAATTATCCGGGAGAGGCAACCCACTACGATGCGGAGGTTTTGCGCAGCCTTGCAGTGGTAATCGGTTCACTGGTTACTCTTTCCAATGAAGTCCGGGAAACGGAAAGGGCATTCATATACACCATAGAAGCCCTTGCACGTGCGTGTGAAGCCGCCGAGGAAGAGACCGGAAAGCATGTCGTGAGGGTAAACCGTTATGCCGGGGCGTTAGCGGCAAATATGGGCCTGCCCCCGGCATTCGTTGAAGCGATCTCCTATTCAGCCCAGATGCATGACGTGGGCAAGATCAAGATACCAAATTCCATCCTGCTGAAGGAGGATATCCTTGACGCTGCCGAAACGGAACTGATAAAGATGCACCCCGTCTACGGCCAGCAGATTCTGGGTGATTCGCCGCGCCTGACGCTAGCACGGGAAATTGCAATTTCCCATCATGAAAGTTGGGACGGCAGCGGTTATCCATACGGGCTCAAGGGCGAAAGGATTCCCCTTGCCGGCCGGATCGTCAAAATTGCAGACGTATATGATGCCTTGCGGTCGAAAAGAAGCTACAAGCCTGCCTTCAGCCACTTCGAGACCATAGAGGTTTTTCGACGTGGGGACGAAAGAATCAGCCCACTGCTGCACTTCGATCCCGAAGTCCTGAAAACTTTCTTCAAGATAGATCACATCTTTGAAAAAATATATGACAGTCTGGGAAGCAGCACACCCTGAAGTTGCCGTCCCGGAGAACCGGCATCACTTTTTTTATATTGAACCGGGGACTGATCCTTGCAGGAATTATTTAGACAATACCTGGAAACCTATGGATATATATTCCTTTTTTTAGGAACCTTTCTTGAGGGAGAAGCCGTTCTGATACTGGCCGGCTATTTTGCATTTCAGGCTAGATTGAATATAGTCGGCGTCATATTGACGGCTTTTGCCGGTTCTTTTCTGGGAGATCAGTTTTACTTCCACCTTGGGCGGTGGCGTGGTTTATGGCTAATCAATCTGTTCCCGGTGCTCGCAAGGAAATCCCGTCGAGGACTCAAGCTGGTTGAAAAATACGGCGCTCTTGTCGCATTCATTTCCCGGTACACGTACGGTTTTCGGATTCTTCTGCCCGTTATCCTCGGGATGACAAATCTTTCAAAAATCAAATTTCTCTACCTGAACATTGCCAGTGCCTTGACCTGGGCTGCCGCTTTCTCGATGCTCGGATATCTGTTCGGCAAAACCGCTTCATTCATTATTGAAGACCTTGATCGTTACGAGCCTTATATCATTCTTGCTTTAAGCTGTTTTATCGGATGTATGTGGCTGGCTCATTTTGTTCATATCTGGTGGCTTCGACGGCCCGCCAGGCAACGTTTGAAACGTATCAGGCAAAGTCCGTCGGGTAAATTAAGAGAAGAGCCTCACACTATACCGCGAAAAGGCACGTTTTCCGATGACGATGAACTGCAAAGATAAAATTGCTATTGTTTTGGTCGAACCGCAGAGCCCCGGCAATGTCGGCATGGTCTGCAGGGCCATGAAAAACATGGGACTTGCAGAACTGCGCCTTGTAAAAGGCTGTCGTACCGATCACTCCGAAGCCCGGAAGTTTGCTGTTTCGGCCCGCGATGTACTGGATAACGCGAGGGTATACGATTCCCTGGAACTGGCGCTGGCTGATTTTGAAATTACCGTTGCCACCACACGCAGGCATGGAAAATATCGCGGAGAAATTTTCTCGCCCAGGGAAATAGTGCAAAAAATACAGGACGGCATAGGAAGCAATCGAGTTGCACTTGTTTTCGGGCGGGAGGACAATGGCCTTACCACCGACGAACTGAGTTTATGTCGCTGGCATGCAACGATTCCGGCGTCGGATGAATACGCATCGCTCAATCTCTCGCAGGCGGTTTTGATATTCTGTTATGAGCTGTTCCTGGGTCTTGCAGGAGAAAAATCCGACCAGTGCCGCACCGTTGCCCCCGTATGGGAGATGGAGGCACTGTATCGGCATATGGAAACTTCTCTGCGCGGAATCGGATTTCTTAACGAGCAGAACCCGGTGCATCTCATGCGCAGCCTGCGGCGGATTTTTGCGCGTTCGGACCTGGACAGCCGTGAAGTAGCAATACTGAGGGGGATAATGTCGCAGATCGACTGGGCTACAGGCAACACTCCCAAGGGAGATGAACCTTGAATCCAACGTATCTGGGGCTGGCAGCAGGGGCGGTTACCAGTGTAGCCGTGATCCCGCAGGTGGTAAAATCCTACCGGAGCAGGCATGTCCGGGACATTTCGATCTGGCAGCCGGTATTGCTGGTAATAGGGACAGGCTTATGGCTCGTATACGGCCTGATCCTCGGAGACATACCGCTCATACTGGCGAACTCGTTTTCCATCTTT
The DNA here is from genome assembly GCA_017861285.1 of Geobacteraceae bacterium. Classification (GTDB taxonomy): domain Bacteria; phylum Desulfobacterota; class Desulfuromonadia; order Geobacterales; family Geobacteraceae; genus CAIWTU01. Next base: position 19,003 of record JAGFXO010000007.1, on the reverse strand, counting down.
TGCAATTCAATGCTGATATTGATGAAAATTATGTTCATCGATAATGACAAACAAGATAGCGGTGATACTATTGAAGAAAAAGTTCGTACCGGGGAGGAGATATGAAAAAAATGTTTCGTTTTTCCTTGCTTGCCATTATCCTGACGGTGTTTTCCGGCTGCGGGTACAATACGATGCAGGCCAATGAGGAAGCCGTTTTTGCCGCCTGGGGTGATGTAGAGGCGACGTATCAGCGGAGAGCCGATCTCGTCCCGAATCTCGTGGAAGTGGTCAAGGGTTATGCAAAACATGAAGCGGATACATTGAAGGCGGTTACCGAAGCAAGGGCGAAGGTCGGTACCATGCAGATTTCGAAGGAAATGCTTGACGACCCACAGGCATTTTCAAAATTCCAGCAGGCGCAAGGCGAACTGTCCGGAGCCCTTTCGCGTCTGATGGTGGTTGTGGAGCGATACCCTGACCTGAAAGCGAACCAGAACTTTCTCGATTTGCAGAACCAGTTGGAAGGTACTGAAAACAGGATCACCGTGGCAAGGGTCCGTTACAACAGGGCAGTCCAGGACTTCAATACCAGCATCAGGGTTTTCCCCAATTCGTTAACCAATTCGCTCCTGCTTCACCTGTCGCGAAAGGAACCTTTCAAGGCTGACGAGGGTGCGAAGACAGCCCCCAAAGTGAAGTTTTAGTCGTATTGCCCTTGGCTGACCATGAAAAAATTCATCTTTACTTTTCTGCTGCTTCTCTCCCCATTGCTGGCGCATGCTCTCGAGGTCCCGCCCTTGAGGGGCTACGTCAACGACTATGCCGGCATGTTGTCACGGCAGACGGCGCAAAGACTCGAGACGGTCCTGTCAGAATTCGAAAAGAGCGATTCCACGCAGATGGTTGTTCTCACCATTCCTTCACTCGAAGGCGAAAGCCTTGAGGATTTTTCCATTAAAGTTGCCGAAACCTGGAAAATCGGCTGGAAAGGTAAGGATAACGGGGCCATACTCCTGGTTGTCAAAAACGAACGCAAAATCAGAATAGAGGTGGGAAGAGGACTCGAAGGAAAACTCACCGATCTGGTTTCAGGCAGGATTATCCGCAACGAAATTGTCCCCCGCTTCAAGTCCGCTGATTTTGACGGTGGTATCGAGCAGGGTATTTCATCCATGGTTGCCGTGGCAAAAGGCGAATACTCGACAACCCCCCAAGAGGAGAAACCGTCAAGACGCAGCGCGCCCCCTGTGTTTACATTTTTCATCTTTTTTCTTGTGGCATGTGTTTTCCTCGGTGCCATATCGAAGATCCTCGGCGGTCTGGCCGGTGCAGCCGGGCTTTCCGTTATCGCTTATATGATGATCCCGGGCATCGCCCTCCTGCTTCTGCCGGTTATCGCTCTGGTCGGTTTTGTTGTCGGTCTGCTGCTGACTTTTCTTTTTGGGGGCGGTGGGCGCGGCGGCTATTTTGGAGGGGGACCTTTTGCCGGCGGGGGATTCGGAGGAGGGTCCTTTGGCGGAGATGGCGGGTTTTCGGGTGGGGGAGGCTCTTTCGGCGGGGGTGGCGCTTCCGGAGACTGGTAGTAACGCCCGCGGTGCAAGGATGGGATCATGAAAACACTACAGGCCGCACATTTTTTCAGTGAGGCGGAAAAGGAAAAGATCCGTGAGGCTGTCGAGTCGGTGGAAAAGTCAACAGCCGGCGAGATTGCCACGATGGTTGTCGACCGCAGTGACAGCTACAGGGAGGCAGATATCCTCGGGGCAGTCCTGCTTGCCGGCTTTCTGGCTTTGATTATTGAAGTTTTACTTGAATATTATGTTGTAACTGGCGGATCTGCCGTGTGGAGCGGGACAAATCAAGAGAATCTCCAGATGGTACTCTACGGTATCTCGATCTGGGCATACATTCCAATGGCATTCCTGTTGTTCTTCCCCTCACGGCTTTTATTCAGGAAATTTCCTGCACTGAAACTGCCTCTGATAGGGAAAAAACGAATCGAGGAAGCTGTTCGAGAAAGGGCAGTACGGGCATTTTACGAAAAAGCCCTCTACAAAACCCGTGATGAAACAGGTGTGCTGATTTTCATATCGTTATTGGAACGAAAAGTCTGGATTCTCGGTGATCGGGGGATTGATCGAAAAATACCGCACACATATTGGCAGACACTTGTAGGTGAAATAACTGCGGGCCTCTCCGAAGCGCGTGCGTGCGAAGCCCTCTGTGCCGTAATCCGAAAGATCGGCGAAGAACTTGCACGTCTTTTCCCCGGGAAAAGCGATGATTACAATGAGCTCAGTGATGAGATCCTGCATTGATGACGTATCTGGAAACAGCCAACTAACATTCAAAACAGGGGTAGACAATGACTGAAAGAAGAAAAACCGTAGGCGTACTGACCGGCGGGGGTGACGTCCCAGGACTCAACCCGGCCCTGAAAACCCTTGTTAATCGAGCCGAGGACAACGGGTATCGCGTTGTGGGCATCCGGCGCGGATGGGACGGATTGCTGAGGTATAATCGTAACGACCCCAAATCTCCTGAACAGAACATTATGGTCCTTGACCGGCAGGCTGTGCGAACGGTCGATAGGACGGGAGGGACATTTCTTCACACAAGCCGCACCAACCCGGGTAATGTTCGGGAAGAAGAAATACCGTCTTTTTTAAACTCGTCCGACCGTGAATTATCCGGAAAAGGCAGGTATGACTGTACGCGGCACGTACTTGCGAATCTCGAACATCTTGGCATTGACGCACTTATTCCCATCGGCGGGGACGACACCCTCAGTTATGCCGAGCGACTCCATCGTGAAGGAGTTCCCGTCGTAGCCATTCCGAAAACGATGGACAACGATGTCTACGGGACGGATTATTGTATAGGGTTTTCGACAGCAGTGACACGCAGCGTGAATTTCATACATAATCTTAGAACCAGCGCCGGTTCCCATGAGCGGATAGCCGTTATCGAGCTGTTTGGCCGGAATTCGGGCGAAACTTCGCTTATATCCGCTTACCTGTCGGGAGTTGAACGCGCCTTGATATCTGAGGCGCCTTTCGATGTGGAAAAACTTGCCCGTTTGCTGATGGAAGACAAAAAAAACAACCCCAGCAATTATGCCATGGTTACCATCTCCGAAGGCGCTACGATGATGGGAGGCCAGACATTGGAATACGGGCAGGAAGATGCCTACGGGCATAAAAAACTCGGCGGTATCGGGATGATTCTGAGCGAATCGATAAAACGCTTTACCGGATCACACATAATCTATCAGCAGCTTTCATACCTGATGCGTTCGGGTGCACCCGATTCACTCGATCTGATGGTTGCATTCAATTATGCCAATATGGCCATGGACCTGGTTGCGGAGGGGATGTCGGGCAGGCTCGTTGCGCTGCAGGGAGGTACGTATACCCACATTCCGATCAGTACGATCATGCAGGGACTGAAACGGGTTGATGTGGCAGAACTTTATGATTTGGATCAATACCGTCCCAAAGTCCGTCATGTGCTGGGCAAACCGATGTTTCTGTATTAGTTTGAATCAGTGATGGTGTAATTGCCAAGTAGGTGGTGCAACAAGAACCCCACCTACTTTTTTATTCTCTAAACTGAAATATTCTGCTATAAAGAAAACTGCTAATTTTCTTTGTATTTGCCTTTCCGCGACCTGCCCGGCAGTACATTAATCACTGTGAAACAATCAGGATACTTGATGAAGGGGCGGGACGAGAAATTAATTAAGATCCTCCCTGGGGAACGAGGTTTCAGAAAAAATGCCTATTGCAAAAATTGAAGCAGCACTTGAGGACATCAAGCAGGGAAAGATGGTTATTCTTGTCGATGACGAGGATCGCGAGAACGAGGGCGATCTTACCATGGCTGCTGAACTTGTTACCCCCGAATCGATCAATTTCATGGCCAAGCATGGCCGGGGTCTGATCTGCCTGACGATGACGGCGCAAAAATGCGACCAGTTGCGGCTCCAGCCCATGGTTTCGAACAATACCTCCCCTTTCAGCACGGCGTTCACCGTTTCCATTGAAGCGAAAAAGGGCGTTACTACCGGAATCTCAGCCGCTGACAGGGCGCATACCATAAGAACTGCCGTTGCGGATGAGACCCGTCCCGAGGACCTGGTTCGGCCCGGCCATGTTTTTCCGCTCAGGGCCCGTAATGGGGGTGTTCTGGTTCGAACCGGCCAAACGGAAGGGTCCGTGGATCTCGCGAGGCTGGCTGGATTGAAGCCCGCCGGGGTTATATGTGAAATAATGAATGAAGACGGAACCATGGCGCGAATGCCGGAACTGCAGAAATTTGCCCGGCAGCACGGCCTCAAGATCTGTTCAGTTGCCGACCTGATAGCATACCGGATGAGAAAAGAGTCGCTTGTCAGACTTGCAACGGAAGCACTGTTGCCAACCAGGTATGGCGATTTCAAGGCCGTAGCCTTCGAAAACGATGTGGATCATCTCGAACATTTGGCCCTGGTGAAGGGGGACGTTCAGGGGGATTCTCCGGTGCTTGTAAGAGTTCATTCCGAGTGTCTGACCGGTGATGTTTTCGGCAGTTGCCGGTGTGACTGCGGAGACCAGCTGCAGCATGCAATGCAGATGATTGAAGCGGAAGGCAGGGGTGTAATCCTCTATATGCGCCAGGAGGGAAGGGGCATCGGCCTTACCAACAAGCTGAGAGCATACGCCCTTCAGGACGAGGGTAAAGATACCGTCGAGGCGAACCTGGAACTCGGATTCAAGGCCGATATGCGTGACTATGGCATCGGCGCACAGATACTCGTCAACCTCGGGATAAAGAAAATCCGCCTGATGACGAACAACCCGAAGAAAATGGTGGGGCTCGAGGGTTACGGAATAGATATCGTCGAGCGCGTTCCCGTAGAAATAGAGCCGACCGTCTGCAATCTCAAATACCTGCAGACCAAAAGGGAAAAACTCGGTCACCTGCTGGAAAATTTATAAGCAAACATTCAAATTTTATTACATCTGATACAACTGGAGAAAGATATGCCCAACATTATCGAAGGTAATCTGGACGCGAAGGGACTTACATTCGGCATACTCGTCAGCAGGTTCAACAGTTTTATCTGCGAACGTCTTCTGGAGGGCTCCCTCGATGCACTTCTCAGGCATGGCGCCAGTGACGGGGATATTGACGTGGCCAGGGTGCCGGGTGCTTTCGAAATACCACTCGCAGCCGCAAAAATGGCGGATACGGGTAAATATGATGCTATTATCTGTCTGGGAGCGGTAATCCGTGGAGCCACCCCCCATTTCGATTATGTTGCCGCTGAGGTCTCCAAGGGGATTGCCCATGTTTCCCTGGCTTCGGGAGTGCCCATCGCATTCGGCGTCCTCACAACGGACAGCATTGAACAGGCCATCGAGAGGGCCGGGACAAAGTCCGGCAACAAGGGGTTCGATGCGGCCATGACAGCCATAGAAACCGTCAACCTGTTCAAGGGTATGAAATAGTGGGTTCCAGGAGAAGAGGGCGGGAACTGGCTTTGCAGATGCTCTACGCGATGGACATGAATCCTTCGGAACAGCCGTCGCCCCGGCAGATGCTCGATGATTCGAGGCTCGATTTCGATGCCGTTGACTTTGCGGAAGAACTTGCAAAAGGGGTAGCGGAGAACCGTTCTATCATCGATCAGAAAATTCACGACAAATCAAAAAACTGGGCTGTTTCAAGGATGGCCAGGGTTGATCTGAATATTCTGCGAATGGCGACGTATGAATTGCTTTTTCGAGAGGACATACCAAAAGTAGTAACCATCAACGAAGCGATCGAAGTGGCGAAAAAGTTCGGCACCGAAGATTCCCCTGCGTTTATCAACGGAATCCTCGATGAAATAGCCGCCGGAGTATCTGAAAAGAAATGAAATCCCGATGTGATTTATTGTGATCAAGACAAGAGGGGATATATGAAAGAAATAAAAGTGGGTTTGCTGGGTTTCGGGACAATCGGAACGGGAGTAGTCAGGCTACTGCAACGGAATTTCTCCATTATTGAAGAAAAACTGGGTGCAAAACTGACGCTGAAAAGTATTGCGGACCTGGACACTACGACCGACCGGGGAGTTGCCCTGGCTCCCGGAGTCATTACTGCCAATGCCGAACAGGTGCTGACAGATCCCGAAATTTCCATAATCATCGAGTTGATCGGCGGGTATAAGCCTGCGAGGGAATTTATTCTCAAGGCTATTGAAAACGGCAAGCATATCGTCACCGCCAATAAGGCCCTGCTGGCCGTTCACGGGGAAGAGATATATGCCGCCGCGGCCAGGAAAAGGATCGAAATACGTTATGAAGCCGCGGTTGGCGGAGGCATTCCCGTATTGTCCGCCATCAAGGGCAACATGGCTGCCAATAGATTCGAAACGGTGCTCGGCATCCTGAACGGCACCTGCAATTATATCCTGACAAAAATGACCCAGGAAGGCGCCGATTTTGCCGATGTTCTGAAAAATGCCCAGGAACTGGGCTATGCCGAGGCAAACCCGACCTTTGATATAGAAGGCATAGATACCGCGCATAAGCTCTGTATTCTGGTTACTCTCTGTTTTGGCACAAGGGTGGATTTCAAGGACATCTATACCGAAGGAATCAGTTCCATTTCCTCTATGGACATCAATTATGCCCGGGATTTCGGATACAAGATCAAGCTTCTTGCCATCGGCAAAAGGGACGGCGAGAGGATAGAAGCGAGGGTTCATCCTACCATGATACCCGTTAATTACCCCCTTGCCGATGTTGACGGAGTTTTTAACGCGATTCGACTCACCGGTGATTTTGTCGATACTGTCATGTTTTACGGCAGGGGCGCAGGAATGGATCCAACTGCAAGTGCCGTGGTAGGCGATGTAATGGCGATTGCCCGCAATATTCTGGTGGGAGTAAGCAGAAGGAGCGCCCCCCTCGGGTTCCTTGACGAGAAGATCGTCACCCTCCCGATTAAGCCAATAGGGGAAACGGTCAGTAAATATTATCTCCGTTTCAGCGTGGTTGACAGGCCCGGCATTCTTGCCAAGATCACCGGGGCTCTCGGCGAAAACGAAATCAGCATCGAATCGATGATTCAGCCCGCCAGAAAAGAAGGGGAAACGGTGCCCATTGTTATCATGACCCATGAGGCACGGGAAATGGACGTCAGCAAGGCACTGGAAAAGATTGAAGCATTGGGGATTACTACTGATAAGACCAATCTCATTCGAATCGAAGATGGACTGGAATAAGAGTTTTTGATACATACCATGGAAAAGGCGTCTGTAATAAACTGCAGACGCCTTTTGTGTTTATTGGAGCAGGAATCAGGTTCAGGTGTCAACTCTAACCTTTGAATTCTCGAGTTCTACAACCATTTTCCCCTCACCGGGGATGAGCTGGCTGAAATAATGTATTGAAGCAAACTGTTCGGAAGGTTTGGGAATGATTGTCGAACTGTATCTGCATACATAGATCAAACACGATATCCCGAAGTTCCGCGCTGTCCCCAGATTGGTTTCACTGTCTTCCGCAAGGAGAGTTTGTGCCGGAACATAGGGAATCTTCCCGCACAGTTTTTCCCAGAAACCGTCATCTTCCTTTGGCAGTCCGAGTTCGTGGGCTGAAAAAATACCATTGAAGTAGGGGCCGAGCCGGGTCTTGCGCATTTTCAGAGCAAGAGTCTTGCTGTGGGCGTTCGTCACCAGATAAATGGACTTCCCATACCTCCGCAGAAAAAGAAGAAAATCGGTAACAAAAGGGTGTACGGCTATCAGATGATCCACTTCCTGTTTCAGTACGGGAATGTCCAGCCCGAGCCTTTGCGACCAATAGTCGAGATCGGTCCAGTTCAGGGTATTTTCCTGCGAGCGGAACAACCCGTAAAGATATTCTTTTGCCCTTGGCAGAGATAGTCCTTTCTTCGCCGAATAGATCCTCGGTACATACTCGAGCCAGAAATGGTCGTCGAAATGGCGGTCCAGCAGTGTACCGTCCATGTCGAGAAGCACCGTATCGATTTGATTCCAATCAATTTTCATACTTCACACCAGTAAAGGAAAAAGGCCTCAGAGGGCCTTTTCCGTTATGTATTTTCTTATTTCCTCCAGGTCGGCATCCATGATGTCGCACCGGGATGGAAGGTCTTCTATGCCCACAAGTGAGGCTGGCCTCGGAGGTTCGAGTCCGGTAGCGGTGGTTACCGCTTCACCAAATTTTGCGGGATGGGCAGTTGCCAGGCAGATTGCCGGCGTTTCATCCCGGACATTGTCCAATGCAGCTCTAACCCCAACTGCCGTATGCGGATCAAGTAGATATCCGGTTTCCCTGTGGAATGACGCTATCATTTCAAGTGTTTCCTGCTGGTTGACTGATTGCGAGGAAAAATCTTCGCGGACCCTTTCCCTTTCGGCATCGCTGAACTCCATACGGCCGTTCCGGGTGAAAGCGGCAAAGCTGTCGCGGACTCTGGCAGGATTCTCGTCATACAGGTAGTAGAGATACCGCTCAAAATTCGATGCGACCTGAATGTCCATGGACGGGGACACGGTGGATACCACTGCGCCCAGGGAGTAATCCCCATTATTGATGAAACGGGTCAGTATGTTGTTTTCGTTTGTTGCAAGCAGTAGACTCTTTATGGGGAGCCCCATGCGTTTTGCCACGTAACCTGCAAAGATGTCGCCGAAATTGCCGGTTGGCACGGAAAAGACCACTTTTCCGGAAGGAGTCGCGGCAACTCTGAAATATGCATAAAAGTAGTAGACTACCTGGGCCAGAACCCTGGCCCAGTTTATGGAATTGACCGCGCCCAGGGAATACCTTTCCTTGAAGGGAAGATCGTTGAAAAGGGCTTTTACCATATTCTGACAGTCGTCGAAAGTTCCCCGTACCGCTATGTTGTGGACATTGTCGTCAAGTACGGTGGTCATCTGCAGCGCCTGCACCGGTGAAGTCTTGCCGTGGGGGTGGAGAATGAAGATGGAAATGTTCTCCTTCCCGCGTACCCCGTAAATCCAGGTATTCGAAAAGGTTGCCGAGCAATTGAAGGGCAACATCCTTGAATGCCAGGGTCGGACCGTGGAAAAGTTCAAGGATGTGGACGCCGTTTTTCTTTACGACCGGGACGATCTCTTCATGGACAAAGTTACTGTAAGAGCGCTTGATAAGTCTCTTCAAGTCTTCAGGCGGGATATCGTCGGCGAAGGGGGAAATCACTTCGAAGGCGAGATCCAGGTACGACAGATTCTTCCATGAGTCAAAGGTGCTTTTCGCGATAGCAGGTATCCGTTCCGGCAGAAGCAGGCCGCCATCGGTGGCAAGCCCCATCATGACTGCATCTTTGAAACTTACTGGATTTATGTTGCCTCTGGTACTGATGTATTTCATGATTCTTTTCCCGTAGAATTTTATTTCATGCTCTTTTTCCGATGCACAGTCTACCAACAAATGGCCTAAAAGGGAAGTGGTTTGGCGGTTGAAACGTACGCTGAAAAGTTTATAATTTTAACTGGGTTACAGGTGTCGAATTGGAGGAAAGAGTCATGAATCCCAATAAAAAGATTTTACTCTGTATGTGCTTGTTTGTTTTCTGCGTTGTAATGAGCGCTGCAGGCGCTGCGCGCATGGCGGCGGGCAAGACTGTGAAAGAGCCGGCGCAAAGGTTCAGAGTATTTTCAGTTGACCGGGGAGCTTATATCATGTCCGACAAGGTTATCAAAAGCAATCAGGAATGGAGAAAACAACTGACACCCGAACAGTTTCATGTAACCAGGGAGAAGGGTACGGAAAAGCCTTTTGCCAACAAGTACTGGAACAACCATGAGAAGGGGATTTACCGGTGCATATGCTGTGATCTCGATCTTTTCAGTTCCGCGGCGAAATACGAATCGGGTACCGGGTGGCCCAGTTTCTGGAAACCGGTTGCCCCTGAAAATATTTCCGAGAGAGCGGATAATACTTTTTTCATGCGGCGAACCGAAATTGTATGCAGCCGGTGCGATGCCCATCTTGGACATGTTTTCAATGACGGGCCCAAGCCGACTGGATTGCGGTATTGCATGAACTCGGCAGCCCTGAAATTCTACCGGACGGAATAGCACTGAAGCACGCAGCATGACGCTTGTTTTTCAGCCATTCGATGTCAGGCGGGGGGCATACCTCGCACATGAAGTATTCAAAGTTCATTTTTTCGTCCTGTTTCTGTTCAGAAAAAAAGATGTTCTTCACCTTGCACAAGCGGATTACTCCCGACCTTTCCCCACAGGAATGATAAGCATCGGTTCTTCTCCCGCGGGCAAAGACAATACCCTGCTCACCTCTTGGTCATCGAAGGCTCCGATGACAACCGTCGCAAGACCCAGCGAAACTGCCTGAAGAGAAGCATTCTGAGCAGCAAACCCTGATTCCATATGGCCGTAACGTATTCCTCTCTTTCCATATTTGCCGGTTGTCCTTGCAAATGCCGCACTGAAGACGATGGATGCGGGTGCCTGGCAAACGGCTTCCTGCCCGAGTGACGCTTTACACAGCGCCCCTCGTAGGTTGCCGGCAAGGACCTGAAGCAATTGGTGCTTTTTAGGCTGATACCGGTACATTCCCGGGGGCAAGTCTCTGACGTTTCCGGCAACGACATACGTTTCCAGAGGGTAAAGGGCACCGGCGGAAGGAGCCGTTCTGAATGCCCCGTTATGGGTGACTCCCTGCGCCGCCCAGAGAAGTTGGGAAATCTCTCCCAGTGTAAGGGGGTCCGGGCGAAACGAACGTGTTGAATGTCTGTGGAGAAGCGCTTTCTCGACAGACTTAGCGCTTTCATAGCGCGGAAGTGGACATTTTTCTCGGTATACGGTTATGAAAGGCGAAGATTGGCTATTGCTGTCCATGTCAGTATATCTAAAAACAATGAACTTTTCACCATGTCAGCTTTTCTGGATACAATTATCGGATATACTTTCAATAGTAGGCAATGATCCGGTTGCGTGCTTTCCATGTCCGTGCGCGCAGTCCGGAAATTATCGTTCGTGATGGGGCAGGAGAGGCAACCATGAGGGGAAATCCACGCTATATACGCTGGTTCGACGAGATTGCCATCGAAGACGTCGCCCTTGTCGGCGGCAAGAACGCCTCGCTCGGTGAAATGTACCGTGAGCTGACCGGATGCGGGGTTCGCATACCGAACGGGTTTGCCGTTACCGCGGAAGCTTATTTCGACCTGGTAAAGAGCGGAGGGATAGTGCCGGAAATGGAGGAAATCCTTGCAGGGGTCGACAAGAATGACCTCGAGGATTTCGCTGAGAGGGGGCACAGGCTTCGAGAGCTGATTTACCGTACACCGCTTGCAACGGTGCTGGAGGATGAGATAACCGGTGCATACCGAACTCTATGCGAACAGTACGGTAGCAACACCGATGTCGCTGTTCGAAGCAGTGCGACGGCGGAGGATCTTCCTACGGCATCATTTGCCGGCCAGCAGGAATCATATCTCAATATCCGTGGAAGCGTACAGTTACTCGACGCATGCCGCCGCTGCTTCGCGTCGCTGTTTACCGACCGTGCAATCTCCTACCGCATTGACCAGGGGTTCGACCATTTCCGGGTGGGACTATCAATCGGCATCATGAAAATGGTCAGGTCAGACCTGTCAGCCAGCGGTGTCATGTTTACTCTCGATACGGAAACCGGATTCCGGGATGTGGTCCTTATCAACGGATCGTATGGATTAGGGGAGAATGTGGTCCAGGGAGCGGTGAACCCCGATGAATTTTACGTTTTCAAACCGACTCTGGCGCAGGGGTACAGTTCCATAATCCGCAGGAAGCTCGGAGACAAGAAGATCAAGATGATCTACGGCAGCGGAACCTCGAAGTTCCAGACGCGCAACATCGAAGTTCCCGTAGCGGAACGCCGTCGATTCTGCCTTACTGACAAAGAGATCACGGAACTCGCACGCCAGGGCATAGCGATCGAACAGCATTATTCGAAGAAAGCGGGCAGGGAATTCCCCATGGATATAGAATGGGCTAAGGACGGACAGAGCGGGGAACTATTCATCGTTCAGGCACGACCGGAAACCGTCCAGTCGCAGAAGCCCCTTGATTTTCTTGAGATATACCATCTGGACGGCAAGGGGCCGGTGCTGGCCGAGGGGAAAAGCGTCGGAGAAAAAATAGCCGCGGGTACGGCGCGAGTGATTACCGATGTCCATCTGATCCAGGATTTTCGCCCGGGCGAAATACTGGTCTCCGATACCACCACTCCCGACTGGGAGCCTGTGATGAAGATGGCGGCGGCAATTGTAACGAACAGGGGGGGAAGAACCTGCCATGCTGCGATTGTCAGCCGTGAACTGGGCATCCCTTCTATTGTGGGAACTATCAATGCCACGGAAAAAGTCGGTACCGGCCGGAAGATTACCGTCAGTTGCGCGGAAGGTGACATAGGCAGGGTTTATGAGGGGGAATTGCCTTTCAGTTGCGAACAGGTGTCTCTGTCCCACATGGGAAGGCCAAGGACGAAGATAATGATGAATCTTGGAAACCCCGAAGAGGCTTTCGCGCTTTGCAGGATACCGAATGACGGCGTCGGTCTGGCCAGGATGGAATTCATCATCAACAACTATATCAAGGTTCATCCCATGGCGCTCGTCCACCCGGAACAGGTGCAGGACAATGACGAATTGAAAGAAATTGAGCGGTTGACCCTGGGGTACCCTGACAAGGAGAGCTATTTTGTCGAACAACTGGCGGAAGGGATCGGCACGATTGCCGCTGCTTTTTATCCAAAACCCGTCGTGGTCCGTCTCAGTGATTTCAAGACCAATGAATATGCCATGCTGATCGGCGGCAAGGCGTTCGAGCCCGAGGAGGAAAACCCCATGATCGGCTTCCGTGGCGCATCCCGCTATTATGACGACCGCTACCGTGAAGGGTTTGCCCTTGAGTGCCGGGCAATGAAAAAGGTCCGCGAAGGGATGGGGCTTGTCAATGCCATTCCTATGATTCCATTTTGCAGGACGGTGGGTGAGGGGAAAAAGGTCCTCGCCGAAATGGAGAAGAATGGTCTCAAGAGCGGTGAAAACGGATTGAAGGTGTACGTAATGTGCGAGATTCCCAATAACGTTATCCTCATGGATGAATTCAGCAAGCTTTTCGACGGTTTTTCCATTGGGTCAAACGATCTTACCCAGTTGACCCTTGGAGTCGACCGTGATTCGGCGCTGGTATCTCATGTTTTTGACGAAAGGGACCCCGGTGTGATGACTCTTGTTGCGCGAGTGGTTGAGGGCGCCAGGAGAAACGGTCGACACAGCGGCATCTGTGGCCAGGCGCCGAGCGATTACCCCGAGTTCGCCGCTTTCCTGGTCAGGGAAGGTATTGATTCCATCTCTCTAAATCCGGATTCCGTCATGAAGATTACCGTACGGGTGCTCGAGATGGAGAATGAACTGCGAGGGCAGCCGGGTGCAAAACCCGATAGATGAGAATTATCATTTTGTCCCGAATCAACACGAATGCATACGACTCCCGGTCATCAAACGTTACATGTGTGAACCGTATGGATTACGAAAAAATAGAAGTCTGGGCATATTCGGGATACAGAGGACAAGAAAGTCCCAGGATTTTTTTTCTTAAGGGGAAGAGGATCGAGGTTTTAAAAATTATTGATCATTGGATTGAAGAACGGAGGGCAGACAAGGGACGATACCGCTGTTTCAGGGTACGGGGCAGTGACTGGAAAACGCATGTCATCTGCTACGATGAAGAAGAAATGGAGTGGCTGTACAGTAAAGATAAATTTCCCATGCCATCCTGACTGGCAGAAATGAGACAAAGGGCGGGGGGGGGCAAAAGGCAGAAGGGCCCGGGTTTTTTTCGTCAACCTCGTTCCATTCGCCTTTTGCCCTTTGCCTGTTAAATTATCTTGTTCAACGGATACTCGATGATCCCTTCCGCGCCATGCCGGATCAGTTCCGGGATGATATTTCTCACTTCCTTTTCGTTCAGCACGCTTTCGATGGAAACCCATCCCTCATTATAGAGTCCCGATACGGTCGGGTAATTGAGGCTCGGCAGCATCCGGATTATTTCCTCGGCTTTATCCTTCGGCGCATTCATTTTCAGGCCGACCATATTTTCAGCCCGTAAAGCTGCCTGCAAAAGGGTAGCGATCTGTTCGATCTTTCGCCGCTTCCAGGGGTCTTCCCATGACTGCTTGTTGGCAATGATCACCGGGTTCGAGGTCATCAGAGTTTCGACAATCCTCAAGCCATTCGCACGGATGGTCGAGCCGGTCTCGGTGACCTCCACGATTGCATCGCACAGGCCCTCGACGACTTTGGCTTCGGTTGCCCCCCAGGAAAACTCCACCGATACCGGGATGTTTCTCTCCGCGAAATATCTTTTGGTAAAGCCCACGAGTTCGGTTGAAATTGTTTTTCCCTTCAGATCTTCAGCGCATTGCACCGGCGAATCACCGGTAACGACCAGAACCCATTGTGCAGGCCTGCGCGAAACCTTGGAATAGATGAGGTCGCAGACGGTAACCACATCGGAATCATTTTCCATGACCCAGTCCCTGCCGGCAATGCCGACATCTATGGTACCCTTTTCCACGTATTTGCTCATTTCCTGGGTTCGGATGAGATTGCATTTCATCTCTTCATCATCTATCGCAGGGAAATAACTCCTCGATGACAGGGAAATTATCCAGCCAGCCTTCTTGAAAAGTTCGACGGTTGCGTTTTCCAGGCTCCCCTTGGGGATGCCGAATTTCAGGAGGTTATTCATTTTTTGTACACCTCGTCAGGATTGAACAGGGGGGTTGAATGCTCCACCCACTCATTGCCTTCTCTCTTGATGTAAAAACAGGATCTGTTCCCCGTATGGCACGCCGCGCCTCCATGCTGCCTGACCTTGATTAGTACGGTATCGGTGTCGCAATCCGTAAAGACTTCAACGACTTCCTGGACATTTCCGGATTGCTCGCCTTTCATCCAGTACTTGTTCCTGCTGCGGCTGAAAAACCAGGTCTTCCCAGTCTCCAGGGTAAGGTTCAGGGTTTTTTCGTCCATGAAAGCGAGCATCAGCACCTCGTTGCTTTCATGGTCCTGGATAATGGCAGGAATCAATCCCCCCATCTTCTCAAAATCTAGATTGATCATAATGCAACCTTCCTTTCACTTTGCATTCGGTCCCTTTTTGCGGGAGAAAAATCTTATACCCACCGCGGTAGGGTTATGGATACGAAGTTTTTTCATACAACGTAGGCAATACTGTGTCAACAATTTACCGAACAGGAAAACAAATTCATGCGCAAAAAGGTATTTTTATAACAACTTAGTCAGGAGGTGATAAACTGTTGTAAATTTTTGTCGTACCGGTAAAATTGTAACAATCATATCATTCGGGAAAGAAAACATGATCGGGAGAGCGCGATGGAAGATAACGAAAAAAAAGAAGTTCTGTCAGGGAAAAGTCCCGAAGCGAAAACTCCTTCGACGATGGAAATTATTTTGTCGGATAAAACTTTCAGCATTGTAATAATTGCCGCGATTGCCCTGATTGCTGCGCTGGCCGCAGGTGCCCTGATCGGACTGATCACATTCAAGAAAGCTGGCAAAGAGATAGCCCCCGTACAACCGGCCACAACTGTTACCGCACCGGTACCAGTCTTTAAGCGGGTTTCTACGGCTATCCAGCAGGAACCCGCACCGGTGCAGGCTGAAAAGAGACAGACACCTGTTGTAAAAAAACAGAAGAAAAAACCCGTGAAGGCACGGAAAGCTGCCGCGGTGCATCGAGGCACCTCTGTGTCCCCGGAAAATATTGAAAAAGTCATTCAGGAAGCAAAAGCGGGGGATGCTGACGCACAATACAGACTGGGTGTCATGTATGCCAAAGGCGTCGGGGTGAGTAAAGACCGGCAGGAGTCATTGCGGTGGTATCGCAGGGCTGCAGGCCAGGGGCATGCAAAAGCCCGTGAGGCGCTGGAATTTATCTATGAATGAGAGATGGGGATGTAAATAGCTTGGCAGAGGGACCGGACCATGTTCGAATTTGCAGCGTCAATTTTCCATACGTTCTCCAACATGATCAAAGTTGGTTTGAGTTACCAGGGCTTCTGGACTGGGCTGACAATAATTGCCGCTATCGGTTTTGCCTTTTATCTCTTTTTACGAACACCGAAAGTTTAAGGTGTCGGGCATCTATAAACAGGCAATTCACCATGCTTTCCGAGTATTTTCCCAGCTTTCCCGGGTAAAAAAATAGGGGCACCCATACTGAATGCCCCTCTCTGCTTCCGGTATTACAGGATATTATGCCGGACTAGCCGCCCCATGGCATTCCCGCGTACTCTTCGAAAGCCTTGTCATGATACTGCTTGAAAAGCTGCTCATGTCCTCGTTCCCAGTTCGCCAACATTGTCAGCACCTCTTTGCCTTCCCCTTCAGCTTTTTCAGCCGCTTTTGAGTAAAACTCGGCAAAGTCGCGCTCTATCAGATATGCCATGCGAAGCACCGGCAGGTCGGGGACCATGGCTTCCAGAACTTTACTGTCAATCGCTTCGGTAACCGCACGCTGAGAAAAGAAACCTTCACCTTCCAACTGTTTTCCCAAGGCAAGGCTCGGTGAAACCCCCTTTTTAATGGAATCGATCTGACCCTGGATGAAATCAATGTGTTTTTGCTCTTCGGCTGCAAGGTTTTTAAAAGCGCCGACTGCCGCAGCATGACTCAAACGCTCAGCGTTCTGTTCAAAGAAACGCTTGCCCTCGAACTCCCGCTGTAGAGCATATTCGTAAACCTTTAGAATATCCATCTGTATCCTCCTTTGACAATGTAGTCTTGGATTAAACTATATCTGTTTTGTTATGAGTGTCAAGTATGTAAGTAGGGCTCACAGCGGGTAAGAGGGAGGCATGCCGGCATTTATTGCCGTCGTGAAATGGAACAGACAGTATCGATTTCCAATGAAAAAAGGCAGACCGTCAAGGTCTGCCTTTTGATGCTTATTGCATGGGCTACAGAATCCAAACAAGTGAAGTTTGAACGAGCGAGGAGAGTATGGAGTGACGGTCTGCCTTCCACTCACGAGGAACAATTGAAGTCCTTGAATGATCTCGTATGGCTAACGGAACAAGGATCTGCTCTAGCAGCCACCATTCTCTTTGATTTATTAAAGAGAGGAATAATTGTTCCAAACCTTCAAGGTTAGCTATTCCAACTGGGCCATGGATTCGTCCTCAAGGTGGTCGGATAGCCCATAAACGGCGTCTCCATTAAACTAGTGATTCGATTAACATTCTGACTCGGGCTGACCGGTGGACTGGGTGACCGTCTACGCGCAGAAATACTGCGGTGCTCTGGTTATTCAGCAGACGCTCCAGGAACATGATGAACCGGTCGGCATTCGGAATATGTCACGCTTTTTCCTGAAGATTAGCATGTGTTTCAAGGTCGCAAGCTCCCCTTTGAGCGTGCCGGCCGGACCGCATTGCCAGTGTGAGGTTTGTCACTTTAACGTCTCCGAATGTTTGTCTCTGCCGGTTTTCTTCGTAGTGATTCCGACGGCAGCTCACCGAAACAATCCTTGTAGGCGCGCGAAAAATCACCGAAATGCCAAAAGCCCCATCTGAGCGCCTCGGTCGAAACCGTGGTCGAACCGTACGTCCCCATCCGCAGCGCCTTCCGCACCCGATGCAGTCTCAGCCTGGTCAGGTAGGCCAGCGGACTCATGCCCATGACTTCCTGAAAGGCGTACTGCAAGGTGCGCTCGCTCACCCCCGTGGCGACGCAAAGGTCCGTCACGCAAAGACGATCTTCTGTGTGCGCCAAGGCATAGTCTTCGGCGAGCCTTACAACGCGGGTGCGTGCCTGGCGCGTTTGGTAACTTCGAGTGTGCCGGGGAACCGAGGTTGTATCGATGGCCGCAAGGAGCATCTCAAGGAGTTCTGTCTGTACCGCGACGAGCGTTTTCTTCCGGTCATTGAATAGTTCGGGGTGGTGCGCAGCGGTGTTTGCCAGGCGTTTTCCCCAATCGAACAACCTGCGTGCATTGCTCTCGTCCGTATGGAGCACTTCGATACCGTGCGGCACTCGGAAGGTATCCTCGCGCTGCCGATCAGCCAAATGTCTCACAAGCACATCCGGAGAGAGCATAACGGTAACACTCTCGTATCCGGCCTTGACGACCAACTCGGCATGGCTGCCCGATTCGGCTGTCAGGAACAGGTTGGGCCCTATGGGCAACCCGTTCAGCGTACCCTCCGCCTGCGGACCGAACACGACAAACACAAGCAGTACGTTATGCAACGACGTGCGACCGAACACGACAAACACAAGCAGTACGTTATGCAACGACGTGCGCACCCGCAGCCGGACGTTCGTCGACTGAAACAGGACCAGGCTGTCATCGAGGCGAACATAGATTTGCCGTGCCCTCAAAGGCTTTGTCTCAAGCTGAACCAGATCCTGCCTAAGGATCTCGATGTCCTCGCCGACGGTGGTGGGATCAGTTAGCTCGACCACCGTGACTGCGGGAGAGAACTCACTTTGCAAATTTTCGATGTGCTGTCGTGGCATATTCACTTACTTGCGGTATTCCGATAGACGGGCGATTTCATGCCAATTATACTTGGGAAATATGTAAAAGCAAACCACACCATGTATAACACAGACAGTCCGTGAAGCGGTAGTAAACCTTGATACCTATCAGGTGACTGATATCATGAAACTGCGTTGATATCAATGACGGCGTGGCGATCAAGACCGGTAGGGGTGGACGATAAAACTCAAGTACGGAGGTGCGTTATGGATGGAAAGAATAGTGGGCGGATTGCAAAACCGATGGTTATCGCCTCGACGATGACGCTGATTCTTTGTGTTGGTTTTTCATGCCTGGCGGGGCCGGCCCGTCCCTTAAATCCCCGTGGTGTGGCTGATCCCCGTGGTGTGGCTGATCCCCGTGGTGTGGCTGATCCCCGTGGTGTGGCTGATCCCCGTGGTGTGGCTGATCCCCGTG
>JAGFXO010000033.1 GCA_017861285.1 Geobacteraceae bacterium | reverse complement strand
TGCCCTCCGGGGTATGAGGCGATGAAGCCTGAAGAAGAGGAATAACACCAGGCCCTATCCCGGCAAACGGTATGCCCACCTTGCGGTTTCCGCTGCCTGACCGCTTTTCCCGCGAAAAGTGAAAAGCATTGAAGTGGCCTGCCAAAGGTAGTATCTTCACTCCTATGAAACGCTTCATCTCCGAAAAAGCACTGGTCCGGATGCGGAACGAGATTGTCGAGGCCGGGGGCAACGAGATTTTCTTCCTGGGCCGGACCGACGAGGCGAAGGTCGTCGTTGACGTCGAGGCCCTTGCCCGGGGAAATCGTGACATGGTAGCCGCAATCCTCATTGCCGTCTCTTTTGGCGATGTGGTTATCCATAACCATCCTTCCGGAGATCTGACACCTTCCGACCCCGACCTGGAAATTGCCTCCATTCTCGGCAACCAGGGCGTCGGTTTCTATATCGTCGACAATCGGGTCGAACGCTGCTATCAGGCAGTGAGCCCTTTTGCCCGCCAATCGCTGCAGCTTCTTTCCTACCCCGAAATTGAGCGTTTTTTTGCCCACGGGGGAGCTCTTTCGGAAAACCTCAAAGGGTATGAATACCGCGAAGAACAGACACGCATGGCCTTCGCCGTGGCGGAAGCCTTCAATGAAGACCGGGTAACTGTTATCGAAGCCGGCACCGGAACCGGGAAATCGCTTGCATATCTTTTCCCTTCCGCACTCTGGGCCGTCCGCAACAAGCAGCGGGTGGTCATCTCGACAAATACCATCAACCTCCAGGAACAGCTGACCAAGAAAGACATACCTTTTCTGCAGAAAAAAGGCGGCCTCGCATTCAAGGCTGTGCTGGTGAAAGGCAGAAATAATTATCTCTGTCTGCGAAAACTCGAGGGAGTTCACAGCGAACCGTCACTGTTCAAAGACGATGCAGCCGGAGCCGAATTGCAGGAAATAATTGCCTGGAGCAGGAAGACGGACGACGGCTGCCGCAGTGATTTGAGCTTCATTCCCCGCGATGAGACCTGGGAGGAAGTATGCTGCGAAGCCGATCAGTGTGGCAGGGTGAAATGTCCCTGGTACGGGAAATGTTTTTTCTACAAGGCCCGCCGCGAAGCCTCCAGTGCCGACCTCCTCGTGGTCAATCATGCGCTTCTGATGGCTGACGTTGCCCTGCGTCGGGAAACAGGGTATGACTCGTCCGCCATTCTTCCCCCGTTCGAGCGGCTTGTTTTCGATGAAGGCCATCACCTGGAAGACGTATCGACGAGTTTTTTTTCGATGCAGACCTCCCGCGGCGGCCTATTGAAAATTCTCGGCAGGCTCCAGCATCCGCGGAAGGCTCAGAGAGGCCTTCTGCCCCAGATTTCGTCACAGCTTTCCCGGGAGGTGCCGGAGGAACTCGATTCGCTCTATATGGAGATTGCCTCCATCCTGGAGAGCCGGATCGTTCCCGGGAGGACATCACTTTTCGACGCTGTTTCCATGCTGTTGGATTCCATAGCCGTTGATCTGCTCGGCTACCTGAAGGTGGGTACCAGGAAAAACGAGGAGCGCAAGCTGCGCATGACTTCGGCTGTCTATGCATCCACCTTCTGGAAGGACGTCGAAGAAAAGGTTAAAAGTCTCGCCAGGGAACTGACCGAATATGCCATGGTGATGAAGGATTTTATCGGCGCCTGTGAAAGACTGCCGTCGGCTGTCCTTGAAAAAATGGCGGGGAGTCTCCTGGATCTGAAGGGAATAAGGGGGAGGCTGGAAGCAGAGGCACAGAGCCTCGCCTATTTCACGGTCCCGGAAGAGGGGGTCTGCCACTGGTTCGAAGTGAGGAGTGGCGGCAAAGGCATGATGGTTCGCCTCTGTTCTTCACCGATTGAGGTTGCGGAATCCATCAAAAAGGTGCTTCTCGACAAATTCAAAACGGTGGTTGTGACGTCCGCCACACTTGCCATAGGTGAAAAATTCGATTATCTGAAAAAGAGGACCGGCATCGGGCTCCTGGAAACGCCGCGGGTTTCGGAACTGCTGCTCGCTTCGCCGTTCGATTATCAGAAGCAGGCTCTGGCTGCAATACCTTCCGATATGCCGGAACCGACCATGCCGGCCTTTGAAACAGCCCTTCAGGAGAACCTGTTGAGGTCTCTCGCCATTTCCCGGGGGCATGCTTTTGTCCTGTTCACCTCCTATGACCTGCTGGTCAGGACCTGCGATGCGCTGCGGAAGCCACTGGTGAACCTCGGGCTGATACCGATGCGCCAGGGTGAAATGAGCCGCCATATGCTCCTGAACCTGTTCAGGAAGGAGAAAAACTCGGTTCTTTTCGGTACCGATTCCTTCTGGGAGGGTGTCGATGTTCAGGGCAGGAATCTTGAACTGGTGGTCATTACAAGGCTTCCGTTCCGGGTGCCGACCGAGCCGATTCACCAGGCCCGGGCCGAGTCCATTACCTCCCATGGCGGTGATCCGTTCATGGAATATACCGTTCCCCAGGCAGTGATAAAATTCAAGCAGGGGTTCGGAAGGCTGATACGGAGCAAGGATGACCGAGGTGTCGTGCTCATTCTCGACAGCAGGGTGTTGTCCAGGAGCTATGGAAGGATTTTCCTCCATTCTCTGCCGCATGCCCGTGTCTTGACGGGAAGCGGGAAGGAAGTCATGGAGGAGATGGAAAGCTTTTTTGCGGGTGTATAAATTTTTATAATCAGGCTGGTCAGCGCTGCGTCGCCGCCCCCGCTTGACCGCGTTTCCTTATTGGTTATACTTCTTCTTTGCCAAGTTTCAGTACGAGCGTGTTTTCTTTAACCCCATCCCCTTCCATACACCCCCTTGAAAGGGGAGGTGACTTATGATTCCCTTCTTTCCGGAGGGAGGGGCCTGATAATCGCTCCCATTTCGAGGAGAGGCGAGCCTTACAATTCCCTCCCCTTCAAGGGTAGGGTCAGGGTGGGGATGGGGTCTGGCGGGACTGATGGTCAATGATGCTCATCGCGAGAGAAATGCTGTGTTATCAATCATGACAATACGAACACTGATCGTGCTTTCCAGCTTTCTGTGGGTGCTCTTCCTGCCCTCGGCGGTTCTTGCCGGGCAGGCCCCCATACGGGTGGTTGCGACGATTTTCCCGCTGACTGATATCGTGCGTGAGATCGGGGGAACCCGTGTCTATGTCACTACGCTGCTCACCGGCGGCATGAGCGAGCACACATTCGAGCCGACAACTTCCCAGATCCGCCAGATGGCCTACGCCTCACTGTATGTCAGGGTCGGGGCGCAAATGGATACGTGGGGCGACAAACTGCTGGCGGCGGCAAAACGGCCGCCGGTCATCGTAACCGCAACATCGGGCATTCCTCTGCTGAGTGTTCACCAGCAGGAACTGGAGTGGAACCACAGGGCGGGAGGTCATCAGCACGAGGGTGACGATCCCCATGTCTGGCTGGATCCCGTTCTCGTCAGGGACCATGTCGTGCCGGCCGTTGTCGACGCGCTGATAAGGATCAGTCCCAAAGATGCCCCATACTTCAGGGCAAATGGAGGGAAGTACATCCTGGCGCTTTCAAGACTGGACCAGGATATGAGGACCGGCATCGGTTCGCTGTCAAAAAAGGATTTTATCGCCCTCCATGGCGCCTGGCATTACCTGGCGAAAAGATACGGACTCAGACAGATAGCAGCGGTTGAGCCGTTTCCGGGTAAGGAGCCTTCGGCAAAGTATCTTGCCGCACTGGTGTCGCTCGCCAGAAAAAA
Source organism: Geobacteraceae bacterium (assembly GCA_017861285.1). Taxonomy (GTDB): domain Bacteria; phylum Desulfobacterota; class Desulfuromonadia; order Geobacterales; family Geobacteraceae; genus CAIWTU01. The sequence goes on along the minus strand of JAGFXO010000033.1, from coordinate 24,249 downwards.
ACGGGTAACGACAATTTTTGCCGAACCGCAGCTGTCCGCAAAGGCGGCCGAAGTTATCGCACGTGAACTGAAGGGGCGGGTACTGTTGCTCGATCCTCTCGGCGGGGAAATGATCCGTGAACGAAACGGCTATATCCCCCTGATGCGGTACAATCTCTCGATCATCGCAAGAGGCATGAAATAATGAAAGGTTCTTCTGTTCCAGTCATTGAACTTGACAGGGTCAATGTTTCCTTCGATGGCAATACAGTTCTGGAAAATATCTCTTTGGTCGTTGACCCCGGTCATTTTGTCGGCATCATCGGTCCCAACGGCGCCGGAAAAACAACCTTGCTCAAGGTAATCTTGGGCCTTCAGCCGCCGACCTCGGGAGAAGTCAGGCTTTTCGGCATGAAGCCGTCGGAGACGCTGAAGAATAATAATTATGTCGGGTATGTGCCGCAGCGAAGCCTGCTTGACCGGGACCTTCCTTTTTCCGTCATGGATATCATCCTGATGGGGAGAGTCGGCTCCATAGGTCCGTTCAAGTGGTTCAGAAAAAGCGACAGGGCGGAAGCGGAGAAAAATCTTGAGCGCGTGGAACTCCTGGATTACGCCGACAGACCGATCGGAGAGCTTTCCGGCGGCCAGATGCAGCGGGTCCTTATCGCCCGGGCCCTTTCCTGCGGCAACCCCCGGCTTCTGATACTCGACGAACCGACGGTCGGGGTGGATATTCCGCGCATGCACGGTTTCTATGAACTGCTGGTGAATCTGCGCCGGGACATGGGCCTGACGATCCTCGTTGTTACCCATGAAGTTGCGGTCATCAGCAACTATGCCCACCAGATGGTTTGTCTCAACCGCACCATGCATGTCCACTGCAACCCTGCGGAAATTATGCGCACCCATGGTTCGCAGGAAATGTCCCGATGTGAATTCGAGCAGCTTTTCGGGCCCGGGAAAGGACAGGACTGATGCTGACCGAGATGCTTGCCTACGATTTCATGCAGCGCGCCTTTCTGGGCGGAACGATAGTCTGCCTTCTCTGTTCGTTCCTTTCTTTTTTCGTTGTCCTGAAGCGGCTCAGCTTCATCGGTGTCGGCATATCACATTCCGCGCTCGGAGGGCTTGCGTTGGGAGTGCTGACCGGAATAAATCCCTTTCTCAGCGCCGGAGTTTTTTCTACGCTGATTGCATGGGCAATCGGGATTACTTCGAAAAAGGGAAAGGTGCATGAGGATGCGACCATCGGGATTTTTTTCTCGGCGGCAATGGCTTTTGGCGTGGTTTTGATAAGCCTGTCAAGCGGCTATAAGGCGGACCTTTTTTCACTTCTTTTCGGGAATATCCTGGCGATAACAGTGGAAGATCTGTGGATGCTGGGGGCATGCGGTCTGGTGGTGACTCTTTTTCTGCTTCTCCTTTTCAAGGAGCTGCTGGCAATCTCCTTTGACGAGGAAATCGCCCGCATCGGAGGCCTGCCGGTTGGATTCCTCTATTACGGTCTTTTGACCGCCATGGCGGTAACCGTGGTGGCCTCCATCAAGGTTGTAGGGGTTATCCTGGTGGAAGCGCTCCTTGTCATACCGGCCGCAACCGGCATGCAGTTGTCCAAAAACTACCGGGGTATGCTCTTCTTCTCTCTGCTGACCGGCCTTCTGTCTCTACTTTCCGGCCTTTTTCTTTCATATGTTTATGACCTGCCGTCCGGCGCCACCATTGTCCTCTGTGCCGCCGCAATCTTTGCCCTGGTCTTTCTCTTCTCCCCGTCCAAGGGGGTTCTTGTCAGAAAGTTCAGGGGATAGTTCCTGGGGGCTGGGGGCTGGGAGTGAAGATTGAGGCTTTTCCCTTGTGCCCTGTGCCTTGTGCCTGCTTTTCTTATATTGAACTATGCTCTTTAACGGCATGAAAGGTCAGGTCCTTCCAGTTCTCCATGGTGTTTTCCAGGCGCCACTGGCTGCCGGCCAGGTATGCCAGGTCCCCCTCTCCGTCGGTATAAAGGTTCATGGCCTCCTTCCCCTGGAACTCGTCCAGCTTTTTCCTGTCTCCGGCAATCCATCGCGCGGCCACGTAGCTGACCGGTTCGTAAGCCGTTTTTACCCCATACTCATGCTCAAGACGGTGCATCACCACGTCGAACTGGAGGATGCCGACAGCCCCGACAATCCAGTCCGCGCCCATAAGAGGGCGAAACACCTGGATGGTCCCTTCCTCTGCCAGTTGCACCAGACCCTTCTCCAAGGCCTTCGATTTGAGCGGGTTCAGCAGCCTGACCTTGCGAAAATGTTCCGGGGCGAAGTTCGGAATTCCCGTATACTGCAGTTCTTCCCCCTGCGTAAAGGTATCGCCGATTTTTATGGTTCCGTGATTGTGAATACCGATAATGTCACCCGGATAGGCCTCGTCGATGTTGGTCCGGTCCTGGGCCATGAAAATGGTGGCATTGGCAATCTGCACCTCACGCTTGAGCCTCACGTGCCGGACTTTCATCCCCCGGGTGAATTTTCCTGAGCAGATACGGAAAAAGGCTATGCGGTCGCGATGTGCCGGGTCCATATTGGCTTGAATTTTAAAGGTGAATCCGGTGAACGGCTCTTCGTAGGGTGATACGGTTCTGCTCACCGTATCACGGGATATGGGAGAAGGAGCGTGTTCGACGAAGGTGTCGAGCAGTTGCTGTATGCCGAAGGTGTTGATGGCGCTGCCGAAGAAAACAGGGGTCTGCAGACCGGCCAGATACGCCTCCTGTTCGAACGGGTGTGATGCCCCTTCGAGGAGTTCCACCTCGCTGCGCAGTTCATCTACCTGCGAGCCGAGCAGTTCGTCGAGTTTCGGATCATCAAGGCCGAGCACGGAGACGATTTCTCCCGTGCCCCGGTCCGCTTCAGGATCGAAAAAGACGACTTCCCGGGTGTACAGATGGTAGGTGCCCCGGAAGCGCTTTCCCATGCCGATCGGCCAGGTCATCGGGGCACACTGTATTTTCAGGTTCCGCTCGATATCGTCGAGAAGGTCCAGGGGGTCCCTCCCCTCCCTGTCCAGCTTGTTGATGAAGGTCATGATCGGCGTATGACGCAGCCGGCAAACCTCAAGCAGTTTCTTTGTCTGGCTTTCCACCCCTTTTACGGAGTCAATGACCATGAGGACCGAATCGACCGCGGTGAGGGTGCGGTAGGTGTCTTCGGAAAAGTCGTTGTGGCCGGGCGTGTCGAGGAGGTTTATCTCAAATTCCCGGTAGTTGAACTTCATTACCGAGGAGGTTACCGAAATGCCTCGCTGCTTCTCCATTTCCATCCAGTCGGATGTGGCGTGCCGGGCCGACTTACGGGCACGGACTTCTCCCGCCTGCTGAATCGCTCCCCCGAACAGGAGCAGCTTTTCCGTAATTGTCGTTTTCCCCGCATCCGGGTGGCTGATTATGGCAAACGTGCGCCTGCGTTCGATCTCCTGCGTGTTATGCTTCTTCACTGTAACAACTCCTGCATGGATTTAATGTTCAATGGCGTAATAAGCGAGGCAGCGGTAAACTGTTTTTCATGAATCAGTGTCTTAGCCGATAGTCTTGAAGGAGTTTGAGGAGGTGATAAACGTCGCTTTTTGCCCTGTGCCTTATGCCTTGTGCCCGATTTTTTCACAAAAGAAAGGCGAAGAGATTGTCTTCGCCTTTCGCATTGTCATCATAATTACATTTTTAGAGCATAAAGGGCAATAGAAAAATTCTACTTCCTCCAGAGCATACGGTCGATGGACCATTTTCCCCCGGCGCTGAAAACCAGCGAGAGCGCCATTCCCATCAGGGCAAGGTTGAATTCAATGCCGTGCCCCTTGCCCGGCAGGCAGTACGAGTTCAGGAAAAAGCCGTTGGCGCCATGAACTTTGTACATGGCCACGGCCATTACGAATGCGATTCCCAGCGCCGAAAGGCGGGTAAGAAAACCGCAGAGGACCCCTATGCCGCCCCCGAACTCGGCGACAATTGCAAGCAAAGTCAGGACGGGAGGGATTCCCATATTCTCTTCGAATGATTTGAAGGTTGCGGTAAGTCCTGATCCGCCGAATGCCCCGAAGAGTTTCTGCGAGCCGTGGGCGATAAAGATCATTCCGAGGGGAATCCTGATCATCAGCAGTGCCCATGATTCTGAAAACGAACTGAAGGATTTCCGGGTCATATATACCTCCTGCCGCAAGTGCAAAATCGGTTTTCTGTGCTCAAGTATAGCAGTGAATCGCATTCACGCCACGACAGTTGCGAATTTTCCCTTAAACAGGTTTTATTATTATCCGCAAAATGATAAATTTTACAAGGTAGGCACGAAAAACCGCAGTACCTTCGGGACGGCCTCATGTTTGTAGACACCCATTGTCATCTCGATCATCCATCCCTGTCCGGGCGGCTTCGGCAGGTGCTTGAAGCCGCGCGCGGGTGTGGGGTAACAAGGATTATGGTGCCGGGGGTCGGGCCGGATGGCTGGCCACATATTGACTCCCTGGCAAAAAGCGAAACCGGAGTCTTTGCTGCATTTGGTCTCCATCCTATGCTGGCAGACCACTACGGTGAGGGGCTGCTGGGGAGACTTGCGGATTATTCCGCAGGCGCGGTCGCTATCGGCGAGATAGGACTTGATTATGCACTCCTGGATGTTTCCAGGGAACTGCAGATGACGGCGTTCAGAAGGCAGCTGAGGGTGGCCGTGGAGTGTGGACTGCCGGTTCTGATCCATTGCCGCAAGGCTTTCCGGGACGTGCTCGGCATCTTGAGGGAGGAGAAGGTACAAAGGGTCGGGGGGGTGATGCATTCCTTTTCGGGCAGTTATGAGGTTGCGGTGGAGTGTATCAGGTTGGGGCTGCTGATATCCGTATCCGGCACGGTTACTTACAAGAATGCGGTACGGCCGGTTGAGGTCGTCAGAAAAATACCTCTCGACCATCTTCTCCTGGAAACGGATGCGCCCGACATGACACCGGAACCGCACCGGGGGAGCGATAATGAACCGGCATTCATGGTGCAAACCGCCAGAAAAGTTGCCGGGATCAAGGGGATTGATGTCGAAGAGGTTGCGGCAGTCACCACGAGGAATGCCGAAAGGATTTTTGGGCTTAATTGAATCAAATGCTAGAGTCTAATAGTAAAAGTAAAAAGTGTTTCCCCCTCCCTTGACGGGAGGAGGTCAGGGGGTGGGTGAAGATTCAACCTGTAGGAATCATGGCAATTTCACCCCCACCCCGACCCTCCCCCGTCAAGGGGGAGGGAGAAGTTTTTCATCAACTATCTATGCAAATAGAAACTAGAGCTTGCTCGAGAGGTCTTATATGTCGGAACCCCATCGTTTTTCCCGCACCGAACTTCTGCTTGGCCGGCAAGGGCTGGAAGCGCTCAAAAGTTCCACCGTAGCCGTTTTCGGGCTCGGGGGTGTGGGAAGCTATGCCGCCGAGGCCCTGTGCCGTGCGGGAATAGGACGCATGATCATTGTTGATTTTGACGATGTCTGCCTCACCAACATCAACCGGCAGCTTCATGCCATGGACAATACCGTGGGAAAAGCGAAGGTTCTGTTGATGGCGGAAAGAATGCGGATGATCAACCCGGATGCCGACATTGTCCCCTACAAGGACTTTTATTGCGCGGAAAACAGCGAGTTCCTGCTGTCCACGGAATACGATTACGTGCTTGACGCCATCGATCACATTACCAGCAAACTCCATCTGATACGGAGCTGCAGGGAAAGGTCTCTGCCGATCGTATCCAGCATGGGCGCCGCGGCAAAGATGGACCCGACACGCATTCGTGTGGCGGATATTTCCGAAACCCATAAGTGCCGCATGGCACGGATCGTCCGCAAGCTGTTGAGAAGGGACGGTATCGAAACGGGCGTCAAGGTGGTTTTTTCCACCGAGGAATACCAGGATCCCGCGGTTCCCGTCAACATCTGCCGGGAGGATTGCATTTGTCCCTCGAAAGACGATCAGACCTTTTCCTGCAGGAAGCGCCGGGTCATTCTGGGGAGCAACTCTTTTATCCCGGGTATTTTCGGCCTGACTATGGCCGGGGTGGCGATAAACGACCTTCTGGAAAGCGCATCGGGGCGGTTGAAGTAAACGGATTTGCCGGATATACTTAGAGCAGTAAGACCACGGGTGACGGGAGATCTCTTATGAGCAAGGAATACAATGTTCAGGAAGCATTGAGGATGGCAATCCGGACGGAAAAAGACAGTATGGATTTTTATAAAAAGGCGGCGTCAGTTACAAAAAATGCCCGGGCAAAAAAAGTGTTCCGCCTGCTGGCGGATGAGGAAGTAGAGCACCTGAAATCATTCTTCGTGCATTACGAGGGGAGTGAATTCGGCGAATTTGCCACGTTTCTGCAGTCCCCTCCCGACAAGAATGCGCCGACGTATATGGCTCTGAAAAATGCCATTGATCGGGATACCCATGAGCAGAAGGCCCTCGAAATAGCCTTGCATGAAGAGAAAGCGTGCATCGACCACTATACGCAATTTGCCCGGGACATTGTCGATCCCCTCGTCAGGAGCATCTTCGAGCGGGTAGTCAAGGAGACCCGGAAGCATCATGAAATGATCGAGTCTGAATACGCTCATGTAATGGGGATGGTGCATGAGTCCGATCAGGATATCTACGTAAGGGAATGACCCGCGGTCCCCTTTGCTCAGCAGCGGAGAAGGGAATCCCGCACCAAAAAAAAGAGCGACCATTGAAGCCGCTCTTTTTGTGTGTGGATTGTGCGCCGGTTAGCCCATCTTGTTCAACAGCGGCACAATAAGCAGTGAAACAATATTGATGATCTTGATCATCGGGTTTACCGCGGGGCCTGCGGTGTCCTTATAGGGGTCGCCGACGGTGTCGCCGGTAACGGCGGCTTTGTGTGCATCACCGCCCTTGCCCCCATGGAACCCGTCTTCGATGAGCTTCTTGGCGTTATCCCAGGCGCCGCCGCCGGTGGTCATGGAGATGGCGACAAAAATGCCGGTAACGATGGAGCCGACGATAACCCCGCCAAGGGCTTTGGGGCCGAGGGTGAAGCCGATGAGGATCGGAGCGAGGATCGGGATCAGGCCGGGGAGCACCATCTCCCTGAGTGCGGATTTGGTGACGATATCAACGCAGGCGGCGTAGTCCGGCTTGCCGGTGCCTTCCATTATCCCCTTGATTTCGCGGAACTGGCGACGCACCTCGGTAACGACGGAGCCCCCTGCCTTGCCGACCGCCTCCATGCAGAGTGCGGCGAAGTAGTAGGGAAGCAGACCGCCGAGGAAGAGGCCGACGATGATTACCGGGTCGGAGAGTGAAAAGGTTTTGTCGAGAATCGTCAGTTCCTGGACATAGGAAGTGAACAGGATGACCGCTGCCAGTCCGGCAGAGCCGATGGCGTAACCTTTGGTTACCGCCTTGGTGGTGTTGCCGACCGCATCCAGAGGGTCGGTGACGGCACGGACCGATTCGTCGAGCTCCGCCATCTCGGCGATGCCGCCGGCGTTGTCGGTGATCGGACCATAAGCGTCCATGGCGACGACGATACCCGTCAGTGAGAGCATGGCGACAGCCGCAATGGCAATTCCGTACAGCCCTGCATAGGTGAACGAAATCATGATGCCTGCGCAGATAACGATGACCGGCAGTGCGGTCGACTTCATGGAGATGCCGAGGCCTGCGATTATGTTGGTTGCATGGCCGGTGGTCGATGCCTCTGCGATATGTTTGACCGGACCGTATTCGGTGGCGGTGTAGTATTCGGTAATCCAGAAGATTGCCGCGGTGACGGCGAGGCCGACTACGGAGGAGATGAAGAGATCCATGGCGCTGATCATCATGTCACCTGTGGCAAGACCGGCCGGGAACATCTGAACGGTAACGAAATAGAAGGCAATGGCGGCCAGGGCTCCGGAAACGATCAGACCTTTGTAGAGCGCGCCCATGATCTTCTTGCTTGAACCGAGCTTGACGAAGAAGGTGCCGATAATGGAGGCCAGAATCGAGATGCCGCCGAGGATCAGGGGATACGATGCAGCCGCTTCTGTCGAGAAGGTGATGACTCCAAGGAGCATGGCGGCGATAAGGGTCACCGCATAGGTTTCGAAAAGGTCGGCGGCCATACCGGCGCAGTCACCCACGTTGTCGCCCACGTTGTCGGCGATAACGGCCGGGTTGCGCGGGTCGTCCTCGGGAATTCCCGCTTCAACCTTGCCGACAAGGTCGGCGCCCACGTCGGCGCCCTTGGTAAAGATGCCGCCGCCGAGACGGGCGAAGATGGAGATCAGCGAACCGCCGAAGCCGAGGCCGACAAGCTGGTTGACGATATCCTTCACCGGAGCGTCGGGCATCAGTTTTGTCAGCACCAGGTAGTATCCGGCAACACCCAGAAGGCCAAGTCCCACGACCAGCATGCCGGTGATGGCACCACCGCGGAAGGCGACGTTCAAGGCCTTCTCGAGCCCGGATTTTGCTGCTTCAGCGGTACGTATATTGGCGCGCACCGAGACGAACATGCCGATGAAGCCGGTCAGTCCGGAGAACAGCGCCCCGACGGCGAAACCGATGGCTGTTTTGGCCCCCAGTGTCGCAAACAGGATCACGAACATGATCACACCAACAACGGCAATGATCGAATACTGGCGCTTCATATAAGCGCCTGCGCCCTCCTGTATCGCGGAGGCGATCTGTTTCATCCTGTCACTTCCCTGGGGGAGCTTCAGAATCCAGGTAGCCGAGAAAAGCCCATAGGCTACCGCCGCCACGGCACATGCCAGGGCGAAAAACACTGCATACTGTTCCATTTAATAAACCTCCTTTGTTGCCTTCATAAGGCATTTAGATACTGCGAGACGTAAAATAATCGGACCTCTGAAATAGATGTACGGCCAAATATACAAACGGCAAATAGTTATCGGAAAAGGGGTTCTTTGTCAATCTAAAATTTGCTTGAAAAATGCGTCATTTGCTGTGCCAGAAAACCGTGTCCAGGTGAAAAAGTTTTAAAATCTTGTATTTCTGACCACATATCATTTATTATTTATTGTATGCATGTTTTGCAGATGGAGTAACGGAGCCTGGTTCTTTCATCAGTTCCAGCAGCGTACAGAAGGAGCAGCAATGATTGAACCGCGTATTATCGCGATACTGGAGTCGATTGTCGGAAAAGAGAATGTCGCAACCGAAAAGCAGGACGTTTTCTGCTATTCCTACGATGCAACCCAGATGGAGTATCTGCCTGATGCGGTCGTGTATCCCGCAAATGCACGGGAGGTATCTCTCATTCTCAAAATGGCAAATGCGGAAAATATCCCCGTTTTCCCCCGGGGGGCTGGAAGCGGCTTTTCCGGGGGGAGCCTGCCGAAAGGCGGCGGAATTGTCCTTGTTACCACCAGGATGGACAAGATAGTCAGGATCGATACGGAAAACCTCGTAGCAGTTGTCGAGCCCGGGGTGGTGACTTTTCAATTACAGCAGGAAGTGGAGAAACTCGGGCTCTTTTATCCCCCCGACCCGGCTTCCATGCGATTTTCAACCCTCGGCGGAAATGTTGCCGAATGCGCCGGCGGCCCGCGTGCCGTAAAATACGGGGTAACCAGGGAATATGTACTGGGGCTTGAAGTGGTTCTTCCCAACGGAGACATCATCCGCACCGGGGGAGAAACCATGAAGGGGGTTGTCGGTTACGACCTGACCCGCCTGATATGCGGGAGCGAAGGCACACTCGGGATTATCACGTCAATCATTGTCAAACTTCTCCCTCTTCCCGAAACGAAAAAAACGATGCTGGCGGTATTTTCTACCATAGAAGGTGCGGCCCGGGCCGTCTCGGCGATTATCCGCGGCAGGATCATCCCTTCCACTCTCGAATTCATGGATCATACAGCAATCCAATGCGTCGCGACTCATTCACATTCCATGATTCCGGAAACCGCGGGTGCCGCTCTCATCATCGAAGTTGATGGGGACAGTGACCTGGTGGAGAAGCAGGTATCAAGTATCCGCGAGATCATCCAGCCGCTCGACCTGCTTTCGTTTGCTGCGGCAAAGGATGATGTGGAGGCGGAGCAGTTGTGGGAGACGCGCAGAAAGGTTTCCCCCTCGCTCAGAAGGGTCAATCCTCACAAGATCAACGAAGACATTGTCGTGCCGCGCAGCCGGGTTCCCGAAATAATTCGCAGGATCAGTGCAATTCACGAGAAATATTCCATACCTATCGTCAACTTCGGTCATGCCGGCGACGGCAATATCCATGTCAACATCATGATTGACAAGGATATCCCCGGAGAGGAGGAAAAGGCGGAAAAGGCGGTACGGGAATTGGTCGAGGCGACCCTGGAGCTGGGGGGAAGCATATCGGGTGAGCATGGGGTGGGGCTCAGCAAGGCACCTTACATCACCATGGAGTTGAGGCCTGCCGAAATAGCGGTCATGAAAGCGGTGAAACACGCATTCGACCCGAACAATATACTGAATCCGGGAAAGATTTTTCCGGACTGAAAGCGGGCAGCAGGGTATCGCGGCAGATTGCCAAAGGTGTGCATGTGGATGTTTTGAAGCAAGTTGAAAAAGAAATCAGAAAATGCGTGAAGTGTGGTGTGTGCAGGGCCCATTGCCCGGTTTTTTCGGAACTACGGCGGGAGCCAGCGGTGGCACGGGGCAAGGTGGCAATCGCCCGGGCCGTTCTTTCCGGCGGTATAGAACTGGACGACAGGACGTATGCCGATATGTCGCGATGTCTGTTGTGCGGGTCCTGCGTCGAGAAATGCCCCAATGACGTGCCGACCGACAGGATTGTCATGGCTGCGAGGGAAGTGCTTGCCCGCAAGAGGGGACTCAGCTCATTTCATACGGCCGTGCGGCATGTGCTGAAAAATCGCGGCCTGATGAAAACCGGCGCTTTTCTTGCCGCCGTGCTCCATCCCTTGTTTCTCCGGAAGGTTCCCGGGACATCCGGACTCAGACTGCGTTTTCCCATCCCGTTTGTCTCCCGGAAGCGCCACTTCCCGAAGATCGCCGCGAAACCATTCATGGACAGGTATCCGGAAGTCGTCCCCGGTGAGCCGGATAAACCGAGGATTGTTTTTTTTGTCGGCTGCATGACCAATTTTGTGTATCCTGAAATAGGCGAGTCAGCGCTGAGGATTCTGCGAAAACTCGGCTGCACCGTAATTATTCCCAAGGGGCAACAGTGCTGCGGTTTTCCGGCTATATCCGGGGGGGATAGGCAAACATTCGACAAACTTGCCGACAGCAACATTGCGGCTCTCGAGAAATACCGCGCCGATTTTATCATGACAGGCTGTGCTTCGTGCGGTTCGGCACTGAAGGAGTTCTATCCCGCGATGCTGGGGGAAAGTAAACCGGGCCTGGCGGAACGTTTCCAGGCTCTTGCCGGGAAGACCCTCGATGCCGTGGTACTATTGCAGCGGCTGGGATTCAAGCCGGAAAAGGTCCAAAGCGGTATGAAGTCAGTCGTAACGTATCATGACCCCTGCCATCTGCGTAGGAGAAAGGTCACCGGGGAGCCCCGGGAGCTTTTGCGGTCTTTGCCCGGAGCTGTTTTCGCGGAAATGGAGAATGCCGATTCCTGTTGCGGGCTGGGCGGAACGTTCAGTGTCTATCATTACGGAACTTCAATGGCGATTAACAGCCGCAAAACCAGGTCAATTGCCAGGAGTGGAGCCGATATTGTCCTGACCGGTTGTCCCGGATGCATGATGCAGATTTCCGATGGTTTGATGAGGGAGGGCATCAGAAAAAAGGTCAGGCATATTCTGGAGATTCTGTCCGAATAGAAACAGGTCTGAACGATCCCGTTCCGTTTAAGATGAATAAAGCCGTTTTTATTGACAATTTAAAAAAAAGTGAATAAAATGAATCTTCGACGAAATCAAATAAGGTTTTATAGGGAATATTTTCGGAGTTAAGGATGATCGAGTACAACATTGGAACAAAACTTAAAAAATTGCGCCAGTCGAAAAAGCTGACCCTTCAGGTGGTGGCAAAGGAGATAGGCTTTTCACCCGCACTTATTTCCCAGATTGAAAACAATAACGTGTCACCCCCCATTGCAACCCTTTCAAAGCTGGCAAAGTTTTTCGATGTGAAGATGAGTTCTTTTTTCACCGAAAATGATGAAGACCCGAAGTATGAAGTAATTCGCCATGACGAGAGAAAGACCGTGCCCAGGGTCATCTCCCGTGCGGGTACGAGGCACGGCTACTTTTACGAGTCATTCGCCTTCAGAATGCAGAACAAGAAAATGGAGCCGTTTCTGATCACCTTGTCAGAAAAATTTCAGGATAACAACACGTATAGCCATGAGGGAGAATCATTCCTTTATGTGATAAAAGGCTCCTTCGAGCTTTTGCTGGACAATGAGCAGATTTCCCTTGAAGAGGGTGACAGCATTTATTTCGATACCTCCATGGAGCACAGATTCCGTTCCAAAGACGGTTCCGAGGTAACGGTTCTGGAGGTTCTGACCCGATAAAAGCAGGTACTTACATTTCTCTCGAAGGGAGAAATCTTGAGAGTCGTATTACGCTCTGAAGGTTCTCCCCGCCCTTCACACCTTATTAATTTTCCCCCCCAAAAGCCCCTGTTTCAAAATGTTACAGTTATTTATTGTTTTGAAAAAGTAATCATTTTTCTTGATTTACTCCCGAAACTTATTTATTGTGCACACGTTTTTTAGAACAGCAGTTTGAAATCTCTCCTGCGGGTTTTTCACGGATAGCATACCGTCATGGTGAAGGACGCCTGGCGGGCAGCAAGCCCAAACCCGAATGACGCCGTAGGGAAGGAGTGCAGCGTGCGAACCGCATTTTTATTGATGATTCTCTCTTTTGTCTTTCTTGCCGGCTGTGCAGGAAAGGGTGCGGGAACGTCGAGTTCTCCCGGCCCGGAATACGTCAAGGAGGGATACGAGGCGGCGAAAAGCTCCATGACGGAAACCCCGGTGCCGAAGCAGAAACAGGCTCCCATGGCAGCTGCTCCTTTGCCGGCTCCGGCTGCTCCGGTCATCAAAAGCCGGGTGGCGGTTCTGGACGTGGGCAAGACCGGCCTGGCCGGGCCGTTTGCGGAAATATTGAAAAAAAGCGGCGGGGTCCTCTTGCTTGACCAGTCGCAGGTCAGCCTCCTGGGTCGGTATGCGGCACTTGCAACCCCGGCTGAACGGAGCGCTTTTTCCACTCGCCTGCAGGAGGACTACGGTGCCAACCGGGTACTATTCGTCTCTGCTCCTGAGGGGATTGCACCGGGGAAAATGGTACGGGCTGAAATATATGATGCCATGGGAGGCGGACTGGTGCGCACGGTGGAGTCTGCCATTACGTTGTATCCGGCAAATGACCAGGCGTCAAGAGATCCGGCCGTTTCCGCAACGCTGATGAGATTGGCTGATCAGACCAGGGAAGTATTGTCTCTTCTTCCCTGGTACGGAAAAGTTGTTGCTGTCGAAGGTGACCGTGTCTATATAAATGCCGGCAAAGAGTCGGATTTGAAAACCGGCCGGCTTTTGAAGGTGTTCCGTGGAGGGAAGGTTGTGCCGGGTCTCGGTTTTGCTCCGGGCAAGATGGTGGGTGTTGTTGAAATAGCGGGATTTGTAGGGATCAATGGCTCGTACGGCGTGGTCAGGGAAGGGGCTGGAATACAGGCATCGGATCTGGTTGCCGCCGAGTAGTTCTCTTTTTTAATGTGATTGTTTTTTGGGGACTGTCTGGTGACAGTGCCTTTATTATGCTGAAGGAGGATAGTATGAAGAAGGTATTAGGTTTGATCGCCGTCGCCCTGCTCTCTGCAGCCCCGGCCATGGCCCAGGAAGTGCCCCAGGCAACCGCTCCGGCCTACAACTGCGATTTTGCTCCGTCCTGCGAGGTGGCTCCCGGGATGTACGGCAAAATGGGTTCTCCCGTCACGTCGAAATTCAATCTTTCCATCGGCGGGTTCGTTAAGCTCGACTATGCGTACAATTCCGTCAACTTTGGCCGAAGCGGTTCGCTTTCCCCGGGAACCGGCGTGATTCCCAAAGCAGGCTCCACCAATGGAAAACAGGAGCAGTCAATCTTTACCGCACGCCAGTCCCGTTTGTGGTTCAAGGTTCTTGGCCCGGCGTTACTTGGAGCCAAGACGAGCGCATTGATCGAGGCGGATTTTTACGGTGATGCCTCCGCTGCGGCCGAGAGCCCGCAAGTGAGGATGCGCCAGGCATGGGGCTCCATCGACTGGTCCAATACGGGGGTTCTCTTCGGCCAGGGCTACGACATCTTCGGTCCGATGGTGGCAAATACCATCGACTTCCGCCAAGGCGCAGCGTACGGCACCCCGAACAACCCGCGTGTCCCCCAACTCAGGCTGACGCAGAAGGTCGATCTCGATACCGCCAATGCACTCAAGCTGATCATCGGTGTGCAGGACCCGAACCAGAATGCCAACAACAATAGCGTGGACTCCGGGGGATTCGGTACGTCGGTGAACGTCGCGGGTCAGGCCATGTGGGTCAGCAAGGCCCTGGGCGTGGCTCCCGGTTTCTACGGCCTCTCCATGAATTCCCTTTCCGCTGGCTTCTTCGGCCTGTATGGCAGCCAGAAAACCAGTACGACTCTTGGCGACAAATCCGTTGATTCATGGGGTTACGGATTTTACACGTTCGTGCCGATCCTGAAATCGAAGGACGGAAAGAGCCGGGCCATGACCATGTCCCTGGAAGCCCAGGCCTTCATGGCGGCCAATATGGCCTTCAACTCCGCCACGGCGGGAACCTACGTCGGAGCGGCGACAGATCCCAAGCCCGCGAAGGGCTATGGCGTCGCAGGGCAGGTCATCTTCTACCCGACCCAGAACCTGGGGGTTTCCGCAGGTTACCTGCGCAGAAATGCATACAATTACAACGATTACAGGAACATAAACAACTTCCAGGAATACACCACGAACATCTTTGCCAACGTTTCGTATGACCTGAACGCCGCCATCAGGGTTGCCGCCGAGTACGAGTATCTGAATACTCACTATGGTAATTCCACCATCGATACGACCTCTGTTCAGAGAAGTTCACTCAATAGTGCTTCGGGGTCCGGTTCCGCAAACGTTGCGCGACTGGCACTCTACTACTTCTTCTAAGCGCTGTGTCTCTTAGACTGCGGAGTTTTGTTTCGAAGCGGGGCATCAGAATGCCCCGCTTTTTCTATATTGACTTTCGTGTACCGTACTGGTAGGATTCCACGGTTTTGAACTAATTAAATTACTGATAGTCTGGCTGCTGCCAGTTCTGTCGTTATTTCAAGAAAGTACGCATAGTGACGAGCACGAATAGCATAGAGGCCCCCTTGCCAAAGGGGGTTACTGATTTTCTCCCGGAAAAAGCCGCGAAGATCGGTTTTATCGAGGAAAAGATACGCAAGGTCTTCGAGCTCTGGGGATTCAGGCGCATTATTACTCCTCTCCTCGAATTCCAGGACGTGCTGTTGATCGGCGCGGGGGAAGAATTAAAGGAGAAGGCTTTTCGTTTCGATGACCGCCAGAGCGGAAAACTCCTGGTCATCCCGCCGGACATCACTCCCCAGATAGCACGGATAGTTGCAACGAGAATGCACGGGTATCCGCTTCCCCACCGTCTTCATTACAGCGGCAGGGTGTTGCGGCATGCTGAAGTCCAGTCGGGACGGAGCCGGGAGGTTTTCCAGGCGGGTGTGGAATTGATAGGGCTCGATTCTCCTGAGGCGGATGCGGAGATGATCGCCATGGCGGTCGAGGTGATGAAAAGCCTCGGTTTTGACGATTTCAAGGTCGATGTGGGCCAGGTGGAATATTTCCGGGGCATTATGGCTTCTTCCGGTATCGAACGGCAGGACAGGATGCTTTTGCAGGAGGCCATCGCGAAAAAGGATGCCTCCGCGGTCCGGAAAATACTCGGGAATGCCAGGGTATCCGATGCCACAAAGGAAGAAATTGCCGCTCTTCCCCGCCTTTTCGGCGGGCGTGAAGTTCTGGCGGATGCGTACCGGGTAGTTGCCAACGACCGGTCCAGAATGGCCCTGGACAATCTGGACCAGGTACTGGATATTCTGGACATCTATGGGGTCAGCGATTATCTGACTATCGATCTTGGCGAAATCCGCGGTCTCGATTACTATACCGGCATCACCTTCGAAGGTTTTGTCAGCGGCCTGGGGGAAGAGGTCTGTGGAGGGGGAAGATATGACAATCTTACCGCCAAGTACGGCTCCCCGGCACCTGCCACCGGGTTTGCTTTCAATATACTTGCCCTGCTGACGGCCCTGGAAAAAAGGCCGGAAGTGGAAGCGAGCAAAACGAAGGATTTTCTGATTTTCAATCAGAAGGAAGACCGTCGCGAGGCGCTTGAAATCGCTCAGTGCCTCCGCGGCAGGGGATACTCTGTGGCAAGGGACATAATAAGGCGGGATTTTGACAATTCCCTCGCATATGCCAGGAGCATGAATATCCTGCGGATGATGGTAATAGGCGGTGACCGCTGCGCCGACGATGAGGTTTATCTGGTGCGGGTCGCCGATAATAAAGGAATTGCAGTACGGAAGGATGAGCTGCGAACCATGGATTTTTCCATTGACGGCACGTCCTTGCAAGGAGATACATAATGGCTAATGTTGTCATTGTTGGCGCTCAATGGGGTGATGAGGGAAAAGGAAAGGTAGTCGATATCTACACCGAGTTTGCCGATGACGTGGTGCGTTTTCAGGGTGGGAACAATGCCGGACACACGCTGGTTGTGCAGAACGAGAAAGTGGTTCTGCATCTTATTCCATCCGGTATCCTGCATCCGGGCAAAAGGTGCATCATCGGCAACGGCGTTGTCCTCGACCCCGAGGTTTTTATCGCCGAAGTCCGGAATCTGAAAGCCAAGGGGCGGCTTGAGGACGACAGTTCACTCATGATCAGTGAATCGCTCCATATCATCATGCCCTACCACAAGAGAATCGACATCGCACGGGAGGCAAAGTGCGGCGAACGGAAAATCGGAACGACCGGTCGCGGCATAGGCCCCTGCTACGAAGACAAGATCTCCCGGCGGGGAATCCGCCTCATGGACCTTCTGGACAAGGACCGTTTTGCGGTGAAGCTGAAGGAAGTCCTCGATGAGAAAAATTTCCTTCTGGAAAAATATCTTGATGAGCGTCCCTTCACCTTTGAAGAAATATATGGCCAGTACGTGGGTTATGCCGATATTCTCAGGAAGTATGCCGCGGACACCGCGACGGTCCTGCATCATGACCTGAAAGCAGGGAAGAAGATATTGTTCGAAGGGGCTCAGGGGACTATGCTCGACATAGATTACGGCACATACCCCTTCGTAACTTCCTCTTCGACGTGTGCCGGCGGGGCATGTACCGGTAGCGGTGCAAGTCCCCGGGATATCCATGAAATAATAGGTATTTCGAAGGCATATGTGACCCGCGTCGGCAGCGGTCCCTTTCCAACCGAGCTGGAAGATGAAAATGGCGAGGAATTGCGCAAAGCGGGACGTGAATTCGGTTCCACAACCGGCCGGCCGCGGCGCTGCGGCTGGTTTGATGCTCCCGCGGTACGATATGCGGTCCGTATCAACGGCCTGACCGGCATTGCGCTGACGAAACTCGACGTCCTCAGCGGATTCGAGAAGATCAAGATTTGTACCGGATATGAATACCAGGGGAAAATTGTGGAAGAGTTGCCCGCCTCCATGGAAATATTCTCCAACTGCAAGCCTGTGTACGAGGAGATGCCCGGCTGGTCTTCGGATATCGGCCGAGCCAAGGACTTGTCTGAATTGCCGGTGCAGGCCCGCAACTATATCAAGCGGCTTGAAGAATTGATCGGTTGTCCGATTGTTCTCGTGTCTCTCGGAGCGGGGAGGGAAGATACCCTCATGCTGAAAAATCCGTTCCTGTAACGAACGCTGGAAAAATTGTCGCGGGAGAAAAAAAACTTGACGGATCAGGAAAAATTTATTATAAAGATTTCCTTGCTTGTTACGAGCCGCTAGCTCAGTCGGTAGAGCACCTGACTTTTAATCAGGTGGTCGTTGGTTCGACCCCAACGCGGCTCACCATGTCCCCTTCGTCTAGCCCGGCCCAGGACACCGCCCTTTCACGGCGGCGACACCGGTTCAAATCCGGTAGGGGACGCCAAAAAATCAAAGAGGGTTAACCAAACGGTTAACCCTCTTTTTTTTGGCACTGACACCTCATTTGCGGCATAACAACAGATCGGAAAGGGGCGGCTTTCACTTTAACCTGACCGGCAGGCTTATCCGGGATGCGCGCTTTTCTGAAAAATTCCCGTTTATTGTAACTTTTGACAGAAAAGTGACAATTTTTTTACAGTATGATTTCACAAGAAGGAGATCGGCATGAAGGGCACGGTTATATCTTTTGTAGCCTGGTCGGGGACGGGAAAGACAACCCTCGTGGAGAAGCTGATCGTAGAACTCAAAAAGCGCGGCTACAGGGTTGGAGCGATCAAGTGCGATGCCCACCGGTTCGAAATCGACCACCCGGGAAAGGACAGTTACCGGATGGCCGCTGCCGGCGCGGAAACAGTAGCGCTCGTATCAGGCGATAAGTTCGCGATGGTCCAAAAGCATGATAATCCGCCGTCGATTGAGGAAGTGATCGCAAAATATTTCGACCATGTCGATATCATTCTGGTCGAGGGATTCAAGAAAAGCAGTTTGCCCAAAATCGAAATCTATCGCAAGGAGTTGGGGAAGCCCCTGATTTGCAGGGGCGACCGGAGCGATCCGCATCTTCTGGCGGTGGCCGCCAATGCGCCGCTGGATCTGGATGTTCCACTCTATGACATAGATGATGTGTCCGGAATTGCTGACTTTATTGAGGCACGTGTGCTCCCGAAGTCCATGAAAAGCGATCTTTAAGGTTGATGATTTGTGGCGAACCCTTTGTTTGCAAGAAATCGTACCGGGTGTTTTCGCTCGTTTCGCCATGTGAGCCGTTTTAAACCGGTTGACAAATCCATGAACTGTTCTATATTTGAACTCTGTTCTTAAAGATAACATGAAAGGCCAGTCGTTTGTATACGTTCGAGGGGGGATATTCAATATCTGTGGAAGCAAAAAAATCTTTAAATCTCGGTATACATAAGCGCTAATTCCTGATATAAATTCTTCTTGAAAACCAATTAGTGATGTGTGGCACGTAAATTGCTCATACAAAACGACGTTTTCTTTTTTTTACTCTCAACGGGAAGGAGGTGCGCGTTTTCGGTTCCGGCCATTGCCGGGTACAATGCAATTAAATGAAGGGATTCCTGCCGTCCGGCTTTCGGTTTCGGGAAGCCTGACATGTCTTCGGCTTTTATCTCATCGAGGGGAAAGTGTTCATGCCTGATGACGGGTCATGTGCCAGGGGATGGGGTAAAATATCGGTATGGATTATTGGAATAACAACTGAAGTGCACAGTTCCCGTTTAAATGCGGCCTCCGGAATGGGGCCGGCGATTTGCGTGGAACGAAATTTATTTCTTTACCATGAGAAGGAGGAAGAGCATGAAGAAAATGAAACTGAGTAGTTTGATTTCAGGTCTGACCGGCCTTGTTGCCCTCGTTGCGGTAACATGCACCCCGGCTCAGGCTGCGTTCGTCGTCGGTGGCGAGCAGGGCTGGCAGATGAGCTTTGACGGTATGATCAACGCGATGATGACCTATTCCATGACGGAAGGGGCACCCGATGGCCCTCTTAGAAACGGCTTTTTGACCATCGGCCAGGAAAAAAGGGACCAGCAGGTCTTCCGTGTACGGACCGGTCTGCTTCCGAGTATCTTTGCCTTCAATGTCAAGTCGCCGACCATCAACGGTGTTGACTACGGCGCACGTATCGGCCTCTACCCCCAGATCCAGAATGCGACCACCAGAACAGGTTTCGGTCCCGATACGCTGGCTTCCCTGGACATGGGTTCCCGAATCGACATCCGTGAAGTTTTCTTCACCGCTGACAGCTGTTACGGCCAGTTCCTCGTCGGCCGCGCACTCAACCTCTACCAGGGTAAGAACATCCTGACCGACATGACCCTGATAGGCACAGGTGTCCCGGCAGCGGAAGCAATCGGCGGAGGCACCACGCTTGGCCATATCGGCTACGGTTATGTCTATCCGACCTTCAATGCCCAGTTCCGTTACACCACCATCGACATGCAAGGTTTCAAGGCAGCCGTCTCCATCAACGACCCGAGCAAGATAGCTTCTACCTTGGATCCCAATGCTTCCTATGTTGCTGAAAAAGTGAACATGCCTCGTTTCGAGGCGGAACTCTCCTATGCAAAGAAACTTTCCTTCGGTGATCTGTCTGCATGGGTTTCCGGTCTCTATCAGGAGGCCAAGAACAATGCCGGTACGAGCAACCACAGTGTCTCCTCAATCGGCGGCGCAGGCGGTGTGCAGTTAGGGATCGGCAAGGTTGGTCTGATGGTTTCCGGTTATGGCGGCCAGGCCCTCGGTTCCACCTTCATGCAGGATTCCGATGCCCTCGATGCGATAGGTGACGAGCGTCTCTCATACGGTGGCCTTGCCCAGGCTACGTACCAACTCGGCAAAGCAAAACTCGGCGTGAACTATGGTATCAACTATATCGACAAGACCGATTTCGAGGATGACTCTCCTACAGGCGGGTTGGTTCTGAAGTCGCAGCAGGCCGCAACTGGCGGTATCTATTACTCTGTCAACAAGTACATGACACTGGTTGGCGAGTACACATGGGCACGCAACAGCTGGTACGATGGCGAGACCCAGGACTCCAATACCATCGCGGCCGGTACGGTCTTTACCTGGTAACAATCGGGTGAAAATTTGAAGTACATTGTTTTGTGATTTGGGCCGGTTTTCCGGCCCGTTTTTTTTACATCCACGATTGGATGAAGGAGTGTCATGCACTCCTTTTTCTTTTGACATTTTCCCGGTTCTGGTGATATACATCACGGGCGGTTGCAGTACGAGCGCCTAGGTGCCGAAAGGTTTTTCAAAATGGCTATCAACCTATGTTCTGGCAGGCTCATGCCGCAAGCACCCATCCAGGTTGAAGACGGTAATTCTCTGCACTAAGGAGTTATGAATGAAACGAAGTGGAGCATGTTCCATGAAAACTGTTACATTGTTGGTACTGGTGCTTCTCCAGTCGGTTTTTTTAATTGGATTGGGCGGCTGCACTCTTTTCAAGTCCTCGGATACGTCCCCCACAAACATCGACAGGACGCTCTGGCGTTCCGGCCAGCAAAATGTAAAGATAGAGCGCCAGGATACGAAAAGTAACGGACCCAACGACCATCCGATTGTGCTTGACCCAGACCAGGTAAAGGGGGCTCTTGCGGCGCTGGAAGTCAGGCTGAAACCGAATGCGCGACCGATACCGGTGTTTACCTCACAGGAACTTGAAACCCTGGGGAAGCAGTTAAGTGATGGAATTGCCCAGGCAGGTCCGGACCAGGACGTTACCTTTGCCGTTGTCGGCCAGAGAAAGGCCCTGTACGGGTTTGCCAAGGAGCGGGTGATGACTACCGGCAGAGTATTCTACCGCGAGGGAAAACTGAACGTTATTTTTGGCAACATGGTTGAAAATATAGGCCAATATGATGGCACAAGCGCGAAACCCTTGACGACTCAAAATCCAGTGTTCCAGGGGTCCCGTACAAAGCCTGTAAGCCGTTCCTGGGCTCTGGAGGCCGGGACGGATATGCGGTTTTACGCGGGAGCCGATATGGTCCGCAGCGACTGGGTTGTCCTGGATCTGGCTTCCATGGCCGCGCATCAAGCGCTTGGCATGAAGCCCGCCAAGGAAGAACCGGCAGTGGTTCAGGGGCCGACGCCGGTTCCCGTCGAACAGGCCCCCGTGGCAGTTCAACCTGCTCAACCGGTTCAGACTGTTCAACCGCCCAAAACAAGCAAAACCATAGAGGAAAGGCTGCGCATCCTCGACGAACTGAAGAGAAAAAAACTGATAACGGAACAGGAATACAAGGCAAAGCGTGCCAACATATTGAGCGATCTGTAACGTCACGATTTTCTCCAGAGCCATTTCAAAGGGCCTGCCATCGGCAGGCCCTTTTCTTATGCGGCCATCTGTCAAGATAATTTCATCTATCGAATGCTTCCATCCTTTCTCTCGGGGCAAATCCGTATATTTTTACACTCTTATGCGGGAGAATTAACTGGCATTTTATGAGAAAATAGTGTATACGTTTTTGGAGAATGAGCACCCCAGGTTGTTTTCGGGGGCACTGGTGTTCATTACATATTGTCCGGCAATTTCATCACGAAGGAAACCGGATACACGGCCCAGCTTGCTCCGGCCAAACATATCTTTGTCATGATTCAATAACTTTTCGAGGGGTTGGTTAAATGACAGCACGGATAATTCATCTGGTTGAGGAAGCATGGAATCGATATGTTGAGAACGATGAGCTGGACATACAGAAGTTGAAGCCGGAGGTGGCGAGTTCCTGGCAGAGATGCAGGAATCTGCACGTCGATCCTTTCGTGCAGGAGAACCTCGATATAAGCGGGCAGGATCTCAAGGAAAGACTTCGGCAGGCCAACCACCTTGTCACCATAGCCCGCCCGTACATGCACAATCTCTATAATTATGTCAAAGGGTCGGGTTTTCAGGTCGTTCTTTCGGACAAGGACGGTTATTTGCTCGAAACCATCGGTGATCCGGAAATCATCAGAAAGACCAGGCAGATTCAGCTTTGTCCGGGCGGCAACTGGAGCGAAGCTGTAAAGGGAACCAATGCAATCGGCACCTGCCTTCTCGAGGGTAAACCCATTCAAATACTGGCCCGGGAACATTTTTGCCAGTCGAACCACTTTCTCACCTGCTCCGCAACCCCCATATTCAATCCTGACGGCATGCTGCTGGGCGCACTCGACATAACCGGCGACTGTAAGGTTCACAACTGCCATACCCTTGCGCTGGTTGTCGCGTCGGTAAATGCAATCGAGAATCAGCTGCGTCTCCATAAGGCGACCAACAAGCTGTATATGGCATACAAATTTTCCAATACACTCCTTGAATCCACAACCGATGGAATCCTCTCCGTCGACAGCACCGGCACAATTACCCAGATCAATTCGTGTGGCGCGAAAATCCTCGGTATAAACCCCAAAGACTCTGTTGGAAAGCATATTGAGACAGTCTTGAAAAAATCCTCCATGATCCTGCAGACCCTTTCTACCGGGGCGGAGTATCGGGAGCAGGAGATCGTCATTGACGAATTCGGGAAAAAAATATCCCATTCCGTTACACCTTTGCGCGATGATCTCGGGAATGCAATCGGCGTGCTGGCGGTAATGAAGGAAGTGAAGGAGAGGCACGCCGCGAAAAGGAGCGTTGCCCCCTGTGCCAAGTACGTTTTTGATGATATTTTCGGGGAGAGCGAGTCGGTATCCAAAGCTGTTGAATGGGCGAAGGTTGCGTCACGAAGTCCATCCACCGTCCTGCTTACCGGAGAAAGCGGTACCGGGAAAGAACTTTTTGCCCAGGCAATTCATAATGCAAGCTCCAGAAAGGACAGGCCGTTTATCGCCATAAACTGTGCCGCACTGCCTGAAACGCTTATTGAGAGTGAGTTGTTCGGCTATGAGGAAGGCTCGTTTACCGGGTCCAAAAAAGGCGGGCAGATAGGAAAGTTCGAATTGGCAAATTGCGGGACCATCTTTCTTGATGAGGTTGGAGATATCCCGCTTTTTACGCAGGTAAAGCTTCTCCGTGTAATCCAGGAAAAGAAGATATCGCGAATCGGATCAGCAAACGAAGTAATGGTCGATATAAGGATCATTGCCGCAACCCATAAAGATTTGAAGGAAGAAGTCCAGAAGGGAAATTTCAGGAAGGACCTCTATTACCGCTTGAATGTCATCGCAATAAACATTCCGTCTCTCAGGGAAAGGATGGAGGATCTGCCATTGCTTGCCAGGCATTTCGTCAGCAAGCTCTCCGCCAAGCTTGGCAGGAAGAATATTGCGGTGGCCGATGATTTTACTGATAAGATCAAGTCGTATAACTGGCCGGGAAATATACGGGAGCTTGAAAATGCCATAGAGCGTGCCATAAATCTTGTCGAGGACAACGGGACGATAACTTCCGATTTCCTTTTTTTCGATTCGGTTTCCCCATCGAGGATCGAGGAAAAGATTACGGAAGTTAAATCACTGAAGGAAATCGAAAGAGATACGATTGTGCATGCTCTTAATCTGTATAAAGGAAATATTTTAAAGGTCTCCGCGAAGCTCGGAATCGGAAGAAATACACT
>JAGFXO010000103.1 GCA_017861285.1 Geobacteraceae bacterium | reverse complement strand
GTCATGGGTGAGATATCGGATGCGAAAAGCTCCCATGGTGAGAAAAACATCTGGGGAACGGTCCCCCTTGTAGTCGAGATGCAATCCGAAGGGGGAGCTGCGGGCGCAGTTCACGGTGCTCTCCAGGCCGGAGCGCTCACCACCACGTTTACTGCCAGTCAGGGGCTGCTGCTGATGATCCCCAATATGTTCAAGATTGCAGGTGAACTAACTCCCACAGTTTTTCACGTATCCGCCCGGTCAATTGCCGCCCAGGCACTGTCCATTTTCGGGGACCACTCTGATGTCATGGCCTGCCGCTCGACCGGTTGGGCCATGATCTGCTCCAACAATGCCCAGGAAGTAATGGACTTTGCATTGATATCCCAGGTTGCCACCCTCAAGTCACGGGTACCGTTCCTGCATTTCTTCGACGGTTTCCGCACGTCCCATGAGGCGCTGAAGGTTGAAGAACTGAGCTATGACGACATGCGGTCCATGATTGACGATGAGCTGGTGGCTGCCCATAAGGCCCGTGCCCTTTCGCCGGACCGCCCGGTCTTGCGCGGCACCGCCCAGAACCCCGACGTTTATTTCCAGGGGAGGGAGACCGTCAACCCCTATTATCCCCAGTGTATCGGTATTGTCGAAGAGGAAATGGACAGGTTCGCAAAGCTGACCGGCCGCCGCTACAAGCTTGTAGATTACGTCGGCGCACCCGATGCAGAGAAGGTAATCGTGATCATGGGGTCCGGGGCAGATACGGCTCATGAAACGGTGGACCATCTCGTTGCCAAAGGAGAAAAAGTGGGTGTGATAAAGGTGCGCCTGTATCGCCCCTTCCCGATCGACGCATTCATCTCCGCCCTGCCGAAGACCGTCAAGAAGATCGCCGTACTCGACCGCACCAAGGAACCCGGTGCGCTCGGCGAGCCGCTCTATCTCGACGTTCGGACCGCTATTGGCGAGGCAATGGCGGACGGCAAATTCCAGTTCGACGGTTACCCTACCATCGTGGGTGGCCGATACGGTCTGGGCTCCAAGGAATTCACCCCTGCGCAGATCAAGGCAATTTTTGACAACCTCGACTCGGCAAAGCCGAAAAACCATTTCGTAGTCGGCATCTTCGAAGATGTCACCGGTTGCAGCCTCGAATTCGATACGGCCTATTTCAACCCCATGGACGGTATTTACCAGGCCATGTTCTATGGGCTCGGCTCCGATGGTACGGTCGGTGCGAACAAGAACTCCATCAAGATTATTGCCGAACTGACCGACAACAATGCCCAAGCATATTTCGTCTACGATTCGAAGAAGGCCGGTTCCATGACCACCTCTCACCTACGTTTCGGAAAGAATTACATACGTGCACCCTACCTGGTTCAGGAAGCAGATTTTGTCGCCTGTCACAACTTCTCCTTCCTGGAGAAATACGATATGCTGGCAAAAGCAAAGAATGGGGCTACTTTCCTCCTCAACTCACCCTATGGTGCATCCGAAGTATGGGACAAAATCCCACAGGACGTACAGAAACAGATTATCGACAAAGAACTCAGATTCTTCGTGATCGATGGCGTGCACCTCGGCAACGAGATCGGACTCGGTCCCCGCATCAACGTGATCATGCAGACGGCATTCTTCAAAATTTCGAACATTATTCCGCTGGAAACCGCGGTAGAACACATCAAAGGCGCCATCAAGAAGAGCTACGGCAAGGCGGGTGAGAAAGTCGTCGCCATGAACTACAAGGCTGTTGACGCGGGTCTGAACAACCTGTTCGAAGTGAAAGTGCCGAAAAAGGCTACCAGCACCATCATGAAGCCTCCCGTGGTCAGCGACGCGGCGCCGGATTTCGTCAAGGACGTAACCGCCACCATCATCGCCGGCCTGGGAGACCAGTTGCCGGTATCGAAAATGCCGGACGACGGAACCTTCCCCACCGCCACATCCCAGTACGAGAAGAGGAACATCGCCAACGATATTCCGGTGTGGGATGCCGAACTCTGCGTCCAGTGCGGCATTTGCTCTTTCGTATGCCCGCATGCAACGATCAGGCTGAAAGCCTATGACGCATCTTGTCTGAAGGGAGCGCCGGAAAGCTTCAAATCCGTCGACTGCAAGATCCCCGAAATGAAAGGCAAAAAATTCACCATACAGGTTGCTCCGGAGGACTGCACCGGCTGTGGCGCGTGCGCATACAACTGCCCGGCAAAGGACAAGAGCAACCCGGAACACAAGGCAATCAACATGGCCTTCCAGCCACCGCTACGCTCCCAGGAAGCTGAAAATTTCGAGTTTTTCCTCTCGATTCCTGATGTGGACCCGACTCAGGTCAAGCTCGACTCCCTGCGCGGCTGCCAGCTGGTACGTCCGCTGTTCGAGTTCTCCGGCGCCTGTGCCGGGTGTGGTGAAACCCCTTACCTGAAGTTGCTTTCCCAGTTGTTCGGAGACCGGACCATGATTGCCAATGCAACCGGTTGCTCCTCTATTTACGGCGGGAACCTCCCGACCACACCGTGGGCTCAGCGGGGCGACGGCCGCGGTCCTACCTGGTCAAACTCATTGTTCGAAGACAATGCAGAATTCGGATACGGAATGCGTCTGGCCGTCGACAAGTTCAACGAGATGGCCCTTGAACTCCTTGATGAACTGATTAAATGCCCATGCAAAGCGTGTGCAAACGCCAAGGATCTGATGCAGGAAATCAGGAACGCTGACCAGTCCGGGCAGGCCGGCATAGAGGCCCAGCGGACACGGGTTGAACAGCTCAAGAAAGTCCTTCTGGACTGCCCCGAGGTCACGGCCAGTCGGTTACTTGCCGTAGCGGACTACCTGGTCGAGAAATCGGTATGGATTGTGGGCGGGGACGGATGGGCGTACGACATCGGGTATGGTGGTCTGGATCATGTCATTGCTTCGGGCAAGAATGTCAACCTTCTCGTCCTCGATACCGAAGTGTATTCAAACACCGGCGGGCAGGCATCCAAATCCACCCCTCTCGGTGCTGTTGCCCAGTTTGCCGCCGGCGGCAAGTTGATGCCGAAGAAAGACCTGGGTATGATGGCCATGTGCTATGGCACGGCATATGTGGCGGCTGTTTCTCTTTCCAACCCGAACCAGGTGGTCAAGGCATTTCTCGAGGCCGAAGCCTTTGACGGTCCTTCGATCATTCTTGCCTACTCGCACTGCATAGCCCATGGGATCAACATGACAAGTGCCATCGAAGAGCAGAAAAGAGCCGTCGCCTGCGGCCACTGGCCCCTCTACCGCTACAACCCGGACTTGGTCGAACAGGGCAGGAACCCTCTGACACTTGACAGCAAAGCGCCGACCATATCCTTCGAGGAATTCGCTTTCGGTGAGAACCGTTACCGCGTTCTCAAAAAGAATAACCCCGAGGCTGCCGAAAAACTGATTAAAAAAGCCAACGAATGGACAACAAGAAAATTCTCTCTCTATGAGAAACTCGCGGCGATGTCGTGTGAACCCCTGCCAGAAGACAAATAGCGGGGGAAGAGAGTCTTTATTGCAACAGATTGCACACGAATAATAACGAGAAGGCTCCGGACGGGATAATCCGCCGGGGCTTTTTCATTACTCGAATCTTATAACTATTTAATTTCTTGAAATAACAGGTTAGTTCTGCTATAAAGTTAGCCGCTGCTTTATGATGTTTTAAAATTTTCCGGCAGTTGAAGAGGTGTGAGCCATGCCTTCTCCTCAGATGGTGATGTACGAAGACGAATACAAAAAAATTAATCATATTATCGAAAAACTGCTCAGGGAAGCCAACTCGAAGGTCATCTTTCTGGTCGACAAAAACGGCCAGTTGATCTCGGGCGTCGGGGAGACGGAACGATTCGACACTACTTCCCTGGCATCTCTCACCGCCGGCAATATAGCCGCCACCGGTGGATTGGCCAAGCTTATCGGGGAAAAAGAATTTTCGATCCTTTTTCATGAAGGGGAGAAAGATAATCTTCACATCTCCATCGTAGGCGGAAGAGTCATCCTCGTGGTACTGTTCGACAGCCGATCGTCACTGGGTCTGGTACGGCTTCGCGTGAAAAAGGCTTCAGAAGAATTGACGGCAATATTCGACGGGCTTTTGAAAAGGGCGGAGGAGAAGGAAAAGAGCAGTGACAGCGAATTCCCCTTTGCCGAAATTACCGACGACGATATAGACAATCTATTCAGGTAGAAGAGGTATTATCGGATGTCATTTATCAATTACGCCTCGCGTGAGATAAACTGCAAAATCGTGTATTACGGGCCGGGACTCTGCGGCAAGACGACAAATCTGCAATTTGTCTATAACAAGACCGCTCCCGAGGCCAAGGGCAAAATGATAAGTCTGGCAACGGAAACCGAACGAACCCTGTTCTTTGATTTTCTCCCTTTGGCGTTGGGGGAAATCAAGGGCTTCAAGACCCGTTTTCACTTGTATACCGTTCCGGGACAGGTCTTTTACGATGCGTCGAGAAAACTGATACTGAAGGGTGTGGATGGGGTCGTATTTGTCGCCGATTCGCAGGAAGAAAGGATTGACGCGAATATCGAATCACTGGACAACCTGAATATCAACCTGAAGGAACAGGGTTATGACCTGAACAGGCTTCCTTTTGTGGTGCAGTACAACAAGCGCGATCTGCCCAACATCGTATCCGTGGAGGAACTGAGAAGGGAACTCAATCCGGCTAATGTGCCGGATTTCGAGGCCTGCGCAACGACGGGCGAGGGAGTCTTTGAAACATTGAAGGCTATCGCCAAGCTGATCCTGATAGATCTTAAAAAAGGGAAATGAATGCAAAAAAAGGCTGTTTCAACAACAGCCTTTTTTTGCACTAACTAAACGTTAAACCTGAAGTTGCAGATGTCACCATCTTCAATGACATAGTCCTTCCCCTTCAGGAGCGCCTTTCCCTGCGCCTTCACCGCCGCCTCGCTGCCGGCTGCCAGCAAATCATCGTACCTGATTATCTCGACTCGAATAAACCCACGCTCGATATCGCTATGTATCTTGCCGCCGGCTGCCGGAGCAGCTGTCTCCTTGCGTATTGTCCAGGCTCGGACCTCGTCCTTCCCCATGGTGTAAAACGACATGAGTCCCAGTTTGTCATAGGCTGCGGCATTCAAACGGTCAAGACCGGATGAGGACAATCCGAGAGCTTCGAGATACTCCCTCCTCTCCTCAGCGTCCTCCATACCCATGATGTCCTTCTCGATAAGCGCGGATACGGCAAAAACATCGCCATCTTCGTCCGGTGACGAGACAATTTTATCCTCGTCAACATTGTACACCCACAGGAGGGGCATCAGGGTAACCAGATTCAGACTCTTCACCGAAGCCAGCTCTTCCTCGTCAAGGTCAAGAGTACTGATATTCTTCTCCGCCTCTATGGCGTCCCGGCACTTCAAAAGCGTCTGTTCCTCTTTCACCTGCGCCGCGGTTTTTCCGGCCTTCTTTTCCTTTTCAATTCTTTCAAGTCTCTTTTCTATCAGCTCCAGGTCCGCCAGCAGCAGTTCTGTAGTAAGAATGCCGCGGTCCCGGCCGGCATCAACGGAGCCGTCCGGATGGTAGACCCTGTCGGAAGTGAAAGCCCGCACCACCATGCAGAGCAGGTCGCAGCGACGTGCGGCATCAAGCCATTCACGCTTTCCAGTCCCTACCGCCAGATCCGGACAAAGCACTATTTTGTTTTCCGCATATTTTATCTTTTCCGGCCGGGCAATACCCGCAATAATATCCACACGGGGGTCGCGGATGGAAGCAACCCCTTCTATGGATTCACCCTCACCGCGATGATCGGAAACCTCACGGCCCGTCAATAACGAAAAAAGTGTGCGCTTCCCCGATTGGGGCAGACCGAGCAATGCAATTTTCATCCTGACACTCCTGATATATCATAAAGATAAGTTCCTACAGATATTCATTCAGTCCGCGCTTTTCAAGCTCCTGCACAATTATCTTTACTTCCTGGGCCCGTTCCTTGCCGCAAACCATCAGGGCATCGCCGCTATCTACTACCACCAGGTCTTCCACGCCTATCAGTGCGACAATTTTACCGCCACCATACACAATCGAACCTCGGGAATCAAGGCTGACGATATCCCGGGCATTGATTATGACATTGCCGCAAGCATCCTGCTCGATCACTTCCGGCAGAGCACTCCAACTCCCGACATCGCTCCACCCAAATGAACCAGGTAAGACAACGACTGAATCGGCTTTTTCCATAATGCCATAATCTATCGATTCGGCTGCTAGTTGGTGGTACATGGCTTTTATCTGTGGATTCAGATCGGACAGCTCCCAGATATCCCCGGCAAAGGTTAAGGAATCCAGGGCTGAAGCAAGTCCGGTCATGTGCTCGCTGATCCGGTTGAGGATAACGCCGGCGCGCCACATGAACATGCCGCTGTTCCAGTAGAAGTTTCCGGCGTCGAGAAACTCCATCGCCTTTTCCAGGCTCGGCTTCTCCACAAAGCGCTGCACAGGGTATGGGCCTTCCCCTCGCATGTCCGCGTCTACCTCAATATAACCATACCCGGTTTCGGGCCGTGTCGGGATTATACCCATGGTTACCAGATAACCATTCAATACGGAAGCAATACCCCTTTTGACCGTCCGGTGAAACTCTGCTTCATCGGTAATGTAATGGTCAGCCGGAAGCACAACCATCATGCCCTCGGGATCATGGCGAGCAATGATGCGAGCCGCCAGACCGATTGCAGGGGCGGTATTGCGCCCCACAGGCTCTTCAATAATGTCAACGTGAACGGCATCCCGGTACTGGTCGAGCTGCCTGGAGGTCTCTCCGGCCTGCAACGTATTGGTGACGACAAGTACCCGTTTTGGAGACAGGGGCAAAACCCGTTCGACGGTTCGCTGCAGCATCGATTTGCCGCCAAGAATCGACATCAGCTGCTTCGGATTCCTGCCTCGTGAAAGCGGCCAGAAACGCGTCCCAGAACCTCCTGCAAGAATAACTATATACATGGAATTCTCCTGTATTGCTAAGTCAGGGAAACGGGCCGCAGCCGCGGGACGGCCCTCAAACAGTTAGAAAGTGTACGGGGTTCGCTGAAATAAGTCAAGAGACCTTCACCATCGCGCTTG
>JAGFXO010000006.1 GCA_017861285.1 Geobacteraceae bacterium | reverse complement strand
TTTACCTTATCAAACCCCGCTTCAAACAGAAGTTTCTTTAAAGCAGAGGATGTGTAAATCAGCGAATGCCTGGGCGGATTCAGTGAAAACCAATATTTTTTATATACGAAATGCCCCAGGCTCTTGTTATTGGGTGTAGTCAGCAGCAATTTCCCACCAGGTTTTAGTAAACGCAAGCAATCTTTCAATAAAGTCATGGGTTCCTGAACACACTCCAAGAAATGGGACATCAATATGATATCGTATAACTCATGATTTGCTTTCAGTTCTTCGAACCTGTCTATAGAGACAAGAAGGCCTTGTTTCTCCACACAGTAGTTCACTGCAACAGGATCGACCTCCTGCCTCTCAACATCCCATCCTAAATTTCTTAGGGCGACCAACCTGTCACCGCAACCGCATCCAACTTCCAACAACCTGCCAGGTTTTTCATCAATCAGAGCGTGCAAATAGAAATTTTCCCTTTTCTTTTCAATCCTCATTACTTTTTGCATAATTCTACAAGCAGACAAGAGTAGCCAACCTGCAAATGAATATTGAGGAGCAAAATAATCATCGTCAAAACTTTCTCCGTGGATAGAATTTGCCTGGAAAGCTTCTTCCAACTCATTTTGAGTCGGTATGGGTTTAAGCCACGAAATACCGCACTTTCGGCCCTTGCATCGCCAGATACGCCATTTCTCAGGACTGTAGGGTGCAAGCCTGTCCCTCAAATTCTTGTGTGCTTGCTTACCGTCGCTACCGCAAAGAGGACAATGATCCTCATTTCCGGAACTTACATTGTTACTACAAGTTTCTTTTCCTGAAAGAAGAAAGCTAACGGGATAATGCGCATCAACAATCAGTTTTCTAACCTCATTGAGATTTACCTTGTAAGGATTATCCCTTAATAGTTCAAGCTTCACAAAAGGCGATTCGAGTTTCAGCAACTGTAATCCATAAGCTATAGTAGGATTCATCGGCTTTCTTAATTTCTTAACTTTTTCATGTCTGCAGCGCTTGACAAGTCTTTGCCAAGAACAATATACACCGGGTTTGAATCCGTGCTGCAACAACCATTGCGTCAATCCAATTTCGTAACTTCGAATGGTTTGTAACTTGTTGCTGTATTCTAGGACGCCACTCCAAAATGATTTAAACGCATCAGACTGTATAACGTTCCGCTTAAAGACCAGAAAATAGGTCTGTAAGTGCCTATCAAGCTCGTAACTTTCAGTTATACCCCAGAAATCACAATCAACCTTATCCATATGAGAATAAACTTCATGCATGGAATAGACTGGTCCGTAAATGCTTGAATTAACCAGCGTTAGTTCATCGTACAAATTGATATCTGTTTTTTCTATCGCAAGTTTCCACATGCCAAAATCGTAGCCAACATTATCTTTCTGATGGATGCTGACGACTAATGCCCTTATTTTATTTAACTCTGCATCTTCAAGCTGAGAATTCGTCACAAAGATGATATCATCATAGTGGTTCTTAAGCTTGTTCAACATATAAACAACATACGGTTTGATTTTGTTATCAGCGTCATAATGCGCATATATCATTAATTTCACTAACAATATCTCCCTCTGGACAATCACTTCACTTCCAGTTTTCTGCTTGACAACTTAGTTCGTCTTGATTTAATCGCGTATTTAAAAAGAGGATTTAGAACCTTATAGAGAGGCATATTTAAATAAAATAGTCCCCTTTGTATTAGGCTGCCAATAATGTTGTGAGCTTCGATCTTTGACATTATTCCGTTTCGGTACGATTTCCATATTTTATGACGATAACTATAATTAATGATTGATTTACTGATTCTTTTCTCAACTCCAGAAGGATTACTGAAATAACTTTTTGACAGCGTTGCCATTTCATGCAGACAAACAGTAGTCTGGCTGTTTATATATGACTGCTGTTTGGAATGCTGCCTGAAAGCTACAAGGGGCTTGTTAAAATAGACGAGATCCCCATGGGAAAGCAAATGAAGCCACATTTCCAAGTCTACCAACTGCCGAAAAGATGGATCGAACCCTCTCGTGCCAATTTCCCTTCTGTACATGACTGCTGTCGGCTCGCCAATAATGTTTCGCTGCTCCAGGATGCATTGTTTGATCATTTCACGCCCATCAATTAAAGAATCATTTGTAAAGCAAGACCAGGCATTTATCGCATTGGATCTTTCATCAATTACAAGCCTTGCAGAACAAGCCATTATAGCTGATTTGTTTACCTCAAGACTTTCATACATGATCTTTACAGCATCATTATCGACAAATTTGTCATCTGCAAACAAAAATTTTACGTATTTCCCTCTAGCTTCTCTCAAGCACAGGTTCCAGTTATTTACCATCCCTATATTGTTTTTATTTCTATAGTACCTGATGGATTTATCGATAACATTATATTTGTTAATGACACTATCTGTCTGATCATCAGAACAATCATCAATGATTACAAGCTCAAAATCATCGAATGTCTGTGAGAGTACAGATTCGATTGCCTCACCGATATATTTGCCGTAATTATAGGTTGGAATACAAATACTAACTGCCGGCTGTTTCACTTGATCTCCGATTAACGCATTTTAATGGAAGTGTTTACCCGGTCAAAAAGGGATCATTAAAAACCAAGAGGTCGTTAACTCAGCGTTCTAAGATCTTTTCTATCCCTTTCAGGATATACTCAACCTTGATGCTTTCCCTGCATGCTGCATCCTTGTCGCATTCCTTGCGCAAGCATGCACGACAATGCATTGGTGCCTGAACGGTGACATGATTTTCACCCAAAGGCCCGTTTCGCTTGGCATCAGTGGCGCGATAAAAGGAGACCGTCGGTGTTCCCACAGCCGCCGCCATATGAATGGGTCCCGTATCACCCCCGACCACAAGATCGACCTTTTTCAGAAACGATGCGAAACCGCTTATGGAAGTCTTGGGCAAGGGCCTCGCATTGGTTCCGATTCCTGCACTGATCCGCTCGACCGCCAAACGTTCCTGTTCATTACCTGCCGAAAGCAGAATCGTTGCATCCGGGAATCTTTCGAGGACCTCTTTCCCCAATTCGATCCACCCTGGCTCATGCCATAGCTTGGTATCCCACGTTGTTCCGGGATGAAAGAGGAATACCAGCCCATCAGATAGTGTCGCAAGAAAAGCTTCAGCGGCATAATCGCTCGCCGGATCAGTGGGAATATCTGACTTCAGGGGCATTCCCTGGTAATCCTTACCGAACGGGACGCTGACCACTCTCAGGGACCTTGCGGAAATATGAATATCGTTCCGGCGCAATGGTACATGATTCGTGGTAAAGAGAAGATTAGGGAGTTCCCTCACTCCGGGACGATCAAATCCATACCGCTTCTTAACCCCGGAAAGTGCCGTGACGATCCCGCTCTTTATATTCCCCTGAATATCGAACACCATGTCGTAATTCCGCTCCCGAAGCGCACGCATCACATTGCCGGCCTCGCGCCTGGTAACTGCGGAGAATGGCTGTTTTCTCCACACCTTCGTCCGAACCACGTGAAGACGACTGATCAGCGGATTCCCTTCAAGAATATTCAGAAAAGGCTCTTCAACAACCCAGTCGACCTCAATCCCAGGCGACACTCTATGAAGGTAGTCGAGCACCGGCAGGGCGTGAATGATGTCGCCAAGGGCGGAAAGTTTTACAATCAGTACTCTCATGAGAATAAATGCTCCCTCTGTAATTCTATCGGTTCTGAAAATTCAAACAATGCATTATCGATATATTCGCAAACGCATATGATAACTGCCGTAATGTTTCAGGCCTGATAACCGGGAATTTACACCCTTTCGTCGTACTGGGTGCTTTTATTGGTGCTGTTAAAAAAAGCAATCGCTGAAACCAGCAGCATAAGAGGTATGCCAAGTTCAACAATCTCCTCAATGCTCTCGGCAGATGCAGAAATCCGATGTGATATGTTTATCCCCAGGCTTCCCAATTTTCTAGACAATCCATCGATACTTTTCGATAGTATGATAAAGAACAGTGAAATTCCTGCGCTCATCGGGACAACTTCTTTAAGGCAACGTGCCAGGAAAGAACGTAAATATCTTCTGAGCAACAAAATGACACAATAGAGAAGGATGAGAATGACAAGAAATCCAATTATTTTTTCTGTATAGGGAACCTCAGGGCTGACATAGAACTTGCTTTTAAGGATGCCCATTTTCGTGAATCTCTTATCGAAATCCAGTTCCCTAAGTCCCAGGGCGGCCACTAGGGCGAATATATAGGCGTGGCTTTTAAGGTAGCCCCACCCTCCCTGCACTAACATTATAATTAGAACAGCCATATACCCGATAGCAGAGGCTGTTTCGATCGGTCCGTTTTCACCGGCAATAAACGTCCTTGTACCTTCATCAACTAATTCAGTTCCGACAAACAAGGAAATCATTCCTAATACGATTATTGCCATTACAAATAGATATAATTTATCGTTCTTCCCCATATTATTTCTCCGGTGATTAAACAGGTCAATGCCTCTTCAGCAATTACAGCAATGCATCTTAAATGGAATTAAGCTCCATCAATTTTTTGTATTTATAAAAGGTATATCTGAAAGCATAAATGCCGGCCGCAATTCCCACCTTTCCATCCTTGAACCCTCTTTTTACTATGTAAAACTTGCAGAAAGCACAGATTGCATTGCCAAATGGCCTAAGATATGATGTTTTTTTATTCTGCCTTAGTGAATCCTCCGACGCTAATGACGTATAATGATGCAACTTTCTCTCAAATTCATCTTTAGTCTCGAAAGTATAGTGTTTTAGAATACCTTCTTTTATGTCATCGGTTTTTTCAAATCCTCCCATGCTCTCATGCACTTTATTAGACTCAGTAAAAGATGCCTTGGATTTTTTGTATAATCGAATAACGTAATCCGGACTGGTCGCAGGATACATGGAATG
This sequence comes from Geobacteraceae bacterium, assembly GCA_017861285.1. GTDB lineage: Bacteria > Desulfobacterota > Desulfuromonadia > Geobacterales > Geobacteraceae > CAIWTU01. The sequence goes on along the minus strand of JAGFXO010000006.1, from coordinate 37,610 downwards.
AACCTTTTTACCCATTACATACCATTCCCTCTTGACCCAGTAAGAGTCAACACTTTCGGATTCCTTGAAATTACGCTCTTTCAAGTAACATATCGACTGCAAAAAATCCTTGTCCGGGATTTCGTCAGAATCTAAAGTCAGAACCCAATCGTGGGTACATTTTTCATGGGCAAAACTTCTTTGTTTTACAAAATCTTCAAGTTTCTTATAATAAAACAGCTCCGTATATCTCTTTGATATATTTCCAGTAGAATCATTGCTCCCTGAGTCAACAACAATAATCTCATCAGCTACTTCTTTGGCTGCAAGCAGCACAGCTTCCAGGTATTTTTCACTATTGCAGGTTAAAACATAAAAAGATAATTTTGCCCTCATCTCAAACATTCCCCGATATTTGATATTTACATATGCGATTGGCAAATAATAACAAGCATTACTTCTTCCGAGATGGTTATCGTGTTAACCACTTTGAAGACCTTTTCAACAGCCTGCTAAATAACCCTGTCCTTGCCAAGCATTTTCTCATAGAATGCCAGATGGTTTTTCCCCATAGCATCGATAGAAAAATTCTCTTCTACGACTTTCCGTCCCTGTAGACCGATACTTTTACGTTTTCCGTCATTTCCGAGCAAGTCAATAACGGCTTTGGCGAAGTCTTCGGTTGTTCCATCCACCAGCACTCCACCACCATTGCGCAGTATCTCCACCAAACCTCCGCTGTTGTATGCGACAACCGGCGTATACCCGGCCATGGATTCAATATGCACAAGACCAAAACCTTCATTCCGGTGTGTTGATACGGAGAGGTCCAGATCGTAAAAAACGTCCGGCATCAGCTTCCGGTCCAGTCTGCCGGTAAGGATAAAATTATCCCCGAGCCCGGAAGCATCAATTTTTTCACGCAGTGCGGTGCCTCCTTCATAACCGCCTATAATGGCAATTGTTATTTCAGGATATACCTTGACTAGAAAACGGGCAACATCCACCAGTTCTTCCTGATTTTTCCACAACTCTCCGGACATACCGATAATAGGGAATTGTCTGTCACGGAATACCCTGCGCAGCCTATTCCTTTGGCACTTGGCTTCATGGTCTGTTTCCGGGAGTTTTATCCCATGATAAATCAACGAAGTTTTTTCTTTGATACCCCTGTTTGTCCTGAAGAACGACTCCGCAGTATACTCAGAAGTGGCAATAACTCCGTCAAAAGTTCCAATACCGGGGCACCATCTTCCAGTGGGAGTATGTAAGACGGATACCATTTTTGGTCTCTTTTTAATAAAAGGGGACGTCATTCTTTCGGCAATATATAAAGGCAGAATATTGTATTCCCTGTTTACCGAAACCACATCCGGCAATTCCTGCTGAAGAATCCTCGCAATCCGAAAAATCGACGAGATTCTCCTGCCGGGTACGAAGGCCTGGAAATATCTGAGACCATACGAATCCAGCCTCTCCTTCAACATACCTCCTTCCCTTATGATAAAAACAGGTTCAACATCGCGATCCCTCAGCCATAGGGACACATCCAGCAGGTGATCCTCAGCCCCGCTGCATAACCTGGCATTTGTAACATACAGAATTTTCATTATTTCTCCAGATTCCGAATTCCAACAATACATGTTCTTTACATGCTTATGAACACATTGATTACCGGCATTTCCCCAGCATTGCCATTACCTTCCACAGGGACACTTTCAGGAGAATGGCCGGGTGAAGGAAGAAGGCAAAGCAATTTTCGCGAAATCCACGCAGCCTCAAGAAATTTTATCAAACACGTCATTGTCGCGAACGGCAAAATAAACTTTCCTCTTTCTTCGCAGCTCCGGTATCAGTGGCAGATATGCGAGAGCCCGGAAAAATCCGACAAACTTGTACTTACGGAAAGCCACGATATCGTACAGCAACGAGAATGGTAGAAACAGGAAATAACGGAGAATCAGCGAAGAGTCGGTGATGTTGAGCCACAAAAACAGGGTGCGGTTGCGGTCCCCGATAAACTTGATCTTCCTTTTTGTGTGGAGCCCCAGAATGGTCGAACTGGTCTCGTGATAGACCGTTGCCTCGGGCTCCATAAGGCATTTCCATCCCGCCTTCCAGGCACGGTAGGAGAGATCCATATCCTCCACATAAAACGGGCTGTAGATCGGGTCGAAACCGCCCAGCAGCAAGAGTTTCTCCCGGTCGAACAAACTTGCACCTCCGGAGGCGAAGAAGAGGGGTATTTCCCTCCCTTGCCTGCAAACATCGGAGAGCTGGAGGTTGACGGTCCGGAACCAGCAGATCCCAGGCTTCAGCCGAGTAATTGCCTGGCTGCGCCCTTCGCGCGGGTCCACCATGTTCGGGGTAACGCTGAACACTTGCGGATCTTCAAACCAGTGCAGGGTTTTCGCAAAGAAATCTTCTTCGACAAGGACGTCATTATTCAGTGCCAGAACAATCTTGTTTCTGGCTGCAGATATCCCGCGGTTGACAGTCTCTCCGAAACCGGAGTTCTTGTCATTTACCAGCAGAATAATCTGTGGGTAGTTTTGCCGAATAAAATCCACAGTATCATCATCCCCGGCATCATCAACAATAATGATTTCCACGGGAGCGTCGTGCGCGGCTATCGAACGCATAAGTGCCGGCAGGTTTTTTTCCAGCAGAGACCTTCCATTATAAGAGGGGATCACCACCGATACCGATTTGTTCATATCCATTCATTAACCATTTCGTAGGGACCACAAGATGACTGTCTAACTCATTCTCTCCAGGGAATCGGGGTTCTTGTTCATGCAATTCTGAAGCTCATAGAGCTTGCTGTACTTGAGGAACGTACCAACTGCCCCCATGAAAGATATCACGAAGCCGTGAAATCCTTCAATGAAACCAAGCCGGAAAAAATAGCGGTACAAAAAGGTATACAATGGACGTATTGTAATGTGATGCCATCGTGCCCTTCCTCCCCTCCGGTGGTATTCCATGGCCGAAATGTTTGAGTACAGGGCTGTCCGGTTTGCATAGGTAAACAAGTCCCAGTTTTGAAAGTGAAGTATGTCCCCCGCAAGCTTTTTTGTTACTCCGCGTGTCAGAAACTTGTCATGGGGATTTATCCCGCCCCATTCGCCCTGGTGCTTGTTGAAGAGTCTCGGGTTGTAGTCCGGATACCATGATGCATGCCGTATCCATTTCCCCCAGAAACAGGTCAATCTCTTGAACTCGAAACAGGAATACCTGCTGAAATCGTCTTCCGTAAGGCTTTCAATGCTGCGTCTCATTTCATCAGTGACTCGCTCGTCCGCATCTATTTTCAAAACCCAATCGTATTCGGCAAGCGACGTGGCGTAGACCTTCTGCTCCTGGAAACCTTCGAATTTATGCTGTTGAAATTTCACCCCATACTTGCGGCAAATCTCCGGAGTCGAATCGGTACTGAAATCATCGACGACTACAATTTCATCTGCCCACTGCAGCGACTCGAGGCAGTCGGCTATCTTGGACGCATTCCGGCGACATCCGATCCGTTGGTTTGCATTCCTTGAAGAATTTCTGTTTACAGGGGCTGCAAGGATAGGCTTTATAGAGTACCCGGCATTTTTCTCCCCAGGGTCCGAATTTAACCGGGGACTGCGGTCCGAACAGTGCCACAAGTGGAATTTGCATTGCGGCTGCCAGATGCATAATCCCGCTGTCATTGCAGACAAGAAGGCTGCATCGTTCAAGAAGCGCCATCGATTCGCGGAGGGTTGTCGTTCCCACCACCATTACAGGCTCGGGGCTTATCTTTCCCTTCAGATATTCAATGTGGGATGAATCCCTTTTCCCGCCAAAAATGAGAACCCTCGCGCAATACTTCTCCTGGAGGCGATTGGCCAGTTCGATAAAGTTATCCAGATGCCAGGCTCGCGGCGGGTTTGCTGTAAACGGATGAAGAGCGATAATTTTCTGCTTGTCTGTAAAACCCGATTGCATCAGGAAATTGTCTGCAAAAGCTCTTTCACTATCTGTAAGCCAGGCTTCGAGATAGTCATCACGGATGGTAATATTGTCAGCCCGCAACACATCCAGAAAATTTTGCACTTCATGCTGGTCATGCCGGTAGGGAACCCGCTTCGTAAGAAAAAATCCCCTGCATTCCGTATCGAAACCAATGCGCTCTGAAGCCCCGGACAGCCATGCAATGATCGCGCTCGACAGAGAACGTTTGAGCACATAAGCTTTGTCGAAACGCATGGACCGCAACCCCCTTATAAAGGCCCACTTGTCCGCCAGTGACCGGTGAGTGCCCCTGCTGTCGGCATGAATGGTTACTGGGTCCCAATAGATCAGTTCATCAACATACGGAATACCTTTCACTATGTCACTGGAACCGGGGGCAACCAACCAGGCTATATGAGCCTGCGGCTCCGCCCTCCGCAGATTCCTCAGAAAAGGGATTGTGAGTATGGTGTCTCCAATAAAACGGTAACGGAGAACCAATAGACGCTTTTTCTCCTTACTTCTCACTCGTCACTCCTCACCGATTTGTAATGCCTCATCCACAAGCATAACCGGGATATCATCCCTGATTGGGTACTGGAGTCGGCAGTAATGACATACCAGCCCGGAATTATCGTCAAGAAGAACAACATCACCCTTGCATTTCGGACAGACAAGAATATCTAGAAGCTTTTTTGATAATGACATATAACCCTCTATCTCTACAGCAGTTTTTCAAGCTTATCAGTAAGAATCGCCATATCGGGGATACGTATATCCAGGACTGCCGCATGAATCCCGCCAAGTCGCGACAGATAAGGAGACAATTTGACTGAATCTTTTTCCGTGGTAATGACATAATCAGCCTCGACCGCTTCCCTTGTTGAAACAATCTCCGACACTTCATCTTCTCCGTACTTGCAATGGTCAGGAAAACTTATTTTTTTGGCTATGATCAACCCTTCCTCCTCAAGCATGGAGAAAAAGGGGGACGGCTCCGCAATGCCGGCAAAGGCAACCCCGCGCAAATGGGATAGGCTTGAGAGCGGCTCCATAACTCCACCGGGAAGGGTAACAAAACCGGCAAGCACATGGCTGGAGACGCAGAACGGAATCCCCTCCGCATTTCCCACGGGCTTATTTCCGGCGCAACGGGTATAAACGATAAGATCGGCTCTCCCGGCAGCGTCTTTCGGTTCGCGCAGCAACCCCGCGGGGAAAACATTACCGTTGCCAAAGGGACGGTTATTATCTAGGAGGAGTATATTCAGATCGCGATGGAGACGCTGGTGCTGAAAACCGTCATCCAGAATGAAAATGTCGGGGTTCAGGTGTCCGAGGAGATGAAGACCTGCCTGATAACGGTCAGTGCCGACAGCAACAATGAGACCAGGAATTTTTTCAGCCAGCATACAAGGTTCGTCACCTGCTTCAGCGGGTGTCATCAGAACATTCCTGCCGTCCGAAACTATTGAAATTTTCCCCCTGGATTGACCCCTGTAGCCACGGGAAAGCACCGCAACCCGCTTACCCCGATCAATATAATACCGTGCTATGAGGGAAACCACCGGGGTTTTGCCTGTCCCGCCAACAGTAATATTCCCGACGGAGACAACCGGTTTCGGCAAGGCCCGTGAGCGGAAAAATCCCTTTTCATACGCCAGTGCCCGAAGGCGCATGATGATAGCGTACGGTACGGACAACACCTTCAGAAGGAAAAGCAGAATTGAGGCATCCAATCCCTTCCGTTTCCCTTCGACGAGGTTTCTGAAATAGTGGTCCAGAGACATTCTGCCGGCCTTAAGCATAAATCGCAGAACAGGGATACCCACAAAGGATGTCCCCACCCTGACGTCGATGTAGTTCCCAAGGACACTCACTCTCAAGTGCCTTAACTAAAGAAATCACAGGAATGAAGCAATTACCGCAAGGTGACGTTCTATTGAACCGCTGTTTTCTTCAATCAAGGAAGCGCCGTTCCGGCCCATATCCCGCCTTTTCCCTTCATCTCCCAGCAAACCACGCATGGCATGAGTCAGTTCAGTTTCATCCGTCACCTGAGCCCCGCATTTAAATCTCAGGACAAGCGACGCTATCTCCTTGAAATTGTGCATATAGGGGCCAAAAAGTACCGGCACATGAAATGAAACCGGTTCGAGTACGTTATGCCCGCCGACAGGAACCAGACTTCCCCCGACAAAAACGAGATCTGAAATCGAATAAAGTTTCGTCAACTCTCCAATGGTGTCCACAACGAGAACCTCTCCGGACCTGAATGGGGAATTCCTCCCGTCAAGTCTGGAACGAAGGGTATACGATAGCCCCTCCCCCTTAAGGATCTCGCATACCTTTGCAACCCTTTCAGGATGGCGCGGCACCAACACCAGAAAAAGGTTCCGTGATTCGGGACTGAGCTTCAGATATGCCCTGATTACCTGTTCTTCTTCTCCCTGGTGGGTGCTTCCGGCCGTAAAAACCGAAACAGACAGCGGGATGCGATAGGAATCCCTCAGGTTGGCAAAGCCTTCATCGGATATCCGTTTCACCGGAACGTCATATTTGAGATTGCCGGCAACATGAACCTTCGAGGGCTCGGCGCCGATGGCAGCGATACGACGCGCATCCTCAACAGTCTGCATGCAGAGAGCGGAAAAATCCTTCAGCACCATGCGGAATATCCGTCTGAGCACATGGTATCTATTGAAGGACCGATCTGATATTCGCCCGTTAACCAGAACGACGGGGACCCCCTGTAACCGAGCCCTCCTCAGGAAGTTCGGCCATATCTCCGTTTCAACGATAATTATCAGTGACGGGCGAATTGAATTCATTGCCCTGCGCACGGCAAAGCCGAAGTCGAAGGGGAAATAAATACAGAGGTCGGCTTCCTGCAGTTTCAGAGAAATACTTCTCCCTGTTTCGGTACCATTGGAGAGGACAATTTTTTTTTGCGGAAAGCGCTTTTTGATTGACTCCAGGAGTGATTTCACAGCGATGGTTTCACCGACCGAAACCGAGTGAACCCAGATTGTTTCATGACCTTCGATCTTCATCAGTTCTTCAGACGAGAGTCTGCCTGAACGGCCGGCAAGGCTTGAAGGCCGGCCCCTGGTCAGGGAGCGGAAAACATGGTACCCGATCAAAAAAGGCGAGGCCAGATACAAAATTACATCATAAAGGAAATAAATCATATTTCGTAGAAAGGGGGGCAATCCCCTATATCAGTCCTCATTATGGATGGAGGCTGGGTAATCCCTTGCATAAGCACCAATACACGTTTTAGCAGGGATATCCCTACTAAAATCAATTCGCTCAATATTATTTCGTCAGTATTCACGCAAACTGCATTTCGTATAGCTTTCTGTAAAGGCCGCCATTTTCCAGCAGTTCGTGGTGAGTGCCGGACTCGACGATTTCTCCTTTGTCTATGACCGCGATCTTGTCCGCATGGAGAATGGTCGAAAGGCGATGGGCAATAACAAAAGTTGTGCGGTTCGACATAAGGTTATTAAGTGCCTTCTGAACCATTTGTTCACTTTCCGTATCGAGAGCGCTGGTCGCTTCATCCAGAATGAGGATCGGTGCATTCTTGAGAATGGCTCGGGCGATGCATATTCGCTGCCGCTGGCCACCGGAAACCCTGACACCCCGGTCACCGATATTGGTTTCGTAGCCTTCGGGCAATTCAGTGATGAATTCGTGTGCAAATGCCGCCTTTGCCGCTGCCTCTACTTCTTCACGAGTTGCATCCGGCTTTCCATATTTTATATTATTCTCGATCGTATCGTTAAAGAGGATCGTTTCCTGGTCGACCAGCGCAATTTGCTGCATCAAGTCCCGAAGTTTCAGTTCCCTGATATCCAGACCGTCGACGTATATAGCCCCTGAAGACACCTCATAAAAACGGGGAACGAGCGAAACCAGGGTTGTCTTCCCCCCGCCCGAAGGTCCGACGAGGGCAATCACTTCCCCAGGACGGGCTGACAGATTGACATTCTTTACTACATATTCCTCGTTATAACAAAAAGATACATTTCTGAATTCTACATCCCCTGCAGCACGAAGAAAATCCCTTGAAAGCGGCCCATCCTGGATTTCTGGTTTCTCGTCAAGGATGGCAAAGACCCTTTCGGCAGCGCCGACGGAACGCTGTATGACATTATAGGTTCCAAGCAGTTTTTTCACAGGGCTATACAGCATTACCATTGCAGCCATGAATGAAAAGAATTCCGCACCTGTCATTTTACCCTGAATGACCAGACTGCCGCCATACCAAATTACCGCAGCGATTCCGAAAGAAGTTATCAACTCCATAACGGGAGTCGACATTGCGGCATATTTGATCGTTTTCCTGATGATGTGATAAAACTCATTGTTGAATTTGGCAAACTTGCCGACTTCCCTTTCTTCCAGACCAAAGGCCTTGATAACCTTTATGCCGGAAAACGTTTCCTGAAGGATATGGGATATGATCCCCATCTTGCCGAGGCTTTGGGAAGAAAGTTTCTTGATACGCTTGCCTATTTTCTGTGCCGGGTATACGGTCACGGGTATGGCGATGAAGGAGATAATTGCAAGCTGCCAGTTACGGTAGAAAATAACTCCCAGGAGCCCAAAGGCGGTAAAGCCCTCCCGAAGCAAGCCGGTTACGATGTTTGCAACACCTTCCTGCATGACGCTGACATCGTTCAAAATTCGCGACATGAGGTTTCCTGTCGGGTTGTTGTTGAAAAAACGCATGGACAGGCTCATGTGCTTGCGGTAGAGATCCTGCCTTATATCCTGTATCGCCAGTTGCCCCGCGGTTTGAATGAAATATTCATATACAAAACGGCAAACACTGCGGAACGCAAATACCGCAATCACGCCCAGCGGAAGGATAAGGAATATCCCCATATCCTTTTCGGAAAAAATCCTTTCCAAAACCGGTTTGACCAAGTAAGCGATAGCCCCGTCCATGCCAGCCACACCCACAGTAGCTATTATGGCGACTGTAATTCTCCACCAGTAGGGCTTACTGTACCGTAAAACCCTCGCAAACAAATTCATATAGTCCCTTATTGAAGCATTGTAAATGCAATTTCGGCGACGGCGGCAGAACTTCCCCCTTTGCCGAGTTTGAGTCTGACCCGTCCCAGTTTATCCTTGATGCTGTCTGCATACTCCCCATCGGTAAGTATTCTTGCAAGTTCTTCCACGATCTTTTCAGGAATGGCATCGTGCTGGATCAACTCCCGTACGATCCGCTCGCCTGCAACGATGTTGCAGATCCCGATATGGTCAACCCTTATCAGCCGTTTTCCAATCATATAGCTTATCGGAGATACTTTGTAGATTATTACCATGGGCACCCCAATCATGGCAATTTCCAGGGTAACCGTGCCCGATACGGTAACGATTGCGTCACAAACCTGCATGACGTCATATCCCATACCCTCTACCACAATAATGTCCAGTCCCGAGGCACTCAGCATTGCGTCGATATCAATTCGGCGAAGGCTCGCTGCGAGCGGTAGAATGAACTGAACATCCGGAAATTGCTTCCTGAGCAACTCCGCCGATTCGAGAATGACCGGAAAAAGGTTTCGGATTTCCTGCTTGCGGCTTCCAGGGAAAAGTCCAACTGTTTTCCTCTCCGGGTCCAGGGCAAATTTCCTCTGTGCTTCGGTACGCGTCATTGTTGGACAAACCGAGTCGACAAGCGGGTGACCGACAAAACTGACAGGAACCCCCTCTTTTTCATAAAAGGGCACCTCGAAGGGAAAAACGACAGCCATGTGATCAACGACCCTGCCGATTTTTTTTACACGGCCAACCCTCCATGCCCATACCTGGGGACTGATATAATACAATATCTTTACATTTGCTGACTTGGCAACCTTCGCGAGAAGGAGGTTGAAATCGGGGTAATCGATAAGAATCAACAGGTCGGGAGGTTCAGACTTCAAAATTTTTTTCATCCGGCAAAAAGCATCCGAAATAACGGAAAAATGGGAGATCACCTCGACCAGTCCGACCACGGCGATTTCTGCGGCATCAACCAGGATATCGACACCGGCTTCTCTCATCCTGGAGCCGCCTATCCCAAAAAAAGCAAGGGATGGATCCATCTTTAACGCCTCCCTCACGAGACTGGCTCCATGGAGGTCCCCGGAAGCTTCACCGGCAATAATCATGATTCGTTTGGCCAAAATCAACCCCTGTCTCTAAAACGGCAGAGACGCCCGTTACGAGCGCCTCCCCATTTCAAAGCCATATTGGTAAAATAACCTAAAGTGCTTCTTTTATTACTCCCACGACTTCCCGTACCTGCTCCTCGGTCATCTCGGGAAAAACCGGAAGAGACATGCAGCGTGAAGACACTCTTTCACTTACCGGCAGCGTTACGCTTTTGTATTCCTCGGCAAAAACTTCCTGCCGGTGCAGCGGTATCGGGTAATAAATAGCCGAAGCGATCCCGGCTGAAGAAAGCACCTGCATGATTTTGTCGCGTTTGTCGGTCAGGACCGTATATTGATGATAAACATGGGTGCCCTTGCCGTCTTCATACGGGCATGCAATACCTGTATTTTCAAGCAATGATGTGTATAACCCCGCAACCCTTCTGCGGCCTTCGTTGAAAGATGTTATGCGCTTCAACTTTGCCCGGAGTATGACTGCCTGGATCTCGTCAAGTCTGCTGTTATATCCGATCGTCGAATGGTGATATCTAATTTCGCTGCCGTGATTTCTTAGCACACGTATTCTCGCGGCAAGTTCGGGACAGTTCGTGGATATCATCCCGCCATCACCGTAACAACCCAGATTCTTGCTGGGGAAAAAACTGAAGCACCCCATGCTGCCGATTGTTCCCGTCATGCACTTCCCGGCAAGGGCACCAAAAGATTGGGCACAGTCTTCGATGATTAGCAAGCCGTGACGTTTGCAAACTTTTTCAATGGTATCCATGTCGGCCGGTTGTCCGAAGAGATGAACAGGAATAACCGCCTTAGTCGCGGGTGTGATTGCCTCCTCGATTTTAGCCGGGTCAATATTGAATGTATACGGATCAATATCGACAAATACCGGGTTGGCTCCGACATAGCGGATAGCTTCCGCGGTGGCAATAAAGGTAAAAGGCGTTGTAATAACTTCGTCACCTTTCCCAATCCCCGAAGCAGCAAGCGCGAGGTGCAATGCATCCGTACCAGATGCAACGGAAACAGCGTTTTTAGCACCGAGATACGCGGCGGCCTCCTCTTCGAATGCGGAAACATTGGGCCCGAGAATGAACTGACATTTCTCGAGGGCTTCAAGTATCCCCCTATCAATTTCCTCCTTCATCGAAAGGTATTGGGTTTTCAGATCTACCATTGGAATCATGTCTGTGTATCCTTTATCGGCATCGGAGCCCGGAGTTTCCCGGACCACGATCATCCGGAAAATATTTAAAGTTTGGTATTAATCAGAAGTGCGATTTCCAATGCCCTTTTCCCGTCCTCTCCGGTAACTACGGGAGTTTTCCCCGATTGGACCGACTCCAGGAAAGAACTTATCTCTTCCTTCAGGGCATCGACCTGCTCGAGCACTTTTTCTTCTATTTTGACATTGGGAACGCCGGGGAACATCTCTCCGTCCCCCTTGCGGAGCACAGCCACTTTCTTGTGCTGAAAATCCAGGGTTATATAAGCGTCAGGCTGGAAAATTCGCATCCTTCGCTCACTCTTCATGCTTATCCTGCTTGCCGTTACATTGGCAACGCAGCCATTCTCGAAAATTATGCGTGCATTCGCTATGTCTTCTTCCGAGGTAAAAACCGGAGCCCCAATTGAGTGAATTTGTCGAACCGGTGAGCGAACAATGTTCTGAATAATGTCGATATCGTGGATCATCAGGTCAATAACGACGTTGACATCGGTGCCGCGCGGCTTGAAGGGAGCAATACGGATCGATTCTATGAAACGCGGACCGTTGAGCACACCGTCCAGTGCCATTATGGCAGGATTGAACCTCTCTATGTGGCCAACCTGCAAGACCACGTTCTGTTCGTGTGCAATCCTGATCAGCTCGTCAGCTTCCTCAACCGTACTTGTTATGGGCTTTTCAAGGAGAATATGCACGCCATGGGACAGGAATTCGCGAGCGACCTGATAATGGCACACTGTCGGGACGGCTATACTGACAGCATCAACCTTGTCCAGCAGATCGCGATAATCGGCAAAGGGGGTCGTACCTAATGCGGACGCGACTTCGTCAGCCTTCTCCGGATCGATATCGACAACTCCAACCAGTTCAGCGTTGGGCAACATGGAGTATTTCTCCGCGTGAAACTTCCCCAGATAACCAACTCCTATTACCGCTACCCTAGATTTTCTCAACGACATATCCCTCTTTCCGATTTTTCGACGAACTCTACAAAATGAGCCACTTCCGGCGACATGGCTATTGCGCTCCTGATTTTTTCCAAAGCCTCTTCCGTCCTCAGATTGGATCGGATCAGAATTTTGTACGCCTTTTTCAAGTCTCCGAGAATCTCTTCTGAGAAGCCGGATCTTTTCAATCCCACGAGATTGAGTCCATGCAGGGTCGCCCTGTCCCCGGCTGCAATGGTGTAAGGCGGAACATCCTGACCAACCATGGCGCCTCCCCCTATCATGACATGGGCTCCGATCCTGACGTACTGGTGGACAGCGGATAGCCCCCCGAGACGTGCATGGTCCTCGACGGTTATATGCCCGGCAAGTGTGGCTCCGTTTGCCATGACAACATTGTTGCCAATGTGGCAATCATGGGCTACGTGGCAGTATGCCATGAAAAGGTTGGAATCGCCTATGGTGGTTTCTCCGTCACCGGTGACGGTCCCCAGATGGATCGTAGCGAATTCACGGATCGTATTCCGGTTGCCGATCCTGAGACGGGTTTTTTCACCCTTGTACTTCAAATCCTGGGGGATAGCCCCCACAGAACAGAGATGAAAGATCTCATTGTATTCACCTATTTCAGTCCATCCCTGGATTACGGCACTGGCGCCGATCTTGGTTCCGCGTCCTATTTTTACATTTTCATCGATAACGGCAAATGGGCCTATTTCAACATCGACATCAAGCTCGGCACGCGGGTGCACAATGGCTGAGGGGTGTATCATCAATATCTCCAGATTCATGAAGGTTATTTATCGGCAAAAGTAGCCTTCAGATCGGCATCCGCAACGAGCTTGTCCTTAACGTACACCTTTCCATTGAAGCCGAAGATGCCGCGGCGGTTCATGGTCGATTCCAACTCCAGGCGCAATTGATCGCCCGGAACCACCGGTTTTCTGAACCGGGCGTTGTCGATTGACATGAAATAGCACACCTTCTTGCGAATTTCATCATCGGAAGATAGATATGCCAAGATTCCCCCTACTTGCGCCATTGCCTCCACTATCAGAACTCCGGGCATGACCGGATGTCCGGGGAAATGCCCCTGGAAGAAAGGTTCATTAATGGTTACATTCTTTATCCCGACTATCCTTTTCCCCGGTTCCATTTCCACCACCCTGTCAACCAGGAGAAACGGATAGCGATGGGGGAGGATATTCATAATTTCAATAATGTCCAGCATTGTTCGCTCCTTGCCAATATCTGCATTAATCGCACTATTGTTTATCTTCCAGTCGGGACTCCAGTTCCTGAATTCTCTTCTCCAGGTTGTTAACAGTCTTGCGCATCTCGGGCAACTTGGAGAACACTGATGCGGACTTGAGCCATTCCTTATGCGGAAATGCCGGGTATCCGCTGAAAATCTGTCCGGCAGTCACGCTGTTGTGTACCCCCGACTTGGCTCCGATCATGACATTATCGCCTAACTCAAGATGCCCGACAATGCCGACCTGCCCTCCCAGCGTAACATGCTCCCCAAGCTTCGTGCTTCCTGAAATACCTGTCTGAGACACGATAATACAGTTTTCACCAATAATGCAATTGTGTGCGATCTGGACAAGGTTGTCGATTTTGGTGCCGCGCCTGATCAAGGTTATGCCTAAAGCAGCCCTGTCAACGGTGGTGTTGGATCCGATCTCGACATCGTCCTCGATGACGACAATGCCAATCTGGGGAATTTTCTGGTATGCCTTGCCGTCCGGGGCGTATCCGAAGCCGTCGCTCCCGATTACGACACCGCCGTGTATAATTACCCTGCCCCCGATGCGGCATCCTTCACGTACCGTTACATTGGCATGTATTACGGTATCGTCACCGATTTCCACCCCTTCGTAGAGCACAGCGCCGGGATACAGTACTACTCTATTGCCGATTTTGACACCATCCGCCACATAAGCTCCCGGATAAATGGTTATATCATCACCCAAAACAACATTGCTGCCAACCATTGCCCCATCCATTACTCCCTTGGGAACGACAGGCTTGACATGGAACATCGACAGGAGTTTTGCGAAGGCAAGGTAGGGATTCTTGACCTCGATCACATTTTTTCCAAAACGCTCGGCCCCGGGTGGGACGATAACGGCAGTGGCCCTTGTAGTTTCAACTTTGGAAGCATATTTCGGGTTAGCAAGAAATGTCAATTGCCCTTCCATCGCTTCATCAAGTGTTCCGAGACCGCTTACTACAGCATTCTCATTTCCTATTACCCGACCGCCAAGAAGACTTGCCAATTCTTTAAGATTCTTTTCCACGTGCGTATTCTCCTGTCATTTTTTTGCGGAATCAAATATCTTCAATACGGCTTCAGTCAAATCAGCCTTATCGGCTGCAAACAGCATGCTCTCATTCCGGATAAAAATCATGGTAAAGTCATTTTTCTTGCCAAAATCCTGGACAACTTTTTCAATATCACCCAAAATGCGCCGTGTCAGTTCTTCATCCTTCGCCTGCAATTCATCCTGGGCATCCTTGGTCAGTCTCTGCAACTCCTTGAGACCCTGTTGATAATCTTTTTCCTTGTCGCTTCTCGATTTATCCGAAAGTACCCCGTTCTGTTTTTCAAGACTGTCTTTCAATTTTTTGAGATCTTCCTGTTTTTTATTTATTTCATCCTGATATCTCTTTACCTTTTCAGCCAATTGATCTTTCGCTGCTTTACCAGCCTTGGAAAGGTTCAGTACTTTCTGAAGATCCACATAACCGATTTTTGCGCCTTCAGCTGCAATTGCCACCTGTGAAGGCAAAATTGCATAACAGGCAAGAAAAAACACGAGCGTAATAATCTTTTTCATTACCTTCTCCTTTTCTGACAAAATAATTAGAAAAAACCACCTATAGAAAATTCCAGCTTTCCGCTCGAACTGTCAATCCCCGGTCTCGGGTTCACGGGAATACCGTATTCAAGGCGCAACGGCCCCATCGGAGAATACCAGCGCACTCCGAAACCGTAACTGGACCTCATTGTGGAGAAAATCTGCTGGCCAGGCGCATACGCATTGCCGGTGTCGAAGAAGAACAATCCCTTGATGTTTGCTTCCTTGAGTATGGGGAAAACATATTCGGCATTGAAGACAACTTCCTTGTTGCCGCCTATAAATGCGACTCCATCGGGGGTCGCGACGTACGGACTAACCTCTCTGGTACCGTAACCGCGAATGGTGTTGATCCCGCCAAGGTAGAAATTTTCATCGATAGGAATATCTCTCCCGGTCCGCTGGAGATATCCCAGGGTGCCTCGAAGAGAAAAAACCGTATTCCACTTGAACGGAAAGAAAACTGCAGATTCACCGATATACCGCACGAAGCGGGCGTTCCCACCCGGTCCGGCATATTCGACTGAAAGGGTAGTCGATGTCCCTTTGGTAGGATCGAGACGGAAATCGGTGGTGTTGAGGGAAAGGCTCGCGTAAATCGAGCTAAGAGTGTAGCTCGACTCTTGTGTAATTTCCTCAACTGAATCCAGTGCCTCCGTTTGATTGAAGATATCCTTGCTTTCCCATCTGTACAACCAGAACGTGTTCAGATCATCGGTGAGTGGATAGCCGGCCTTGATGTCGGCACCGGTGACTCTGCGGTCATAATCCGTGTATTCCCTCTCCGTGCGGTAAATATCGCCGCCCAACGTCCATTTGGTGTCACGGAAATAAGGATCCGTAAGGCCCAGAGTATATGTCTGGGTTTCACCACCTATGGAACCCGAGAGAATTGCCTTGAGCCCCAGGCCGAGGAAGTTATCCTGCTGGATCGATGCCTGACCGATCGGCCCGTCTGCGGAACTGTAGCCACCCCCGATACTGAATTTACCGGTTGATTTTTCCTTCACTTCCGCATTCAGATTCAATTTGTTATCCGCGCTCCCTTTTGCGGACGCAATGTTGACTTCTTCGAAATATCCTAGGTTCGTGAGGTTCTGCTTCGTTCTCTTCAGTGCACCGCTACTGTAAAGATCCCCCTCGGCAAGCTTGAATTGCCTCCGAATTACCTTGTCCCTGGTCTTCGAGTTGCCGGTTATGTTGATCTTCTCAATAAAAACCATGTTACCTTTTTCAAATTCAAAAGTAATATCAATGGTTTTCGTATTAGGGTCAATTTTCGAAAGAGGGGTTACATTGGCAAAGGCATACCCTTTATCGGTGTATTTATCGGTCAGGGCAACAACATCCTCCCGTAACACCGCCCGGCTGAATATTTCGCCTTTCTTCATTTTAATTAGTTTTTTCAGGATCTCCTTGCTCAGAATCAGTTCTCCCCTGAAATCAACATCGCCATTTTTGAACTGCTCGCCTTCGGTAATCCGTATCGTTACATCAAGACCGCTCTTGTCGCCCAGCAACTTGACCTCGGGATCTCCAATCTTGGCGTTTATATACCCCTTGTTGAAGTACAGGTCGGCAATCAAATTGACGTCATTTTTGAGGACTTCCTCTTTGTACGCTCCCGCACCGGTCAGCCATGAGAGGAACCATTTCTCCTTTGTCTGCATTGCCTTCCTCAGTTTCCTGGCGGAAAAGGCCTTATTGCCTTCAAAGCGGATAGTTTTTATCAGGATTTTCTTCCCTTCACTGACCGTGAAGACGAGCCTTAGCTCGTTTTTTCCCCTTTTTTCACTTTTGGCAGAGACTTCAGCAAGATAATAACCCTCATCTGTGTAGAGTTTCTTGACCTTTTTCTCGCTGGATGTCAGGTCTTTCGTTGAAAAAACGCTGTTCGGCTTCAGAATGATCGCTTCCCGGATTTTTTCATCTTTTATCTCCTTGCTACCGACAATTCTTATTTCGCGAACGATAGGCCTTTCCGTCACCAGATAGGAAAGGATGATGCCGGAGTCGGACTTTTCAGACTCCACCTTCACATCCTCGAAATATCCGAGCTTGTAGATTTCTTTTATGTCCTGACTCACCTTCTCCTGCGACAGAGGTTCCCCTGCTTTACTCTTGATAACCAAACTGATTGCAGCGGCGTCGATTCTCTGATTGCCCTTGACGGTTATCGAAACAATTCGGTTGTCTTCGGCAAAGACGGACACACTGAGCAAAAGAATCAGCAATGTGCAGATTATTGTCTTTCTTATATTAAACAAGATTCCTCCGCCTTACATGGCCGTGAAATGGATAGGCTGTTGAAAACTGTGCTTGCCTCTAATTAAACTGTCCGTCAACAAGTCGTACGATTCTCCCCATCCTCGCGGCAAGGGCCTCATTATGGGTCACGATAACCAGGGTGATTCCCTTTTTCTTATGAATTTCAGAGAGAAGCGCATGAACCTCATCGCTTGTCTTCGTGTCAAGATTGCCGGTCGGTTCGTCCGCTAAAAGCATTACGGGGTCCAGCACCAGTGCACGGGCAATGGCAACCCTCTGCTGTTCTCCACCGGAAAGTTCACCCGGTTTGTGAGAAAGTCTGTGCCCAAGGCCAACTTCCCTGAGAAGACCCGCCGCCAGATTTTCCGCTTTGTCTCGATTCATGCCGCCAATCAGAGCGGGCATCATGACATTTTCCAGCGCTGAAAATTCGGGGAGCAGATGATGAAACTGGAATACGAAACCTATCGAATGATTCCTGAAAGAGGCAATCGAAAGTTCATTAAGTTTGAATATGTCCTTGCCGTTGAACATCACCGACCCGGAGGTCGGCCTGTCAAGAGCACCCATGATATGCAACAGGGTACTCTTTCCGGCTCCAGAGGCACCGACAAGCGCTATGGTCTCCCCGGACTTTATTGTCAGGTTGACTCCCCTCAAGACGTCAACTTTGCTGAGACCCGAACCGTATGATTTATGCAGATCCAGTATTTCAAACAGATTATTCATAGCGAAGGGCCTCTGCGGGAGGCAAACGTGATCCCTGCCAGGATGGGTAAAGAGTAGCAATAAATGATATGAGAATCGCCGTCACGGCGATGAGGGCCACATCGGACGGTACGACTTTCGATGGGAAATGGCTCAGATAATAAATATCCTTGCTGAAAAGTTCAAAACCGGTCATTTTTTGGACAAATTCAACTATCGACTGCAGGTTCAATGAAATGAGCAGCCCACCTGCCAACCCGATGACTGTCCCAGCAAATCCGATGATCAACCCTTCGAGAACAAATATTTTCATAATGCTCAGACAGGTTGCACCCATCGATTTCAATATCGCAATGTCTTTTGTTTTTTCCATCACTACCATGAAAAGCGTAGACGCAATACCAAAAGCTGCCACCAGAACGATAAGGGTGAGAATGATGAACATAACCACTTTTTCCGTTTTTAAAGCGAAAAGAATATTCTTGTTCATCTGCATCCAGTCACGGGCGATATACTGCAACCCGAGCCCCCGGTTGATCTCCCCGGCTATAGCGGCGGCTTTATAAACATCTTCCACCTTCAACTGTATACCTGTTACGGAACTTCCCATGGACAGGAACGACTGCGCCTCTCCCAGTCCGACGTAGGCAAGCGTCGTATCATACTCATACATGCCGGTATCGAAAATTCCCGCCACACGAAACTGCTTAGTCCTGGGGATCATTCCGAACGGAGTAATGTTGCCTACCGGTGAGACGACATTCACCGGGTCACCAACGTATAAATTGAGATTCTTCGCCAACTCCTTGCCTATAAGCACCCCGGGCAGCACCTCACCGTCACCGTATGGAGGCTTGACTCCAGTCTCGAGATTTGACAGCTTGCCCTGTACGATTGATTTTGACAGGTTGGTAACCTGAGCATCCGTCCTTGCCTCAACTCCTCTCAGCACCACACCGGACACGCTGGAGCCACTGGTCAGCATTACCTGACTGTAGATAAACGGTGTTGCCGCCGAAACCCCGGAGAAACCTTTCAATCTTTCCATAAGTTCCCGGTAGTCATCAATTTCGCCGCCGCTCTTCAAGACAACGACGTGGGCATTGGTTCCGAGAATCTTTTCCTTGAGGTCTTCCTCAAAGCCGGTCATCACAGAGAGGACAACAATAAGTGCAGTCACTCCAAGGGCTACTCCCGCCACGGAAATAAAAGTAATAATCGAGACAAACGTTGATTTCCTTTTTGCCTTCAGGTACCGCATGCCTATGAAAAGTTCATAATTCATTACTTTACTTCTTTCCGTAACTGGGGAAACAGTATAACATCGCGGATCGACGGCGAATCTGTAAGCAGCATCACCAGGCGGTCAATGCCGATACCCTCACCTGCAGCCGGCGGCATTCCGTATTCCAAGGCCCTGATATAATCTTCATCCATATAGTGGGCTTCTTCATCCCCCTTTTCTTTCTCGACAACCTGTAACAGAAAACGTTCCTTCTGATCGACCGGATCATTCAGCTCGGAAAAAGCATTTGCAATCTCCCTGCCGCCTATGAACAATTCGAAACGGTCAACCACGTCGGGGTCCTTGTCGCTCCTCCGGGAAAGGGGGGAAACCTCGGTTGGATACGAGGTTATGAACGTCGGTTGAACGAGTTTCTCCTCCGCAACCTCCTCAAAGATTTCTATGATCAGTTTCCCGTAGCTGATGTCCCCGGGAAGTTCAAGGCCGATTTTCTGAGCATATGCGAGGGCGAGGTCACGATCTTCCAGCGACCTGGCATCTATATCGCCATATTCGAGAATGGCTTCCTTGACGGTCAGCCGTTTCCACGGACGCTGGAAACTGATTTCACATCCCTGATAGGAAAAATCAAGCGAACCGACCAGATGCTCCGCGACATAACAAAAAAGCTCTTCCGTGTAATTAATCAGATCTTCATAAGTGGCATACGCCTGGTAGAATTCCATCATGGTAAATTCTGGATTATGACGAACAGATATGCCTTCATTGCGGAAATTCCTGTTTATCTCGAAAACCCTTTCGAAACCGCCGACTACAAGCCTTTTCAAATACAGTTCGGGAGCTATCCTCAGATAAAGCTGCATGTCAAGCGCATTATGGTGGGTGACAAAAGGACGCGCGGTAGCTCCACCCGGTATCTGCTGCATCATGGGTGTCTCTACTTCGAGGAAATCATGCGACATCATAAACTCTCTGATGAGATTGATGATACGGGCTCGCTTGAGAAAAACCTCCTTCACCTCCGGGTTTACAATAAGATCCACATAACGCTGACGATATCGCGTCTCGACATCCGTAAGTCCATGAAATTTTTCCGGAAGCGGCAGGAATGACTTCGTGAGTATACGGAGTTCATTCACGTGCAGCGACAATTCCCCCGTTTTTGTCCTGAAAGGAGATCCTGAGGCACCGATAATATCGCCGATATCGAACGTTTCGAAATAGGCAAAACCGTCTTCCCCTATGGTGTCCTTTTTTATGTAAAGCTGCAGGCGCCCCTTGCGGTCCTGGAGTTGAATAAAGGCAGCCTTGCCGAACGATCTGCGCGCCATGATGCGCCCCGCAACCACAAATTCTTCAGGGTCTTGAGGAATTTCCATGACATCCCCGTAGGCAGCAAAAACATCGGCCGAAGTGTGGCCCGGCTTGAAGTCATTCGGATAGGGGTTTATTCCCTGCTCCCAAAGCGCATCAACTTTTCTTCTTCTCTGCAATAAAAGCTCACTTATCTCTTCCAAAGCGATAAACCATCCTTTCCCGACCGGCCGTTACCCGACCAGCATAACAAACTGGCAAAATACCCCATTTGATTCTTTTTATCAAGCAAAAAGGCCTGCTGAGACAGAACGACGGTGCGATCCAACAAGTTGATCCGTCAGAGATGTAGAGATTGAAATGTATAGCCTTTTTTTGATTCTGGACTATATATGAGTATGGGCCGCAGATGAAAATCCAATTACCTTGAACTTATGTCAAATATCGCAGGGATACGAAAAAGAAGGGTGTCATATCGAACAGAGAGATGTTATGGGGGCGCCCAAAAATTAAGATCTCTCACTGATATCAGGATGACAGGTCTACAACTGGAACCAACACGGTTTTTGTTATTGAATTTCTATGTTTCGCTGTCTGTTTTGGAGCGTTCCGCAACGGGATCTACTGCCGCACCCGTCCCGAAAGAGAGAGTCGACAACCCTTTCGTCTCAATCCCTTTAAAAGGGGTAACGCCGAGATATTCGCCGCGCCAGTAACAGGCGGCATCTCCGGAGGGGAAACGCTGGTCAGTCATGTTGTTGAAGGTAAAGGCCAGAGAAGCGGTGGGACCATGGGAAAATGACTCGGTTTCAGCAATAAAAATATAGTCGGCAATTTTTTCAAATTGTTTCGAACCGGTCACAGGAATAACCCTGGTATCGGAAGCAATGGAAAATTTGGTTGGAACCACAAAGATGGAGGAACTTTTCCCATGGGGGGACAATACCGCCCTGAGCGTCATCCGTACACGTCCATCTCCCTGCAACCGGAAGTCATAAAAAGGCTTCCAATGCCATTCCGGGGTGAAATACGAAATATGCACTATTCCGTTTTTCCCTATTAGCCATACTCTGCAGACCGATCCGCCACCCCCGGTTGTCCGCAGGGAAGACAGCTTCGCTTCCAGCGACGCAAGCTCTTTTTCAGTTTTTCTGCGCAGGGTGTATACTGATTCCAGTTGACCAATGGCGTAATCAGTACCTTTGCGAATGTTTGCCATTGGTTCGGGGTTGTTTTTCGTTTTTCGCGGAGCCCTGGCACTTTGTGATTTGGCTGCTGACAAGAATATTTCCTCACGTGTCTCCAGTGCCTTCAGTCGGTCCTTGAGCAGGTTTTTCCTCTCTTCGAGGGTAATGATCTCGCGGGCTGTTTTTGATTCTCGTTTTGACCGATGGATGTCTACGCGGTCTATGACGGCATTGCCCGCAGGCCTGATCCGAATGGAATCGGCAATAACCCCGTTCGGCAGAATGACCTCAAGATACCCGTTTTTGGCGTAATTTACGGTTTCTACTTTTGCCCCGTCAAGATAATACGTCACGGATTTGACTGTAGCCATGGACGGGGTGGCAAACAAAAGCAGGATGATAAACGATGCGAGACAGGAACCCATTAACCCTCCTTTAATGAATCCAGCATCAATTCCACGACAGACGCGGCAAGACTGCCCATTTGAAGAATTGTTTTCCACTCTTCCCGTGTAACAGGCTGGATCGACAACCTGCTTTTGCGCAGGAGTTGCATTCCCTTAAGAGAAGTCTGGCCCCGCATTTCCTCCAGTGTTACCTTTACGGGGAAAGGGGCCACAAAACAGACATCGACCATGTACCAGACAGGATTGTCAACGCTACATCGTGGATCATGGTGTTCGCTGCCGGGGTCAAGCGCCGTCCAGTCAGGGTAACCACCCTTGACAACCCCGGCAATCCCCGCCACATGCGGCTGGCGGATACTGCTGTGATAAAAAAGCACCCCGTCACCAGGCTGTATATCATCTCTGAGATAATTTCGAGCCTGATAGTTCCTGACGCCGTCCCAGTGAGCACACCCCCCCGGAGAACGTTGCAGGGCTTCGAAGGAAAAACATGACGGTTCTGATTTGAAAAGCCAGAATTTTCGGTCATGCCTCATGGGTTGTCCCGGTAACGCAGCATGTCCAGGTATGGCCTCACTTCAATTCATGGACAAAAAGCCCGCTCCGCAACTTCGGCTCGAACCAGGTCGATTTGGGGGGCATGATCTTTCCGGCATCGGCAAGATCCATCAACTCTTCGATCGATGTACGAAACAGGGAAAATGCTACCCGGTATTTTCCACTATCGACAAGTCTTTCCAATTCCTCATTACCCCGGATCCCTCCAACGAACTGAATCCTCTGGTCAGTTCTGGGATTGCGTATGCCGAGTACGGGACTCAGCAGATTATCCTGAAGTATGGACACATCAAGACGGGATACGGTATCACTTTCGTTGAATGAGCCATGTTTCGGAACAAGCTGGTACCATTTCCCTTCCAGGTACATTCCCATATGATGCTGCCTGGAAGGAGAGTACGCGGAATGTACCGGCATAACGGAAAATCTTTCTGAGACTTTTGTCATGAATTCGGCAATGCTGCGGTCATTGAGGTCCTTCACCACCCTGTTATAGGGCATGATGTTCAACTGATTGTCGGGAAAGATTACCGTAAGAAAATAATTGTATTCCTCCAGGCCGGTATGATGCTCATTCCCCTCTTTCCTCACTTCCCGCACCCGACTTGCCGCCGCACTCCTGTGATGACCATCGGCCACATACAATGTCCGAATACAGGCAAACTCAGCGGTCAGCTTCTCGATTTTCTCACTAGCGCTTACAAGCCATACAATATGGGTTACGCCGTCATCAGTAGTAAAATCATATTCCGGTTCAGATCTGGTAATGTCGTCGACAATTTCATTAATGACCGGGTCGCTCTTATAGGTGTAGAAGACCGGCTCATCGTTGGCGTCAAGATAGTCGACATGCCTGAACCTGTCTTCTTCCTTGTCAGCACGGGTAAGTTCGTGCTTTTTTATAACCCCGCCCTGATAGTCTTCCACACTCGCACAGACAACCAGGCCTGTCTGTACGACGGCGCCCATTTTTTGCCGGTAAACATAGTAGCAATCACTCGTATCCTTTACCAGAATGCCTTCACGGATGAACCGTTCCAGATTTTCCCTGCCTTTTTCATACACCGGCGCGGAGTAATAATCCATGCCGGCGGGAAAAGCGATTTCCGGACGCGAAATATGCAGAAAGGAGTAAGCATTTCCTTTTGCCATCTCGCGGGCCTCGGAAACGTTCATCACATCATAGGGTAAAGCTGCAACCTTCTCGGCAAACTCTTTCCGGGGCCTCAGCGCTTTGAACGGTTTGATAAAAGCCATATAAAAAAACCTCTTCACTCAATATTTACAGCCTGAATTATTGGGGGAAAAAAGAAGCGGCAGACCGGGAAGCTCAGAAATATCTTCTCCCGCCAACAAATCTTTTGGCAAATCCGTTGCCATCCAGCGGAGACACCTTGATGTCCTCACCCCTTTTCGGAGCATGAACGAAACGATTATTCCCCACATAAATTCCTACGTGAGTGATCTGGTATTCAGAATTTCCGAAAAAAACCAGGTCACCATCCACCAGTTCATCCTTTATGATTTTCTGACCGATCCGGAACTGTTCTCCCGAGGTACGGGGAATATTGACGCCACACAGGTTATATACAGCCCTGGCAAATCCGCTGCAGTCCATCCCGTCAACAACCGTGTTGCCCCCCCAGCGATACGGTATGCCGACAAATCTCTCCGCGGTTCTCGCGGCAATATAACCCATATCATTAGCCTTTTTTGTTTTCACGGGGGGCCCGGGTTTGTCTGACGGCTGCGTGACCTGCTCCTTCGCCGAAATTTGAGGCGGAGCTATAAAATAACAGCTGATGACATTCTCTGAAACAAGTTTTTTCGCTGTCTTCCGCGCTTCGTCCCTGCGCCGAAAATCTCCGAACCTTACTGCATACAGCCCGTTTTCTTTCTTGAAATAAAAGGCCTCAATGCCTTTTTCCTGAAGCCTGGCAGTGAGCCGCTCGGCATTTCCTACCTCAGAAAAGGCCCCTATCTGTATTGAATATCCGATCCTGGTAATGCCTGCAACCGGTTCGGCAAACACTCTGCCTGCAGCACCGAGTAGCAGAAAAGCCGAGATAATACATACCACGATTTTCATCAGTCGTTAATCTCCTTGTCTCCCCTTCTCACTCCCATCAAGAAGGCAACGATGAAGTCATCAAGGTCACCGTCAAGCACCGCATCCGGATTTCCGCTTTCAATGCCGGTGCGGAGATCTTTGACCATTCTGTACGGATGGAGAACATAAGAGCGAATCTGGCTTCCCCAGCCTATTTCCTTCTTTTCACCACCGAGTTCCGCCGCCTTTGCCGCCCTTTCCTCGATCTCCCGCTCGTAAAGCTTCGCCCGCAGCACTTTCATTGCGGTTGCCTTGTTCATATGCTGGCTGCGCTCATTCTGACATGCGACAACGATACCGGTCGGGATATGAGTAATCCGTACTGCCGAATCGGTAACATTCACATGTTGTCCCCCCGCACCACCGGACCGATACGTGTCGATCCGAAGATCGGAATCCGAAACTTTCACCTCTATATCGTCTTCAATCTCGGGAAATACAAAAACAGACGCAAACGACGTATGTCTACGTGCATTTCCATCAAAAGGCGATATGCGAACCAACCGGTGTATGCCCGCTTCCGCATTCAAGTATCCGCAACTGTATTCACCGTTTACGGTAAAGGTTACGTTCTTGACACCGGCCTCATCACCCTGCTGGTAATCGGTAATCTCGGTTTGCCATCCCTTGCGCTCACAATAACGCAGATACATCCTCAGAAGCATTTCCGCCCAGTCCTGTGCTTCAGTCCCGCCGGCGCCGGAATTTATGGATACGAAACAATTGTTTCTGTCATGAGGTCCTGAAAGCATCTTCTGAAATTCCAACTGCTCGACACCCTTCTCCAGTTCGTCAATCAGAAGCGCAACCTCCGCGAGGGTTTCCTCATCCTCAGCTTCGGCCCCCAGTTCAATAAAAATCTTGATATCCTCCATCTGCCGATGCAGTTTATCCCACGAACCGAGGATTTTTTCCAGGACGGTCCGTTCTTTCAGCGCACGCTGGGACTCTTCTCCTCTATCCCAGAAGCCCGGTAACGCGATGCGCGCATCCAGTTCCTGAATATCTTCCCTTTTTGCATCTATTTCAAAGAGACCCCCGAAGTTTGTTTATTCTTTCTTCCAGCGACTCTATTCTGGCGACTTCTTCTCTAAACATGAACTACACCTCTCTTACTTTTTTTACCGACAAAAGCGGCAATTGCTATAATTGCGGAAAGCGCAAGGCAGATTTTGGCAAACACATCGCCGTAACGGCAGTATAGTGTATCCCCGCTTCCCATCCGCACTTCTCCTTCCAGATAGGCCTCCTGGAACAGCAGAGTCCGGCTCCGTATCTGTCCCTTGCCGTCAATGATGGCGGTGATCCCCGTGTTGGCCGCGCGGACAAGCGGGACCCTGTTTTCAACGGCCCTGAAAACGGTCATTGACAGATGCTGATAGGGTGCGGACGACCTGCCGTACCAGGCATCATTTGTGATATTTACGAGCAAGCGGCTGCCTGCCTGAACATAACCGCGGGACAATTCCGGGAAGATACCCTCGAAACAGACCAGTACACCTATGTTGCCTTTCCCGATGGAAAGCGGGAAGGTTCCCTCCCCCGGAGAGAAATCACCCACACCGACAACGAGTTTATGCACAAAAGGAAACAGCCCGGCAAGGGGAACATATTCGCCGAAAGGAACCAGGTGAACCTTGTCACTTCTGCCGGCGATTTTCCCTTGCGGTGAAACGAGATAGGCGCTGTTTCTGTACTTGATGCTGCCACCATCATTATCAAAGGCGGGACTGCCGACGACAACATAGGCCCCGATATCAGCAGCCAGTTTTTTGATCCTCGCAGAGTCCTTCACATCTTCCTGAAAGTAGAAGGGGGCTGCACTTTCCGGCCATACAACAAGATCCGCACCCCGAGCGGACGCCTGACGCGTAAGCCTTTCATAGATGGTAACTGTTGCCTCTTGAAAGGCGGGATCCCATTTTATGGATTGGTCTATATTGCCCTGTACAAGGGCTACTTTCACTGGGGTACCGCTCTCGGGAACGCCAAGCCGGTGATAACCGTATACCATGGTTGCTGAAAACAGTACCAGAAAAAGAACAATTCCACGGCCGGGTCTAATTTTCTTTTCCTTTGCGACAACTCCCTTCATTGCCTGGTACAAAACGGCATTAGCCAAGGCGACAAGGAAACTGATGCCATATACGCCGGTTATATCGGCAATCTGTATCAACGACACCATACGATACTGGGAATAACCGAGGCTGGCCCACGGGAAGCCCGTCAACAGGAAAGAACGCAGAAATTCAAGACCGACCCAGACAACCGGAAAAGAAAAGATGATCGATATGCCCTTTTCTCCTCCCTTTCGGACCAGGTACATGACAACGGCTGGATAAAGGGCAAGATATGCAGCCAGGGTCAGAAACACTACGATGCTGGCAACAAGCGGCAACTTTCCGTATGTGGTAACAACGATGTTTATCCAGTACAGAAGTGCGCCGTAGGCGGCAAGGCCCGAGACGAAACCGAGCCTGAAAGCTTTTGACGCACTTTTCTGCCCTGCGGCAAGCAGTAACGGAACGAATGCCACCCATGCAAGCAGAGAAAGGTCAGGTTTCGGAAAAGCGACGGCAAGAAGCCCCCCCGAAAGTAAGGCCAACAAATAATCACGTTTCCGTAAGCCTGCAAAATCCGGCAGTCCGAACCTGGAGTAGTCCACTATTCCTCCGTCTCCCCGCTGGATTCTATTTTCCTGTCGACCCTGACTTTTTTTATCTTGCGCTCATCAGCTTCAATGATCAGCAGACGTATCGGTCCACCATCTATTTCTTCGCCGGTTTTCGGAATCCGTCCCGTCAAGTGGTAGATTAGACCGCTTACCGTATCGAACTTCTCCCTTTCGACCTGGATCCCCACATGGTCTTCCAGTTCTTCCACGGGCAATCTGCCATCGACTACGAAAGAACCGTCAGGTTCACAGGAAATCCACTCTTCTTCCAGATCATACTCATCCTGGATATCACCCACAATCTGCTCAAGAACATCCTCGATTGTAACGAGTCCGGAGGTACCGCCATACTCGTCGATAACGATTGCTATGTGCATCCTTTTTCGCTTGAATTCCTGAAGAAGTTCCTCGAGGTTTTTGGATTCCGGAACAAAGTACGGTACCCGGATGATCTTTTTCAGTTCTATCGAGGAAGCATCCATACCCCAGTATTTCAGCAGATCCTTCGCATAGACAAGCCCGATAATGTTATCAATTGAATCTTCATAGACCGGCATGCGGGAATGGCCGCAGGCGATGATTTCCCGAATGATGTCGCTCACCGCGGCATCACTGCTTATACAGGCAATCTCCGTCCGGGGAACCATGATTTCACGAACCACGGTATCCCTGAATTGGAGAATTGACTGAATCATGGCATTTTCCTCTTCGTTGATGAGGCCTTCTTCCTCTCCGGCAGCCATCATTTCCTGGATCTCTTCTTCGGTGATTTTCTTCCTGCCGGTCAGAAATCGGCTCAATATTTCAAGGAAGCCCGGTCTTCTTCTTTGCCCATCTTCCAACGATGCATATCCTCCGTTAATTGACGAATCATGTGTCGGTTTCATAGCTGCGAACCGTAGTGCCCCGCAAGCGAATATCATGCAAAGGTCTTGAATAAAAACAATACCGCAAGGGTCAGGGAAGTCCCCAGCCCCGCACCGTAAATCACTTCCCGCAAGGTATGGTGCCGCAGCAAAAGCCGGGAATTGCTTACCATGACCGCCAGGGCCAGAGTCAGCAAGGAACTGACAGGGTCCATCGTAGAGAGCGAGACTATGGTGGCTATGGAAAAGGCTACAGCCGAATGACCGCTCGGCAATCCACCCTGAAACGGTTTTCCTTTCCCCGCAACCGATTTCAGGATAACAACGGCAATTATCACTATCAGAAGGGAGATAATTGTTCCAATCTCCGATGGAGTTCCTACCATGCCTAATGCCTCTTTGTAAACAGGAAAAATATAACGCGAAAGGATAACATACCCCATAACAGTAGTACTGATAGCGGCAATCAGCACTGCACCAGCGGCAATATCCTTCGCAACTCTTGCAAGCGGGTGATATTCGGGAGATATCATGTCAACCACTACCTCTATTGCCGTGTTGATCAACTCGGCGAAAAGCACTAAAGAAATTGAGAGCGCAATGAGGATGAACTCAAACGCCGAGACCTTCATGACAAGCAGCGCGAGCAGCAGGATAATTGCCATGAGAAAATGATGGCGCATGTGCTTTTGCGTTTTTGCAGCATAAAGAATGCCTTCTATTGCGCAATTCATTGAATCTATGAATCTGGTCGGTTTCATACAAAGTCCAAAGTTCGAAAAAACATGGGCGGGTTCACAACCCGCCCTTACACCAGCTCTTCTTCCTGAAGCATTCCGAATAGCTCCAGTTCCTTTTTTTCCATTCTCCTTGCTTCGGATTCTCCACTCCGTTCATGATCATATCCCGTCAGATGGAGGATACCATGCAGAAGCAGGAAGACAAGACGTGTAAAAAATTCCATTCCTCCCGCCTCCGCTTCACGCAGAGTTGTGTCAGCGGAAATTACCACGTCTCCAAGAATATCCGGATTCAGTTCGCCGAATTCGCCTTCGCTCATGGCGAAGGAAATGACATTCGTCGGCCTGTCCTTTCCAAGATATTCCCTGTTTATCCTCCGCATGCTTCTATCGCCTACAATCGATACCGACAGTTCACTTCCGGGATATCCCAAGGCGTTTAAGGTCATCTCCGCTGCCCTTCTCAGTTTTCGCAGCGGTATCCGATGCCGCCTTTGCCTGTTCTCTATCAGTACTTTCAACGTTCTTTTTCCTCTCGTTCACTTTATATACGGGTTCCGGGTAATCTATCCTCTGATGGTAGATGCCGGAAAGCACTCTGTTGAAGCTCTTCGCAATTTCGTGAAGACTTTTCAAGGAGAGTTCACACTCCTCCAGTTGGCCGTCAATGAATATATTATTGATTATTTTCTGCACCATTCCCTGAATGCGTGCAGGAGTCGGATCCGTGAGGGTTTTTGAAGCTGCTTCGACACAATCCGCCAACAAGACAAGGCCCGCTTCCCGTGTCTGGGGCTTCGGCCCGGGGTAGCGGAAATCCAATTCATTCAGAGAAGCAGGCTCCGGTATCTCATGTGTTTTGGCCTTCTGGTAAAAATACTTGATGAGTGCGGTGCCGTGGTGCTGCCGTATTATGTCGATAATCGGGCGTCCAAGCCTTTTGTCCCTTGCCAGTTCAACACCCTCTTTCACATGGGATATAAGAATCAATGCACTCATGTTCGGGGTCAGCTTATCGTGTTTATTTTCTCCGCCCTTCGTATTTTCTATGAAATAGAGCGGTTTGTTCACCTTGCCGATATCATGGTAATAAGCGGCGACCCTTGCCAGTAGAGGATTTGCATTGATGGCCTCAGCGGCAGCTTCGACGAGATTGCCGACCATGACACTGTGGTGATAGGTGCCCGGAGCACGAATCATCAACTCACGCAATATGGGAGAATTGAGGCTCGATAATTCGAGCAGTTTTATGTCCGTTGTATACTGAAAAAGGGATTCAATTACCGGTATCATTCCAGAAACGATCAGAGCGTTTAAAATACCCCCGACAAAAGCAAAAATTATGACGTAGACTACTTGCATGGAAAGCATGGAGTCGTTCAGGACGGCAAAAGGTATCGCCATCGCCAGATTTACCACGCTTACCTTCATACCTGCTGTGTAAATCGTCCCCCTGTCCTTGCAGTGCCGCACACCATGAGCGCCGATGACTCCCCCAAGCATTGCATAAATCCCCACCGGCAAACTGTTATTGAACATTATACCGAGCAGGGGTGCACTTGCGGCACAATAAACCAGAGCAACTTCGGAGTTGAGTATTATCCTGACCAGCATCGGAGCAACGGCAAACGGAAAAATATAGAAATAATTATTTATATCGATATGAGGGAAAATAGCTCCCATCGCAGTCGATACAGTACTAACTGTTTTCAGCATGAGAAAAAGTATGAGGGTAACTACGGCAAGAAGAAGGAGATCTTTGGACGAAGGGTTGAATTTCCTGATGTTTTTTCGTCCAAAACGATAGGGGAAATAGAGAAGGACAAGTACAAGTCCAAAAATTCCGATACCCGAAAAAAATTTGCTGATTCCCTGGCGTGCCTCAAAAATCCTGTTCAGTTTCAAAGCCTGTTCATCAGATATTCTCTCTCCCTCACGAACTATCATTTCTCCACGCTTTACCTGGAAAAGAACTGGCCGCACGGATTCGCCGACTTCATGTTTTCTTCTCTCCGTGGCATCCCGGTCGAAAGCAATGTTTGGTTGCAGCACCTTGATGAGCAACCCTGTCAGAATTTCGGAATCCTGCCGATTTCCACCGCCGAACGGCCTCATTCTTCGCACAAGCTTGCCTGCATCCGCAACGTCTATGGTAGGAGAAATTGAATCGGAGAAATCCGTTATTTCGCCGGTATCAGAGTCAACAACCACGATTCCATGGCTCCTGTCGGCGAAAAACAAGCGCTTATCTGCAACCACGTGATTCTCATAAACAGCTCTGTAAATCCTGCTTATTTCACCAAGAACGACATCTCTGTCACTTCTCGCTTCCAGTGCCTGCAGTTCAGCATTCGACATGCTGCAACCGAGCACTTCGGAGATTTTTCTCAGCAGATTCTCGCTTTGCGGCAATTGATTGTTCCTGGCCTGTGAAAGCAAGGAAAAGACTTTATCGAAACGGGTTGTCAGCTCTTCAGCCCTGTTCGTAAAGTAATTGTACAGGAACGGAACCGAAGCCATCGCAGCAGAACGTTTTTTTTCGGTGAGCAGGCGGTCTTCAAGGAGATAACCCTGCGTTGCTTTGATGTCGGTGGAAGCAATATCTCCCACATTGAACCGGGAGGTTGCAAAATGCTGGTCAGGTACGATCATCAGCGTCAGCAGCGAGGCAGTGATGAATAGAAGGATGATGCGGACGGTCTTCTCGTTTTTCCCGTCGTTTAGTCTGTCAAGAAAACTATAAAACAAAACCCTTGCACGTGAAAGGAGCTGTTTTTTTCTGTCCTTTTTTTCCGTATCGCCTTGATCAGTAGGCATTGAGCAGCTATTTCCCCTATGTACCAAGATTCCCATGCCTGAAGGCACCGGATACTCGAAAGATTCTTTCCATTGGATAAATGTATAGTGTTTAAATATAGCTTCGATTTATTGCAGATGTCAACGTAAACAGTTGGGAACATGAGGCCTATTCGCACCATGCATGGAAAAATTAATTTTATCTTCATTTTATTGAAAGTGTGGTATACAATTTCTTTTTTTTCAGGTCCGACGGCCTGCAATTCTAAATGTAACGCAAGGAGTCGACAATGAGTGAAATCGCTGATGTGTATGCCAGGGAGATTTTAGATTCGAGAGGCAATCCGACACTGGAAGTAGAGGTTTTCCTCGAATCCGGCATCATGGGAAGAGCAGCTGTTCCATCCGGCGCCTCTACCGGCGAACGTGAAGCCCTGGAACTCAGGGACGGCGACAAATCACGGTATATGGGAAAAGGTGTTCTCAAGGCAGTAAGCAATGTCAACAACCATATTGCCGAACAGATTATCGGAATGGAAGCAACCGATCAGGCCGGTGTCGACAGAAAGATGCTGGAACTCGATGGGACGGAATTCAAAAGCAATTTCGGAGCGAACGCCATACTCGGGGTTTCACTTGCGGTGGCTAAAGCCGCCGCGGAGGAGGTGGGACTGCCCCTGTACCAGTATATTGGCGGGGTAAATGCCAAGGAACTGCCCCTGCCGATGATGAATATCCTCAATGGCGGCGCTCATGCCGACAACAACGTGGATATTCAGGAATTCATGATCATGCCTGCCGGCGCAAACAATTTCACGGAAGCACTGCGAATGGGCGTGGAGGTCTTCCATTCGCTTAAAAGCGTGCTGAAAAAGAAAGGTTATAATACCGCCGTTGGTGATGAGGGCGGTTTTGCGCCAAACCTCAAGTCCAATGAAGAGGCCCTGGAAGTTATCATGTCAGCCATAGAAGAAGCAGGCTACAAGCCTGGGAGCGACGTTCTCCTTGCACTGGACGTTGCTTCTTCGGAACTTTTCAAGGACGGAAAGTATTACCTTGAAAATGAACCCAGCCCGGAAAAAACTCCTGAACAGCTGGTAGATTTCTACGAGAACCTGGTGAACAAGTACCCGATCATATCAATCGAAGACGGTATGGCTGAGAACGACTGGGATGGCTGGAAAATGTTGACTGAGAGGCTGGGCAAACGTATTCAGCTCGTGGGCGACGACCTCTTCGTGACTAACACCCGGATCCTGAAAGAGGGCATTGAAAAGGGTATCGCAAACTCCATCCTGATCAAGCTCAACCAGATAGGCACCCTCACCGAAACGCTCGAAGCCATCGAAACAGCAAAACAGGCCGGCTACACAACTGTCATTTCCCACCGCTCCGGCGAAACGGAGGATACCACGTTGGCAGACCTTGCCGTAGCGGTTAACTCAGGACAAATCAAGACGGGCTCGCTATGTCGCACTGACAGGGTATGCAAGTACAACCAGCTCCTCCGTATCGAGGATGAACTGGACGCCGTGGCTGTCTTCAGGGGTAAAGAGGTTTTCTACAACCTGAAAAAATAATCCCTTTTCAATGTGGATCGTTTCTCGAAAGGCGGGTTTTTAAGCCCGCCTTTTTACATATTTTTTGCGCTCATACAGCTCATCTTCTGGCTTGAACTCATTTCACGGGTATATTTTCCACAGTAGAGCCAAATCAAAATTTTTTCGGAAAAACAGAGCCCTGCGTATTCCCACTGCTATAAAGTATTTCCAGCCTCCGGACGCCGTTCTTCAAAACTTCAGCGAATCAACCTCTGATGCAATCTATTCGACAGCCATATTATCACCAGAGAACATAAAATCGGCAGAGAGTGAAAATTTTCTCTTGACGATGTTATTTTTTTATATTACATAATATTCACTTATTTTTATTAATTATTTCCAATTCTGCAGACAACGGTGATATCTGGAGGCGTGATATGATGAATCCTGAAAAAGAAAGAATTATCAAAGCAAAAGAAACTATCGACAAAATCTCCAAAGGTATAAATCCATTGAATGACGATCAGATCGAGGATAGCAGCTTCTTGCATGATGGAAGAATCATCAGATGCCTGAATTTTATTCAAGAGATTTTGGGAAAAGCGATTGAAGGAGATCTACGATCGTATTCAAAAAAGAATGCGGATTTTATCATTACTGATGAGGAAAAGAAGAGAATTGAACTGCCGAAGGGAAAGATCGGCATTAATCAGTTCGCAAAATGCGTAAACGACGTCATCGATTTGGATAAGAGCAGAAAGTTGACCGGTATGGAGATAAATAAAAAACTGAAAAAAATGGGAATACTGGAGGAACAGAGCCTGGAAGACGGTAAAACAAGGACGATTTTGAGCGACAGGTCTCAAGAATTCGGGATTGAATCTGAAACCAGAAACAATAATGGAAGCAGCTATGAAATGATCTTGTTTAATGAAACTGGAAAGAAATATCTGCTGGACAGTCTGGAAAAGATTATGCAATTCAAAGGATAGAAAAGCCTTTTGTTTCTGTTGCCGGTGCCGTAGCCGAGGTCAAGCTTTTTGGACCTTCCCGTATGCAAAACTAAGAACCGCCTCTACCGCCTTCACGACCAGGCTTTCTGCGGGGAGCGATTCAGCAAGTTCCTCAATGCATTGCCGCTCCAAAAGAAGGGCGAAAGACGCCGAAAAATTGAGATCATATACCCAGGCAAGCTGCATGAGTTTGAAATCATTCAAGGTCTTCACGGCGGACAACCGGACCATTTCACCGTTTGCCACCTGTTCCAGAACACCAGGGGAACACTTCGGTTTATCCGGGAGATCGAGTCCTGCGGCGGAGGCCCTTTCGTGTGCCGGTTGCCTGAAATACTCGATAAAGACCCGCCAAATATCAAGCTTATCGGCATCACGGATCAGTTTCAGGAAAAATTGCGTCTCCTCCGAAAAATCCCCGGGAACAGAAAAAGCATTATGGGATTCAACGGCTCGGTTAATGATCGATCTCTCCCGTGGTAAAAGGGAAGAGAGAACCTCATGATCTTCTATGATTTTCGCACCAAGTTGAGCATGGTTCACCGACACACTGTCTCTGAATGTTTTGAACTGCCGATACTGTTCGAATCTTCCCACATCGTGCAGCAGGGAAATTGACTCGGCAATTAGCATGTCCTCTGGAGCCAGGTCTTCTCCCTGCCCTATCTTGAAAGTATTCGAGCGGACGCGATAGGTATGGTCTTCCTTCAAGGTCATGTTTCTCCGAAAATCCTCCTCATCGGAGTCAAAGCCTCTGCAATAGTCGGAAAACCATTTCTGAATTTCAGCAACATTTTGAACATTCATCGCGTGAACCTCGACTATTGTCAGACAGAAAACAAAATGACGATAAACGGCACTGCAGATGAGAAAATTCAGATAATCCGTCTCCGCATCGGATATTTGGGAAAAGAACGGGATTTACTCGAGCGACCTGAACACATTCAGCGTAATACGTGCGGCAACGAGCATTATTTCCTGATAATCCATCATGAATGACCCTTCACACCGCTTGTCGATAACGGCACAGATGACCCCTGCCCTGTAACCTATGCCACCCATGAAATGCAGCAGAATGCTCGATTCCATCTCAATATTCTCAACCTTGAGGCCGGGAATGCCTGAATCCATCGCCGCAAGGAGAGCATCCAGTTGTGGCGCGGTAGGGGCTATCCGGGATACTTTTCTCCCTTCATTGGCGAAAAACCCGGAGCTTGATACTGTAATCCCTTTCCTGCACCCTACACCCAGGCGGAGTGCCTCCTTTTCCAAAGCGATTCTCACCTCTGGATGCGCTCTGGCAACGTAGGGGAAAACCCTTCCCTTGAAACGCGCATTTACGTCAATTGCAGATGCAAGAGCCTCGCGCGCCCGCACTTCAAGTATCCTGCCGCAGGAGTCGGGGCAGGGTGCATCATAGAAAAGGCCTGTATTATCCAGGCCGATAACATAATCCGTAACGACAAGTGTTCCGAGTTCCGTCTCGGGCTGCAAACCGCCTGAAGTGCCGATCCGTATAACCGTCAGCGGTTTGAATTGCTTTTTTCTCTTTCGGGTTTTGAAATCGATCTCGTTCAATGCGCAGATTTCATTGAGAACGATTTCCATCGAAGGGGTACCTATTCCCGAGGTTAATACGGAAAAACGCTGGCCCGTTTCCCTCGCAATCCCGGTTATAGTTCGAAATCCACGATGAAAGCGGTCGACTTCACACTCGACCATGAATTCGTCTGCAAAAAATGGTACCCGGTCAGGGTCCCCGACGATGATAATATTCCTGGCAATCTCCCCGGGAGCAAGGTCAAGGTGATATACCCTCCCCTTTACAATAGGAAGATCGGCAGTCACAAAAGGGTCAACTTCCATGTGGTACCCCGGAGAAATTTCTCTTGACCAACAACATGCCATAGCTGCATCAAATCCGATTATATGATTCAAAGCATACCATATTCGTGTTACCGTTACACGGGAAACTGTCAAGTAATGCCAGATTGTTTCTTTCAGAAAAGGTGAATTTCACAACCTGGGCAACTTCCTGTTTGAGACTGACATTTTTTTGCACACGTCAACCGAAATGAGGTAAAAAAAAAGGGATGGTGGTCTGGAGGATCCTACCTATCCCTTTACCCTTTCACCCATTGAAAGGGAGACTTTAGCAGATATTATGTATGATGCAATTTTGTTACCATTCAGTAGCCCATATGATTTGCGACTCCATCCTTGCAATACGGTGAATATGCGGATACTATACAGAATCCACCCTAACCCGCATACAGTCACGAGGGTAACAATGAAAATCATTATGTACCGATGTCCGAAATGCAACCGGGTCAAACAGTTTTCAGTGTGGAGACACCTTACCAGGGACGAATTGAGCAGATTGAATCATGCCGAGGTCGAATTCAAATTTGTACAGTGCGACATCTGTTGAAAAAGCCGTTTTGATGTATACTTCCGAATACATGCGATAATTTCTCCGGGAGGTCAGTCGTGACGTTCTTTTATTCAGATAATTTTACTGTTTTGTTTGTCCCGCTGATCATTATCTTCACAGTCATACTTTTGTCAATCGCCTTCGTAATCTGGACTCTGGTCGATCTGCTCAGAAACGAATTTACCGGATACAACAAAATCATTTGGCTGCTCACCATCATCATGCTGCCCCCCCTCGGTTCGATTCTTTATATATTCATAGGGAGGAAACAAAAAACCGCTCCTGAAAAGGGCGAACTTGATGGTTAATATCAGGTCCTTTGAGTTCAGTCGCCGGGAACTTGCCGGATCAATGGGCGACCTCGGCATCCTGATCCCTTTTGCTATCGGCTATATGACTGTTTGTGGTCTCAACCCCGCCGGTTTTCTGGTTATGATGGGAATTGCCAATATCGCTACCGGAATCATTTACCGTCTGCCCATGCCCATCGAACCGATGAAGGTTCTTGCAGTAGCGGCCATTGCCCAGCATTGGTCGCCATCAATGGTCTATGCCTCGGCATTTTCCATGGGA